>NZ_RJUB01000009.1 GCF_024343615.1 Ferruginibacter sp. HRS2-29 | reverse complement strand
GCGGAGAGCGAGGGATTCGAACCCCCGGACCTGTAACAGTCAACAGTTTTCAAGACTGCCGCAATCGACCACTCTGCCAGCTCTCCGCGGCAAAAGTAAGGGTTCAAATTTTGTAGAACAAAAAATTGTTACTTCTTTTTTATTTTTTTTATTGCAACGCATTTTGTATGAGGATGTTAGGATTTGAGTGCAAACCCCGGAGGTTTCCAAAACCTCCGGGGTTTATGTTTTTAAAACCTCCGGGGTTTTCGGAACGATGTTTGGATTTATTCAACGAACAAAAAGTGAATCAATTAAAACCAAACACATGAACAGTATCAATCAACAACAGGAAGAAAATAACCATGAAGACCTTAGAGGTACGGATGCGGCCAAAAAGATCAAAGAACTTTCGAACAAGAATACCTGTCATTTCATTACAAAACTTCAGGAAACCAGTCCGCTGCACGTGCGCCCGATGTCAGTGCAGGTTACCGACGACGACGGAACATTGTGGTTCCTGTGTGCCAACGACAGTCATATTTACAGCGATATCAAGGCCGATTCCCGCGTGCACCTGCTGTTCCAGGGATCTTCCTATTCGGATTTCCTGAGCCTGGGCGCTACAGCCAAACTTACGGCCGACAAAGCGAAGATCGCAGAGCTGTGGGAACCTATGCTCAAGACCTGGTTTACCGAAGGACAGGATGATCCCCGCATCGCGGTGATAGAAGTGAAACCGCTGGAAGGTTACTATTGGGACAATAAACATGGCAATGCCGTGGCATTCCTCAAAACTGTTGCCGGGGCTATCGTGGGGAAAACAATGGACGATTCGATAGAAGGAAAACTGGAATCAATTACGAATTAAAAATTACGAATTACGAATGATACGAAGATTGCAATTCGTAATTCGTAATTCTTAATTCGTAATTAACTATATTTGCACCTGCTGTAAGCCCATAAACTAGCCGTTTATGGGCTTATTATTTAACCGTATTGACCAGATACACAATTAAACACAAACGCATGTCTACACAAGTAACTTTTTTACTGCCCAACTATATCGTTCAACACGCTACCGGCGGATTATTGCTGGGCGATTTCAATAACTGGAATGCCGAACTGGGTTTTCCGCTCGAATTGACTGAAGATGGCTCGTTGCAGACCACCATTTCCCTGCAACCGGGACAAACATATCAATATCGTTACCTGCTCAATGATGGCAGGTGGGAAAATGACGACAGGGCGCATTCTTATTCAGCGGCGGAAGGAATGTTCATCGAAAACTGTGTGATCCATGTTACGGAACAAGCCGAAACAGTGACCGATACCCCGGTGATAAAAAAGGCAACACCAAAGAAAGCAGTGGCTAAAAAAGCGGCTCCTGCAAAAAAAGCTACCCCAGCGCCTTCGGTAGAAAAAGCGGATCTTACAAAAATTGAAGGTATCGGCAAACAGATCGCTACCCTGCTCAATAAAAACGGTATTCTTACTTATTCGCAGTTGTCCAAAGCGTCGGCAAAAAAGCTGAAAGAAATACTGGATGCTGCCGGCCCGAAATTCAATGTGCATGTTCCGGCAAGCTGGCCAAAACAAGCCAAGCTTGCGGCGGCAGCTAAATGGGAAGAACTGGAAACTTTGCAGAAAGAATTGAAAGGAGGGAAATAAAAACCCCGGAGGTTTTTCAGAACCTCCGGGCGTCTGCCTGCAAACACTCCGGGATTGAAAGAAAATCCCGGAGGTTTTTCAGAACCTCCGGGCGTCTGCCTGCAAACACTCCGGGGTTGAAAGAAAACCCCGGAGGTTTTTCAGAACCTCCGGGCGTTTGTCTGCAAACACTCCGGGATTGAAAGAAAACCCCGGAGGTTTTTCAGAACCTCCGGGCGTTTGAGCATTTCGAAAAAATACTACAGCCCTTTCCAAGGTTTGTTACAATTTTATTCAAATGGATGATCTAATTTCATATCAGAAACCAATCCTATAAAAAGCTACCAACATTACCTATTGAAAAGACCACTTAACCCAATCCTATAAAAAACTACAGACATTACCTATCGAAAAAACCACTGAAACCAATTACATTTTATGAAAGACCTTCCCCCCCCGGAAGGTTTTTTTTGCATCGTACTACCGCCTCTGAACAAAATTTTTTTTTGTAATTTTTTTTTGTGGACTTTTTTTGTGGACCTCCCCGGAGTTCACCGTGTAAGTCCACACGCAATTACCACATTAAGAACACTTTAAGTTTGTGGACTTTTACCCCTAAAAGGCCCTTTTTCGTGTGAACTTTTGCTTTTGTGAACTTCGTGTGAACTTTTTGATGAAGCCATGGAGCTGCCGGTCGACTGATGAACATCCGTAGTTGCTGACGGGTTAAAGGCCCTTTAAGCCGTCAGTCAAATAAATCGGAGCTGAGGTAGCGGTCGCCGCGGTCACACACGATGAATACGATCACGCCCGAATTTAATTCCTTTGCCAGTTCTATCGCCGCGTGTGCAGCACCACCGCTGCTCATGCCGCTGAAAATGGCCTCTTCCCTGGCCAGTTTTTTTGTCATGGCCCTTGCATCCGCCTCATCAATTTCCATCGTACGATCTACCCTGCTGCGGTTGAATATGGTGGGTAGATAAGCTTCCGGCCATTTGCGTATGCCGGGTATGCGGGAACCTTCGGTAGGCTGGCAACCCACTATCTGTATATCCACATCCTGTTCTTTCAGGTATTGCGAAACTCCCATAATAGTACCGGTGGTGCCCATCGACGAAACAAAATGTGTGATGCGGTGCTGCGTATCACGCCATATTTCGGGACCTGTAGTATTGTAATGCATCAGCGGGTTGTCGGGATTGCCAAACTGGTTCAGCATATGATAACCGCCTTTGACCAGTTGCGCATTGGCATAATCGATCGCCCCTTCCATCGATTGTTCTTTGGGGGTAAGCACTACTTTGGCGCCAAATGCTTCCATCGTCAAAACCCTTTCCCGGGTTGCATCCGCGGGCATCACAAGCTCTATCGGCACGTTGAACAACCCGGCAATCATCGCCAGGGCAATGCCGGTATTGCCACTCGTGGCTTCTATCAATGTTGTGCCCTCCCTTATCTCTCCCCTGTCCAGCGCACCTTTGATCATCCCATACGCAGCACGGTCCTTCACACTACCGCCGGGATTGTTTCCCTCCAGTTTGCCATAAATGGTAACGTTAGGATTGGGATTGAGTTTCTTTAATTCAACTAAAGGAGTATTGCCCACCAGTTCGAGAATAGTTGCCATGGAGAAGAGTTAAGGACGGTTTTAGAAGTTACAAATATTGTGAATTAATGCCATTTCTGATTGCTTAATTTACAAACGGCAGAGATCCTCCATCGAACGTCGGATGTTGATGGTGACAGAAAAAGTGCATTCCGCGTCCCGACGGTTTTCGGTGGAGATATTGGGTCACGGATACCGGATCATGGAATGTAAAAATGAAGTAAGCTTAAATTTTCAATCCTGCCAATGCATCTTTGAAAAGTCTGCCTACCGGCAAAATATTACCTTTCACCACCACTTCTTTAGAAGTCATTTTGTCGATAAAATGTTTCTGAACCGCATAACTGCGGTGTACCCGAATGAAATTCTTAAACGCGTCTTCTTTCAGCAAACTGCCGAGCGAACTCAATACGCAATGTTTTTTTGATCCGGTAACGATGCTGGTGTAATCCTTCATCGCTTCCAGGTACAATACCTCGTGCAGCTGAAGTTTTACCTGATCATGTCCATCTTTTATAAATATGGTACCGGCACCCAGTGTGTGATTGAGCATCCCTGCTTTATGCCGCACTTCAAGATACTGCCGTGCCCGATGGATACAGGTGTCGAAACGTTTGGCATTGAAAGGTTTTACCAGGAAATCAAGCGCAGCTTCTTCAAAACTTTCCACCGCATAATCAGGATACGACGTGATGAATACACATACCGGCACATCAGGCAACTCCCGGCGCAGCTCGAGCCCGCTCATGCCAGGCATATCAATGTCGAGGAATAATACCTCAGGCAAATTTTTCTTTGCCGCTGCAAGGGCTTCTTCCGCGGAAGCATAATTACCGGTCACATTCAGGAACGGGTAATCTTTTATATACGACAGAACGGTGATCCTGTCGATATCATCATCATCTGCCACTATACAATTATACGTCTGCTGCATTTTGGTGAATGGTGAATGGTGAATGGTGAAAACTTCGAAGTTTTCAACGCAAAACTAGTGTCATTCAAATATACGCATAAAGTGAGCGGCTTCCGCGATGGTGAAAGGTCAATAGTGAATGGTGAAAACTTTTTAGTTTTTTTGAAAAGGGTACAATTTTAGCCAGGGAGAATAAGGTTCAATTACAGAATAATCTTCAAAGATTTCACCATTCACCATTGACTATTCACTATTTCGGCATTGTCGGGCGCACCTCCACCTTGCTCGGCAGCGTCCTTGGGTTAATCTGCATCAGGTCGAGCACCAGTTGACCGATATCTTCCGGCTGTATCTTCCAGGCATCGGCATCGGAAGGAACATGCCCGTTGAAATAAGTGGCTACCGAGCCCGGCATGATCGTGGTGACTTTAATACCATATTGGCGCAGATCGAGCATAATGGCCTGGGAGAAGCCTACCAGCCCGAACTTGCTGGCATTGTATGCCGCGCCGTTGGCGAAAAAATTGGTTCCCGCCAGGCTGGCGATGGTGATAATATAACCTTTGGTTTCCTTCAGCGGAGCGATGGCCGCTTTCACACTGTTGAACACACCGGTAAGGTTGGTATCGATCGTACTTTTCCATTCTTCATCGGTAAGCGTTTCTATCGGCGCGAAATGCCCGACGCCGGCATTGGCCACCAGCAGATCCAGTCGGCCGAAATGGTCCGTTACAGCTTTAATGGCCCGTGCTTCTGCGCCCGGAGTGCTTACATCGGATTCCAGCGCCAGTATTTTTGAGGGATCGGCAGAAAGGGATGCAGCAGCTTTCTGTGCTGCTTCAAGACTGCGGCTGCTGATGGCCACTTTCATTCCGTTATCAAGTAATATCCTGGCTACGCCAAAACCAATTCCTTTGCTTCCACCGGTGATATAAGCAACTTTATCAGTGAGTGTTTGTTTCATATAGTTGAAATTATTTCCTCAAAAATATGACATTAAGGTTGAAGGTTGAAGGTTGAAGGTTGAAAGTTGAAGGTTGAAGGTTGATGGTTGATATTATTTTAATACGGGTTATTTTATGAAAGGAAATTTTAATAACATTGAAGATAAAGCAACATCAAGTCACAACCGCTGATAGTGTAACCTTCAACTATCAACCATCAACTTTCAACCTTCAACCTTCAACTGTCGGTGCCTATCGGCGCTCGTATCCCAGTTTATTATAGAAAGCGGAAAAGAAGATTCCACGGATCACCAATGGAACAATCCCACGCTTGATCGCAAGCACTTTCCACCGGTCTTTTTTATGATATTGTTTCAGGTCGGAAGTAGAAGCGATGACGATACCTCCAATCGTCGCGGTATGGTCAACAGTCCTGCTGAGGTGATAAGCATCGGTTGTCCACACCAGCCAGGATTTGCTGCCGATGTATGCCGGCCGGTAATCGTTGATATCAGCGTTCCTGTATTTGCGTTTCCAGGAAGTTTCGTAATCGATGAAAGAAATGCCCTTTCCATAGTCGTGGTGAATAATGGCCTGGTTGAAACCGTCGGCCGTACCAGCTACGGCCATGCAGGAATATAAAACGATATCTCTTTTGGTGATGCTGTACCATTTCAATTGAGCGTGGGCAGCGAGGCATAAAAAAGATAAGGAGATGATAAATAATGTTTTTTTCATGAGTGTTGGGTGAATGGGGTTGTCTACCCGCGGTTGTCTACTCCCGGTTGTCTACTCCCGGTAGTCTACCCGCGGTTGCCTACCCTGCAAGGCCTATTAACGCAAATAAATACTAAAATAGTATCTGACTATCCCTTCATTGCCTTCCGCAGGATTTTGCTCACTCGTCTTTTTTTTGCATATTTGCATAATCGCAAAACGCATGAAGGTTTTAATACAGCAAGTCAGGATCATTTCCCCCTCCTCTCCTTTTAACGGAAAAGTAACCGACATTCTCATTGAAAATGGCATCATCCGCCAAATAGCCGATCATATTTCAGCTGAAGGGGCCCAGGTGATCACTCACCCCGATCTCCACTGCAGCATAGGCTGGATGGATATTTTCGCACAGTTCGACGATCCCGGGTTCGAGCACAAGGAAACCCTCGTGTCGGGTGCCGCCGCGGCCGCGGCCGGAGGGTTCACGGATGTAATGCTGGTGCCAAATACCAATCCCGCCGTTTCTTCCAAGATACAGGTGGAATATATCCGGCAGAAAGCCGCTTCATTGCCGATAAACCTTTACCCCATCGGCGCCATCACCAAAAATGCCGAAGGAAAGGAACTGGCCGAAATGTACGACATGCACAACAGCGGCGCCATCGCTTTCAGCGATGGGATCCAGTCGCTGCAAAGCCCCGGCATACTGCTGAAAGCTTTACAATATGTATTAAGCATCGGCGCTACCTTACTGCAGGTACCAAACGATAAAAGCATCAGCGCCCACGGACTGATGAACGAAGGCATCATGAGC
Organism: Ferruginibacter sp. HRS2-29; assembly: GCF_024343615.1. Lineage (GTDB taxonomy): Bacteria > Bacteroidota > Bacteroidia > Chitinophagales > Chitinophagaceae > Ferruginibacter. Next base: position 76,239 of record NZ_RJUB01000009.1, on the reverse strand, counting down.
ACCAGGCTCGGGCTACCGGGAATTCCTTCCATTGCAGAAGAACTCATGATAGCGAGGGATATCGAACTGCTAAGGTATACCGGTTCCAGGTTGCACATCACCGGTGTTACCACCCAAAAAGGAATAGAGCTCATCGCTGCCGCGAAAAAAGAAGGGCTGCAGGTGAGTTTCTCTGTAACACCTTATCACGCCTGGTTTTGCGATGAAGACCTGGTATCTTACAACACCAATCTGAAAGTAAACCCGCCGCTGCGTAAAAAAGAAGATATGCTGGCTGTAAGGCAAGCTATCGCAAATGGAACTGCCGATTGCATCGCATCGCATCATGTGCCGCAGCATTGGGATGATAAGGAATGTGAATTTGAATATGCCAGGAATGGCATGATCGGACTGGAATCGTTTTTTGGCGTAGCCAATCGTTACGGGGCTCCACTCGAAACACTGATCGAAAAGCTTACGGTGCAGCCAAGGGAGTTGTTCCGGCTCGAAGTACCATCCCTTACAGCTGGAACAGCCGCCAGCCTCACCCTTTTCGCCCCCGGCGAAGAATATACTTTCGAAAAAGAAATGATCCGTTCCACTTCTTTCAATACTCCTTTTATCGGGCAGAAACTGAAAGGCAGGGTGATCGGGATCATAAACAAACAACAAATCGTTCTGAATCATTTTTCATGAAAATAACCTCCACTTACAAGGGCCTGATAATAGCCGTGCTGATGATCGCGTTATCATTGATATTCTTTTATGTCATGCATTACCCGGTCAACGGCAGGAATCACCTCGTGGTGATGGGAGTATTCGTGGTGGGGCTTTTATGGAGCCTGATCTCTTTCAAATTATCTTCTGGTGAAGACAAACAGATAAAGGAATACTTTTCCGAAGGGTTTAAAACATTCATCGTAGCCACTTTATTCATCGTCGTTTACACCGTGGTTTTCAATAAAATGAACCCACAGATACTCGAAAAAAGATTGAAGGAAAATGCGGAACTTGCGGCCAAACAAGGCAATTATACCCCGCTGGACATCGAGAACAACAACAAGCAGATCCGCGACAATTTTACGCCCATGACGATTGCGATCACCACGATCTCCTATTTGATATTGGGTTCTTTGGTATCTTTAATCGGGGGTGTTGCCTTAAGCCAGACAAATAAAAAATAGCCAATGGATCTTTCAATCGTAATACCGTTATTCAATGAAGATGAATCGCTGCCGGAATTAGCGGCCTGGATCGAACGTGTGATGCTGGCCAATAATTACAGCTACGAGATCATCATGATAGACGATGGCAGCACCGACCGCTCCTGGGAAGTGATTGAAGAATTACGGGCCGGCAACAGCCATATCAAAGCCATTAAGTTTCAGCGTAACTATGGTAAAAGTGCAGCGCTCAATGAAGGATTTAAAGCGGCCCAGGGCGATGTGGTCATCACCATGGATGCCGATATGCAGGATAGTCCCGATGAAATACCCGGCCTGCGCCATATGATCCTCAACGATGGATTCGATATCGTGAGCGGATGGAAGAAAAAACGTTTCGACAATAAATTCACCAAGAACATACCCTCCAAATTATTTAATGCCGCGGCACGCCGTAGCTCGGGCATCAAACTCAATGATTTCAACTGCGGACTGAAAGCCTACAAGAAGAAGGTAGTGAAGAGCATTGAAGTATACGGCGAGATGCACCGCTATATTCCGGTGCTGGCCAAATGGGCGGGCTTCCGCAAGATCGGTGAAAAAGTGGTGGAACACAGGCCCCGGAAATACGGGGTGACCAAATTTGGCTGGGAGCGTTTTGTAAACGGCTTCCTCGACCTGTTCTCTATCATGTTTGTAGGCAAATTCGGCAAACGCCCTATGCACTTCTTCGGCTTATGGGGCACCCTCTTTTTCTTTTTCGGTTTTTTTGTATTCCTGTACCTGACGATCACCAAATTCTTCTTCGACCATACCGGGCTTACGCAACGGCCGTTATTCTTTTTTGCCATACTGGCCATGATCATCGGTTCGCAGCTCTTCCTCGCCGGATTTATCGGTGAGCTCATCGCGAGGAATTCGCCCGAGCGGAATTCTTATCTGATAGAAGAAAAAATCGGACTCGAGTCAATTAAGAATTAAAAATTTTAAATTAATGATCAGAGCAAAGTGTTTTCCGCAGATAAGTGCAGATGGATAGCACGCAGAACAGGCATAAGATCAGCGATGATATGGGTGTGCATTTGATCTGCGTAAATCCTTGGAAAAGACTCTTCACACTGATCTTCGCACCAATCGTTAATTTTTAATTCTTAATTTTTAATTTGTCTTCTCAAAAAAATATCATCATCATCGGCCCCGCCTACCCCTTACGCGGTGGCGGCATGGCATCATTTAATGAGCGGCTGGCAAGGGCATTCCAGGAGGAAGGTAATAACGTGAGCATTTATACATTTTTGCTGCAATACCCCTCGTTCCTTTTTCCGGGCACTTCGCAGTATTCTACCGAAGCGGCGCCGGCAGGGCTCGATATCAAAGTACTGATCAATTCCATCAATCCTTTCAACTGGATAAAGATCGGTCGCAGGCTGAAAAAAGAAAGACCTGATATCATCGTCGTACGATTCTGGTTACCGTTCATGGGACCATGCTTTGGCACTATTTTGCGCATCGCAAAAAAGAACCGCCACAGCAAGGTGGTGTGCATAGCGGATAACGTGATCCCGCATGAAAAACGTTTTGGCGACAAGCCGTTTACAAAATATTTCATCAAACCGGTGGATGCTTTCATCACCATGAGCCGGAAAGTGCTGGAAGATCTTCGCCTCTTCACCGATGCACCGGCCAAATATGTGCCTCATCCGTTGTATGATAATTTTGGTGAAAAGATCTCGCAGGCAGAAGCCAGGAAAAATACCGGTATAGCACAGGATGACTTCGTGTTATTATTCTTCGGGTTCATCCGCAAATACAAAGGGCTGGATATTTTACTGGAAGCGATGCACCTGTTGAAAAACTCGCCGGATCCGATCCCCCATCTCAGGTTGATGATAGCCGGTGAATTTTACGATGACCGCAAAACTTACGAAGACCAGATAGTTCAGCTGGGGATCAGTGATATGCTGATCCTTCGTACGGAATTCATTGCCGATAAAGAGATCAAAGATTATCTCTGCTCCGCCAATGTGGTAGTGCAACCCTACCGCAATGCCACTCAAAGCGGCGTTACCCCACTCGCCTATCATTTTGAAATACCCATGATAGTGACCAATGTGGGCGGTTTACCTGCACTCGTTCCCGATGGCAAAGTGGGACTGATAGCCGAACCTACGGCCGCTTCCCTCGCCGAAAAGATCAGGGAATTTCATGCCACCGGAGAAGCCCATTTTTTACCTTACCTCAAAGAAGAAAAGAAAAAATACAGCTGGCAGGTGATGACGGAAGAAATAGTGTCAATAAGTGAATAGTCAATATTCAACAGTCAAAACTTCGAAGTATATAATACCATCAAAGCTCTATAATAGTTAGCTGGTGGAAACATTCGGTGGTCTGTAGTCGGTGGTCAGTTGTCCGTTGTCTCCCCAATTCGTGTAATCCGTCTAATTCGAAAAATTCGTGCAATAAAAAACTACCTTTGCAATATGCTAAATACAATCAAATCACTTGTACAGGCTTCCATCGATACCAAACAGCAGGTATTGGAAAATGAGGAACTATTGGCCACGGTACAGAAATGTGTGAACGATATCACCACCGCATTCAGGAACGGAAAAAAAGTATTGTTTTGCGGCAACGGCGGAAGCGCTGCGGATGCCCAGCATCTGGCTGCCGAATTCAGCGGCCGTTTTTATCTCGACAGGGATGCATTGCCTGCAGAAGCATTACATGTAAACAGTTCGTACATGACGGCGGTGGCCAATGATTACAGTTATGATGTGGTGTATGCCAGGATGGTAAAGGGTTTCGGACACGAAGGCGATGTGCTGGTAGCGATCAGTACTTCCGGCAACAGTAAGAATATCATCCAGGCCGTAGATGCCGCCAACGAAAAAGGCATGCTTACTATCGGTTTCACCGGAGCTACCGGCGGAAAGATGAAAGATATCTGCGATCACCTCATCAACATCCCCTCAACAGATACGCCGAGGATACAGGAAAGCCATATTTTGATAGGCCATATTATCTGTCAGCTGGTGGAAGACGAATATTTTAATAAACATATTTCGCAGACAGGAAGTTTGTAGATAGGAAAACCTCCGGGGTTTCATTCTTAATTCTTAATTCTTAATTGAATACATGCTTCCATTAAACGACATCACCCCTTCCTGGACCCTCTTTCTCGACCGCGACGGCGTGATCAATTACGAGAAGCAAGCCGATTATATACATACCTGGGAAGAATTCAGGTTTTACGAAGGCGTGCTGGAAGCGATGCGCATATTCACCCCCAGGTTTGGCCAGATAGTGGTGGTGACCAATCAGAAAGGTGTAGGTAAAGGCCTCACAAAACTCGCCGACCTCGAAGAGATACATACCAATATGAAGGCTGCAGTGGAAGATGCCGGCGGCAGGATCGACGCTATTTATTTCTGCAGCGACCTGGAAGACACCAGCCCCGGCCGCAAACCCAATCCCGGTATGGGGTTGCAGGCGGCCAAAGATATCCCTTCCATCGACCTTTCCAAAGCCATCATGGTAGGCAATACTTCCAGTGACATGCAATTTGGCCGTAACCTCGGTGTGTACACCGTTTTTTTGCCCACTACAAGGCCGGAAGTAGACCTTAATGACGAACGGATCGATGCGGTGTTTCCATCGTTGCTGGCTTTTGCGCAAGCGGTGGAGAAGGTTGAAGGTTGAAAGTTGATAGTTGAAGGTTGAAAGTCTTACCGGTCTGAAATTAATTTACTTCTTTAAAATAATTTCTAATCGTGAATCAACCTTGAACCTTCAACCTTGAACCTTCAACCCTTATAACCTTACGTTAAATTTCCCCGGCCGTCCTTCTATACTTTTTCATTGTAAATAGTTTATTTACATTTGATACAATGAAACTCTTCCCATTACTCCTTGTCTTTGCAGGTTTTACCACACAATTGCAGGCACAGCATATCAGCAAAGCCGATATCGTACTCCTCGCAAAAAAAGAGGATTCGCTGAAAGTACCTGCACTCAGGATACTCAATGGTACCAACCCGGCTGCCAAACTCAGTTCAGACAGTATCTTTACCCGCGGGCTTGTAAGGGCGCTCAAGGTGAAACATTCTTTCGACTACCCTTTCGATTCTCTTATTACCATTTCGAAGATATACCCGCCAGACAGCAGCTTCAGGATATTCACCTGGCAGATGGCCATCAGCGACAATGTGATCCGGCAGCATGGCGCCATACAGATGCGTACACCCGACGGCTCCCTCAAACTCTATCCGCTGATCGACAAATCGGATGTGACGGAAAATATGAGCGACACTATCGGCAATAATTATGGCTGGATGGGTGCTGTTTATTACAAGATCATTCCAACTACCTGGCAGAATAAGAACTATTACACGCTGCTGGGTTTTGACGAAAACAACATCCGCAGCGATAAAAAGATCATCGAGATATTGACGTTCAACCAGGACGGACCAATTTTTGGGAGCCGTAGTTTTGTTTTTGAGAACGGTAATGTGTTCCAAAAGAACATGGCCCGTTATGTAATGGAATTCAAAAAAGACGTAGGCCCACGCCTCACTTACGATCCCGAACTGCAGATGATCGTGATGGAACATCTCGTTTCCGAATCGAACCAGCCATTGAAAAAATGGACGCTGATACCGGATGGCGATTACGAAGGTTTTAAATGGATCAACGGCAAATGGGCTTATGTAAGCAAGATCTTCAACGATATCACCCCGGAGGGAAAACCGCCGACCCCTAAAACCATCCGGGATGAGAAAGGAAATGTGGAATATGAAAAGCTGAAGGGGAATGAAGGCACCACTACGCCGACGCCGTAGGTATAGTTGCGAGTGCCGCCGGGTGGCGGGTTGATTGATCGTTGGTGTAGATTGAAGCGAATTCTAACCGCAGAGAACGAGAGGTGGCAGAGTTTACGCAGAGATTATATATTGAACTCTGCGTAAACTCTTTTTCTCCTTTCTCTGCGGTGAAGAAAACTTCCATCTTAACGGAAGTTCAGGAAACATAAACACTTCGAAGGAAAAGCTTCGCAAACGATCAACCAACCCGCCACCCATCACCCGCAACTCTAACAATCCCTTCACAGCCTATAAACTACCTCATTTCGTATTTAGTTTTTTAAATTTCAAATTTTTGCAAAATGTCTAGACTGGCAATTCTATCATTATTTACAATATTCTCTTTTTTCTCAGCCCCCAAAGCAGAAGCATTTTCTACAAATACAACCGTGGTAACCGACACCGCCACTTTTGGAACGGGATGTTTCTGGTGTACTGAAGCTATTTTTCAGCAGGTGGAAGGTGTGATCAGCGTTTCCAGCGGCTATAGTGGCGGTCATACTGTAAAGCCGAGTTATAAAGAAGTATGCAGCGGCACTACAGGGCATGCCGAATGCCTCGAGATCGTCTTTGACCCTAAAAAGGTGAGTTATGAGACTTTACTCGAAATGTTCTGGCAAAGCCACGACCCTACCACCCTTAACCGGCAGGGAAATGATATCGGCACCCAATACAGGAGCGTGATATTTTACCATAATGCGAAACAGAAAGCACTGGCGGAAAAATATAAAGCATTATTGAACACCAGTGGGGCATTTGACAAACCGATCGTGACCACGCTGGAACCTTTCACTCGTTTTTACATCGCTGAAAACTATCATCAGGATTACTTTAATCAACATGGAGAAGAACCTTATTGTCAATATATTATCCGACCTAAAGTTGATAAATTCAGGAAAGTTTTCAAAAACAAGCTAAAGCATTAAGCCTCCTGATTTGTTAATAAATATTAAAAAAAAAGTTCCAAATAAATTTTGAAATATGCATTTTTAATGTAAAATTTGCCTTCTATAACTGCTTACCCGGTTATTTCCTCCATAACCCATCTTCCTAGAGACAACTACAAGACTTTATCTAATAGTAATACTTTACTATATTCCTCTACTATCCACTTAAAAGCCATTCAAAAGCCTCCTTATCTCCTGTGAGCCATTTTTTTAATCTTAAATTTTAAAAAATGCTTACTAAATTTACTACAAGAGCAATGTCTTTGTTTGTAGCGCTCGCATGCCTCGCGACGACTACAAATGCACAACAGACCGGTATCGGAAATCCGTACGCGGTGAACGCTTATCAGCAAGTCTATTCCGGTGTTTTCAAAGGTGGTACTGCCGTTATCGGTAATACCAACATGACCAGCGGTGTAGATGGCGTTGCTGCCATGAATAATATCAACGGCGGCGATAACCGTGGTGTCGGGTATACTATTTATGGAAACGATAACCAGGCAATGGATTTCGTAGACATCGATGGTGTTGCCATCACCCAAAATTCCAGTTCTGCCAATCTTTCTCTTCCTGCAGGATCGAACACGATCAAATTCGCCCGCCTGTATTGGGGTGGCCGTATTGAAAGGTCTGCGGTGGTTTCAAAACCCGATACCCTGCGTAAGGTGAAGATCAGGTTCGGAAACGGCGCTTACAATAATGTAACAGCTCCTGCTGCAAATGTTGACCAATATGGTCTTCAGGCTACAGGTGGTGATTGGGCATACCAGACCTGGACAGACGTTACGGCATTTGTGCAGGGATCAGGTGCAGGTACTTACACTGTTGCTGATGTACCCGCTTCACAAACCACCAACGGAACAGGTGGCCGTTATGCCGGCTGGAGTATCGTGATCGCTTATGAAAATCCTAATTCACTGTTGAACAGCGTTCGTGTGTATCATGGTTTTTACCAGATCGCCAGTACTAATAACGATCCAAAAAATATTTCTGTGACCTTGAATGGTTTGAACGTACCTAATAACTCTTTAGCATCTACCGATGCGGTGATGTCTGTAATGGGTTGGGAAGGTGATGGTCATTTAGGTGCTACCGGTAATAATCCACAGGGTGATTATATAAAAGTAAATAACGTAGTTGTTTCAAATGCTACCAACCTTGCTACCAATTTCTGGAACGGCAGTATCACTAAAAACGGTGCTTATGTTACTACCAAAAATCCGAATTACGCTAACCAGATGGGTATCGATATCGATGAGGTGAATGTAGGTACAGGATTTGGTATCCAGCCAAATGCTACTTCTGTTACAGTAACTTTCGGAACCGAACAGGATCAGTATTTCCCGAGTTATTTCGCTTTCGCCCTAAGGGTAAAAGATCCGTTGGTAACGATCGACAAGACCGTTGCTGATGCAAGTGGTAATAATCTGATCGAATCAAATGAAATATTGACCTATACCCTTACCGGTACTAACGTAGGCCCGGGTGTAGCGAAGGGCGTATTTGTAGTGGATTCACTTCCTACGAATGTAACTTACATTCCAAATTCAATGGAAGTAATAAGCGGTACAGGTATGACGATCGGTGCACAGACAGATGCAGTCGATGCGGCTGATAAATCTTTCAAAGCGGTGAACGGCACAAGGAATTATGTAAAATTCTTTATCGGGACTAATTCTACCAATGCAGCCGGTGGTACTTTGCAAGTTGGCCAGGGTTATAATGTTCGGTTCAAGGTACAAGGCCAGGCAATTCCTGGAAGTGTAACTAACACAGCTACTTCATATGCATTTTCTGAAATTAATGAACTGTTTACCGACGTAAGTACAGCAGTTATTTCTCCTTCAGGCGGCCCATTATCAGTGAAACTGGTATCCTTCACCGGTGTGTTGAACAACAATAAAACTGCTACCCTGCTCAACTGGATCACTGAATCTGAACTGAACAATAAAGCATTTGAAGTTCAGAGGAGCGAAGATGCGGTACACTTTACTACAAGGACAACTGTTGGTGGTAACGGTACAACCGGCACAAGGCACTCCTATAGCTACACTGATGCCCTGAACACCAATGCAAAGGTTGTTTACTACCGCCTGAAAGTGATCGACAACGACGGTAAGGTTTCTTATAGCAATGTTGTTGCGGTTAAACTGGACGGAAGTGCATTCAGCGTAGAAAAAATGAGTGTTTATCCTAATCCTTTTGTTAGCGATGTGAAAGTATTCATCAACAGCAAACAACAGGTAACTGCAAACTTCAGGGTAGTTGGCCTGGATGGCAGGCAGATCTCAACCAGGAAGGTAGCTATCGAAACCGGTGACAACATCGTAGTGATGAGCGATCTTCAGAACCTGCCAAAAGGTACATACATCCTTGAAATTTCTTCAGGTGATGAAAAATACATCAAGAAGATCATAAAGAATTAATCATAGAACAACCAATCAATCCAAAAAAAAGCGGCTATCTTATTAATTTAAGATAGCCGTTTTGATTTGTACAATTACGAATTACGAATGGACAATTACGAATTACGAATGGAAGCGGAGGGCTAAGCGAAAGGGGATCACGGATTTTAAAAGGATGAAGGGGATTGCACAGATTATTTCCTGCTCCGCAGAAAATTTAAATGCAGTTTATAAATTCTGGAACTTATAAAAGTGTGTCAGGATTTATAAACTGCATTTTCGTTTTTACGAAGTAAAAACCATCTGTGCAATCCCCTTCATCCTTATGAAATCAGTGATCACATCTCCTTGCCTGCATTCGTAATTAATAATCGCTTTTCCTTCTGAAATCCGCAGAATCCGTAGCTGGCATTGGATTTCCGTGATGGCAGGTATAACACGTTACCGCCTGGATGTCTTTGCTTTCGGGGAAATATTTTTTATTGATATCATTGGTAAGCAGCATCATCTTACGCGCCATCTCCTTTTCAGGCTTGCTATCCTTATCAAATTCAAGGTCTTTTGTAGTGACATTTTTAGTATGACAATAATTGCAGCCCACTCCCAGCCCTTCATTGAATCCTTCCATGATCTTATCCAGCTCTTTGGCGCTAATATTCTTAGGCAATACCTGCAGGTTTTTAAATTCATCCTGCGGAATGGCAGCAACGGTAACAATTGTTGCTGTCAGCAGCAAAGAAGCAGTCAGGAAAATTTTGGAAATCCTCATACGAATCAATTAAGAATTAAAAATTAAGCATTAAAAATGAGAACCAGCGAAGAATAGGTGGACAAACCTTAAAAACAAGTCAATTTTAACGAACGCTTCGTTCTTAATTCTTAATTCTTAATTGTCTTACGTAGTTCCAGCATATTCAGACTGTTCGGATAGAAACCGGTAATATTGGTATGTACCAGGTGCAGGGCCATATCGTACCAGAGCGGTATCACCGGCGAATCTTCGATGATGAGTTTGTCCATCTGGCGGTAGAATTCGTAACGGGCTGAATCGTTTACTTCGGCAAGTGCACGTTCGTAAAGCTGATCGAACTGATCGTTTTTATAACGGGTATAATTTGGCGGAGCCGGATTTTTGCTGTAGAAAACACTCAGAAAATTCTCCGCATCGGGGTAATCCGCTATCCAGCTGCCGCGGAAAAACAATGCCTGTGATTTGCTGGTCTGCTCCAGCAAAAGGCTTTTCTGTATCACTTCCACCTGTACGTTGATACCGGATTGCTTGAGTTCATTGGCGATGTAGGAAGCCAGATCGGCGTAATTGGGGATCGTGAGCAGTTTTATTTGCGGGAGATCCTTTCCATCCTTGTACCCTGCTTCGGCCAGTAACTGCTTTGCCCGGGCAGGATCATAGAAGTACCCTTTAACTTTTTGCGCATCAAAAGATGGCAACCCCTGCGGGATGAATCCGCTTTCAGCAGCGGTACCAATAGAATTACGCAGGTAAAGCATCATCTTCTTCCGGTCGATGGCATAATTGATGGCCTGCCGCACTTTTCTGAGGCGCATAGGCGATGAAGCCACCAGGCTGTTCGCAGTATCCATCAATATCCCGATGTATTCAATATTGAGATAAGGATGTTTGTGGAGCAACAATTTGCCCTCCCATTGTTTTTTCAGGTTACCGCCTTTACCCAGCATTTCGTCTTTGAAAGATGCATCTATATCGTTGATAAAATCCAACCTCCCCTGCTGAAATTCCAGGAATTCCGTAGCCCGGCTGTCATAGAAATTCACTTTGATGCCATCGAGATAAGGCAAACGTTTTCCGGAACTATCCTTTTCGAAATAATGTTCGTTCTTTTTCATGATCAGCGCCTGTCCTTCTTCCCAGGCCACAAAAGCGAACGGGCCTGACCCGACGGGATGACGGCGAAAATCCTGTCCGTATTTATCTACTGCTTCTTTGGGAATGATCGAACAATATTGTGTGCTGAGTATACCCAATATCGGCTGAAACGGCTGCAGGAGTGTAAGTCTGAAAGTGCTGTCATCAAGTGCTGTAAAGGGTTGCAGCGGGTCTACCCTGTTATTGAAGATCCATGCACCCGGACTGGCGGTTGCCCGGTCTATGAGCCGGCTGAAGCTGTACACAACATCCGCGGCTACCAGTTTTCTACCTTTACCAGCTTCAAATGCCGCATCATCGTGAAAGAAAACATCGTTGCGCAAATGAAAAGTGATCGTCTTTTTATCTTCCGAAAATTCCCATCGCAGCGCCACCGATGGCTTTAGCTGCATACTGTCATCCACTTCTACAAGTGTATTGTACAATTGATGGATCGGCCACATCACGGATTGGTTCTTGGCAAATGCAGGATCGAGAGAAGCGATACCGGTGAGTTCATTGTAACGAAATATCTTTTTGCTACTGTGTTGTCGATCCTTGCAGCCGGTTTGCACCAGCAGCATGCTTATCACCAGCAATGTTGCAACAACGGGAAAGAGCCTGTAAGAAGTGAATAATTTCATCGGGGTAAAAATATACAATCGCGGGGAAATACGGTGATGCCGCTTATAAAATATCCCCGTTTGCAAAACAAGTTATGACTATTTTTATCTTTCAATAAATATTCCTACGTCGGGCATGAATACCACAGGCAAACCATTACAAAGAAAAAACAGCATCGCATCCACTCTCGTTAAGATCTCTTCCCTGTTATTATCACTCGCTATCAGCCAGGCGTCGATAGCGCAATCATTCACACGCCAGGATACTTTACGCGGCAGCATAGGCCCCGGAAGGATTGGCTGGGATGTGTTGAAATACGATATTACGGTACAACCTGATTTTGCTGCCAAAACGATCAGGGGAAAAAACAATATCACGTATTACGATGCCGGTGTAAAACTGATGCAGATAGATCTGCAGGAGCCGATGCAGATAGACAGTATCGTCAGCAATGGAAAGTCACTTTCTTTCACAAGGGATGGAAATGTTTTTTACACGCAGATACGCGACACCAGCAGGATGTATAAGATACGCCCCGGCGTACGAAATGTACTCATCTATTTTTCAGGCAAACCAAAAGAAGCGGTGAAAGCACCCTGGGATGGCGGCTGGATATGGACTAAAGATAAACAAGGTGCTCCATGGATGACCGTAGCCTGCCAGGGATTGGGGGCCAGTGTGTGGTATCCCTGCAAGGATGTACAATCGGATGAGCCGGACAGTGGTGCGCTTATGCATATGATCGTACCCGACAGCCTCGTGGGCGTGAGCAATGGCCGCATGACTGAAAAAAAAATATTGGGTGATGGCACTACCCGTTATAGCTGGAAAGTGATTTCACCGATCAATAATTACAACATCGTGCCTTATATAGGCAAGTATGTTCATTTTGGCGAAACTTTCAAAGGGGAAAAAGGAAAGCTGGATATGGATTATTGGGTGATGGAATATAATCTTGATTCTGCGAAGAAACAGTTTGTGCAGGCTCCGCTAATGATGAAAGCTTTTGAGCACTGGTTCGGGCCATATCCTTTTTATGCAGACGGCTATAAACTGGTGGAGACACCTTTCCTGGGAATGGAGCATCAAAGCGCCGTAGCCTACGGAAATCGTTATAGGAACGGTTACCTTGGCAACGATCTTTCTAAAACCGGCTGGGGGCTGAAATGGGATTTCATCCTTGTTCATGAAAGCGGTCATGAATGGTTTGCGAATAACATCACTACAAAAGATATTGCAGACATGTGGGTGCATGAAGGGTTTACAAATTACAGCGAGACATTGTTCACAGAATACTACTATGGAAAAGAAGCGGCGAAGGAGTATGAGATAGGCTTGCGTAAACTAGTAAAGAACAAGCAGCCATCGATCACCCATTATGGAGTAAACGAAGATTATCCGGATACCGATATCTATTACAAGGCTTCCAATATGATACATACCATCCGTCAGCTGATCGGCAATGATGTTTTGTTCAGGGAAATTTTACGCGGGCTTAACAAGACATTCTATCATCAGACAGTCACCACCCGGCAGGTAGAAGATTACATCATCAAAAAGTCGGGTAAGAAACTGCAAAAGGTATTTGACCAATATCTCAGGAATTCGAACCTGCCGGTGTTGGAATATAAACTGGATGGGTACACCTTGCATTATCGGTATGCGGAATGTGTGGATGGGTTCAACATGCCGTTAAAGATAAACTTCAAAGGATCAAGATGGATAACGCCTACGGCACAATGGAAAACTTTAAGCATGTATCCGGAAGGTGATAAGACATTCAGTGTGGATAGTAACTTTTACGTTCTTGCTAAAGAAATAAAGTAGTGGATAATGGATAATTATGCTTACGGATTTAAAGCCGTTCAGAAAAATGAGATTACTTCAAACTGAAAGAATCCATTATCCATTATCCATTATCCATTATCCATTATCAATTATCAATTGTCCATTCTAACGCACTGCCGGTTGAAGCTGAAGTCTGGCCATTTCTGCCGTTTCCACTGTCCTTGCGGCGCCAATGAATTTTTTAGAATAATAACTTTCATCCAGGTTGCTGATGGTAACGCCGCTGCTTACGCTGGCATGTACAAAATAGCCGCCACCAAGATAGAAGCCTACGTGGCTTACGCCTCCCCGGGTGTTGAAGAAGACCATATCACCTTCCAGCATATCTTCCTTCGCTATTTTTTCTGAAGCTGCATAAATATCGCGGGCTGTGCGTGGGAGCCTTAACCCGTATACCGAACTCATCAGTAATCCCACAAATGCGCTGCAATCAATTCCTGCACGGGTAGTGCCGCCATAACGGTAACGCGTACCCCACCAATCATCAATAAAGTTCAACAGAGTCAGATTGGTCAATGTTTCAACTTCCCTTTCCAGTATTTGTGCAAACTTGAATTGTAAACGGTTGCAGCTTTCAGTCGCCATAAGGCTACCCGACGCTGTGGCGGAAGCACGTACCGGTAAAACCGGTGGAGCGATGCTTACCTGTGAAGCGGTGATGATATTATCTGTACCGGCAGCAGAAGCATCGTTGCGGAATTCAATTCCGGTGATGAACCTTGGTGCAGGCTGAGCTGCTGCGCTCAATGATGTTCCTGAAAAAATGCTGATAGCAATAGAAACAAAAAACAAGTTTTTCATACGTAAAATTTGGGTTTACACGTATGTACGACTTAGTCTCGTGTTATTTACTCTCCTTTAAAATCTTGAATTACCTGTTGTTAAATCCCTTTCTGTTATTCCTGTCCTACAAACAAATTAAAAAAATATTCTCTCTTAAAACTGCGCAAAGGTAATAAAAATTGCTCAAAATCAATGGCTTTAACATATACGGATGTACTTACCGGCCATTTTGATACATCAATTCTGTCAAAAGCCAACTGGTAACCTTATTATTATGTACAGTTGATTTGATAATATTCTATATTGCAATACTTTCATTTTTTAACAATTTTAACCATAGATCATGTCTACCAAATCAAAATGGGTGATAGACCCAACACATACTGAGATCGGTTTTAAGATCAAACACCTGATGATATCCAATGTTAAAGGCAGCTTCGATACATTTGAAGCCAATGTGTTAACTACCGGCGATGATTTCATGACCGCGGAAATTGATTTTTTTCTTGACCCTTCCTCTATCAGTACCGGCAATGCAGACCGCGATGCGCACCTGAAAGGCCCGGATTTCTTTGATGTGGAAAATCACAAACAGATCACTTTCATCGCCAACACGTATGAAAATGTAGACAACGACGGGAGTTACGAACTGTGGGGCGACCTCACGATCAAAGGCATTACAAAAAAAATAAAGCTGGATGTTGAATTCGGCGGCGTGGTAAAAGATCCCTGGGGAAATGAAAAAGCAGGGTTCACTATTAATGGCAAGATCAACCGTAAAGACTGGGGACTTACCTGGAATGCGGCCATGGAAGCGGGCGGCGTGGTAGTAAGTGAAGATGTATACATCAATTGTGAAGTGGAACTCATGCGGTCAAATGAAGAGAACAGCTGATCTTTTCCACTATGTTATTTTAAAGCCCCGCTCCTGCGGGGCTTTTTGATTTCATAAAAACCGGAAATTATTTGCGTAACCTGGGAACTGGAAGAACAGGGAGAAAACACATTGGTCACCATCACACATACGGGTATTGAAACTATGGAAGTGAACGGCCCTGATTTTGCTAAAACTAACTTTACCGGTGGCTGGACTTATTTCCTCGAAGATGCACTGATGAAATATCTCGGAAGCAAGTGATCACATCCTGATTTTTCTTAATGATTGAAAGAAATGTTAATCCCTTTTTAGCTGCTTGTTTTTAACGGAAAAAAGCAGGGCGTGGCACCATTTTTTCAGTTCATGGATACACATTTTACATTAAAACCATAGGAAAAATCATGATCAATCTTATTAAAAAAAATGCATTTGTTTTGCTGGCAATTGCGTCTGCAGGTATTTTGTTCAGTTCGTGCCTTAAAACTGATAACCCGGATAATACACCTGCTGGAGCCGGAATCATGGCATTCAACCTGGCCCCTGACCAATCGTCGGTCAATTTCGCCATATCCGGTTCAAGGCTGACCAATCAATCGATTCCGTATTCAAATTATACGGGAGTATACCTGGCAATTTATGGAGGTACAGGACAGGTGGAAGCTTATAACAATGCCGGCGTCAAAATAGCCTCGTCAGCCACCACTACGTTTACACAGGGGAAATATTATTCGGCTTTCCTGGTGGGCAAAGACAGTACATTCGAAAACATCGTGGCAGAGGATAATCTCGATAGTCTTCCAATGGTCGCTGGAACCGCGTATGTGCGTTACATCAATGCTGTGGCTGATAGTTCCCTTCCGGCTGTGAAGATCAGCAGTGGCGGTACCGAAGTAGTGAATAACTCCGCTCCTTTCAAATCTGTTTCGGATTTCAGAGCGATCACTGCGGGAGATATTACCGTAAGCATCAACAACGAATCATCCACTATCAATGCTACCCGGACATTCGCGGTGGAAGCCAATAAGATCTATACGATCCTTCTTGCAGGAAAAGCAGCTTCTACCAATCCTGATAGCCTTGTACAGATCAAGTTCATTACGAACGCTACGATTACGCAATAAATTTTGCAAATCTTTCAATTACAAACACCAAAGCCTCCCGCAAAAAACGGGAGGCTTTTTATTAAAGAAATAAATTTTATTTGTTCATCACTACCCTGCTGTCGCGCTGCTGGCTATTAGCCTGCATACTGTTTTGCTGAGAGCCGGTGAATTTTTTCCCTTTAAAGAGACCGGCGGCTTCCGGGTGTGTAGTCAGTATTTCGCTCATCACTTTTTCTGAATAGGCAACGATGTTTCCATTGTCGCCGGTCTGTACGAAGTACTCATCTACTGCCCTGTCGCCATTATAGCGTTTTTTGCAATATACGTTCACTGTACCTTTTGCTATCCTTACTGCGAAGCCCGGCAGGGTTTCTGTTGCAGCACAGGTGCGCCTTCCGGAGGTAAAAGTAGTTTGAGATACTGAATAATGATCTTTGTTCTGATAAGCCACTATCTCTGCCGGAGTAATTCTGATCTTATCATCCGCCAGCAGGTATGGGCTGGTAAATACGCCGGTCACCAATTTGAGGCTGGTATAATTTTTTACAGTTCCATCGGGCATTTTCACAAAACAGGCTGCATCCGTTTCTTTGGATGATTCGATGTCAGATTTGCGTTGCTCGGGGGAGATCTTACTTGTAAAACATGAGGTCATGGCTATAAGAATGCATAAAAGCATAGCCGCTGGTAAAGATTGCTTCATTTTCCTTAGGTTTATTAGGTCTCACATAAACGCATCAGGCGGTATATTATTGTAAAGAATAATAAGATTTTTTTTAAAATACCACGTATTTATCCGTTATAAACCCGGGAGCGTACGATGAGCCCACCTTCTGTATCCTTCAACTGGATTCAGGGTGGCACAGTTGTAATTCCGGACTGGATGTGCAGGTAGCCAATCAAAACAACAGCAACGGGCTCTTTTCATTATGCAAAAAGAGGCATAGGCGTTTTTAGGTAGCTTTTATAGAATGCACGATGGCCGTGAGATATTGACGAAGAGTTGAGCGGTTATACCGCATGGTAAGATGTGTAATGAGCAACGTTACGATCCATGCAACGATCACATATTGTAAAGGGAAATCATTAAGGTTATAGATCAGGAGCATGACCGTCAGCAATGCCATCACCACAACCAGGATATACAATGCCACAAAACACATCACGATCCAGTGTAGTACAAAAAACACCGCCATGTACACATTAAGTTCGAAGAACCAGAACACGAGCGACCATACAATAACTGAAAGGATAGTAAAACCTGCGGCGGAACGAAATGTGAAAATGCTGGGCCGTACTGTACAATCGAGTCTGGTGTGCGATTCATCGGCCTGCGAAAGATGGATACCGACCTTACCGGTTGGCGCCAGCAGGTGCAGAAAAGAATTGTGCCTTCGTATTTCGATATCATCACCGGAAACGGATATGTTTTTCGCCGACAATTTCAGTGCCGTTATGATGGCGGCTTTATCTTTTTCAATTTCAAATGAAATGTCCTCTTTATAACTGATCATGCATTGTACTTTTCAATCAGTTAAAAGTACGGAAATTTGAAGTGCGGCTTTCAATCAATTAATGTATTGTTTAGTGAAAATTATTGTCAGCATCAGTTTGTAGAAAGACGATTATATGCTGAAAAGTCTGGTTTTGGTCAAAAAATATAAAGGAACATTCGTTACAAAATTTTTCTTTAAAAAAAATGTAACGAAAAATAAGTAAAAAATCTGTTACACGAAATTTTTGAAAAAAAAGTGTAACATGAATGAGACAAGCATAAGTACTGGTGGTGAAATAAAGGTACAGACAATTCCTATATTTGGGCATGTTTTATTTTTCACCGAAATATCTCCTGCTGACCTTCGTGTTGCTGATCACAGAGATATGCATCGCATTATTCCTGCACGATCGATTTATCAGGCCTTACTTCGGCGACTTCCTGGTGGTGATGCTCATTTATTGTTTTGTGAGGAGTTTCCTGAATGCATCTGTATGGAGAACCGCTATTGCAGTGTTATTATTTGCCTGGTTCATTGAAATGATGCAATACTTTCAGCTGGTGCAAAGGCTTGGACTCGAAAATAACAAGTTTGCCAGAACGATCATAGGCAGCTCTTTCGGCTGGGAAGACATGGCTGCTTATACATTTGGCATCATCACGGTGCTGCTTTTGGAAAGAAAAAAAAATACTTGCCAGGCATTCCCCGGAAGAAATACCTGGCAGGTAAAACTACTTTAGAAACTTTGTACCCATCGCAACCCGGGTGTCACTCCCTTAAAAAGATTGTTGAAATAGATCATCGGCTGGATCTTTGTTTTTCCTTCAAACAGCGATAGCGCGCCTACTCCCAACCTCATCGTCTGTTTGTCGTACATCTCCCCTTTCCTGCTGATGAGATAACTGAAACTCATGTTGAAAAGATCATACCCGTTTTTTTGTACATCATTATCCTTGATAAAACCATGTGCGAAGCTCGCTGTAAGAAACTGGCTGCGAAATGTCTGCAACTTCCCATCTGTATTTTTAGCGAATGAAAAATGATTTTCCCAGGAGATGCCGAGCTCTCTTTTGAAATTTTTGCTGCCCAATAGCACATACGCCCCCAGGCTTACAGATGGTACGAAATACGATTTGTAATTTTGAATATCCACACTTCCCCGGAGTGTGAGGTAATCCCCACCAGCGATGTAACCTTTATTGGCATTGGCTTTTATGGATTTATCGGCTTTAAGCTGATACAAAGAATTTCCCCCTTCGTAATCCCATCCTTTGTCAGCATTCACTTTCAGGTCCGTAATTTTTTTATTCAATATACCGTTCATGTATTGTGCGATATCCCCGATATTGTTGAGATAAAAACTTGCTTTAAAATAACGTACCCCGGGCGTTTTATTTCGTTTTGTGAACCGGTTGCTGTAAGAAACCCTTCCCACAAAATTGATCGTATCCAGTTCCATCTTCATGGAAGAAACTTCGCCGTCACTCATCACAAAACTGTTACCATCCGGTTTGAATTGTTGCAGGCGCAGTTTTCTTTTATCAGTATCATCAATGATATAATCGATCCGTTTTGTGGTCGATTCATCCGCCAGCGAATCTTTTAGGAGCTTAAGATCCTGCAGCAGCCCATAGATCAGCGAATCCATATTTGCAAATTTGTCCAGGTCATCCAGTTTTTTGACATCCAGCTGCAGTTTATTCCCTTTTCCAAGATCAATGTAAAATCTCCTGTCGGTAGAATTTGCGGGGATATCGAATGTCTTTTCGGCATTCGTCAGTTTGCCCTGGGCACATAGTTCCCATGTGATGCCTGCCAGGAGCAGCATCAATGCGATTGTTTTTTTCATGTCAATTTAATTTTGAGAAGAGAGTTTTATGCGGATGAGGTTATCTTTTCGGTTGCCGGCATTATTAGTATAGATTTCTTTGGTATGGAATTTTACAGGAAAGTATGGCCTTCCGTCGCCGGTGAGGCTATCGGTAGAACCAGCCAATTCATTGTAGTGTACCATCTTCAGCTTTTTCTTGGCCGGCGCTGCCGCGATAAGATGAAAGGTATCAGCAATCACAGGTTGAACGGATGCAATATCGGGCACGATCTCTTCCGGCAACACATTATTTTTGGGGACAGGTGGCTGGTTATTAGATGAAATTATAAGAGCAGCTGCAGGTCTGGCAATGACTTTGACTTCATTTGAAACCGCTACCGCAACAGCATGACTGGTATCAGGCTGTTCTTTAAGGATGAATTGTTCGGTTTGTTTAACCGGAATATTTTCTTTTACTACCGCTTCATTTTTCGATTTACCAGTAAAGAACCATGGCAGGCTGATCACTGCCAGCAGGCAAGCCGCAGCGAGCCAATACCAGGCGGCTTTATTTTTACGCGGTGGGTTTTCGCGGCGGGCTTCCAGTTTTTCCCAGGAAGCACTCAGGTCGAAATCCTCTCCGGACAAGCTTTCCAGGCCTTCCAGTTTCCTTTCCCACCCCGGATTATTATTGTTGTTGTTGCCTTGCATATCCTTGTTCTTTATTTACAATCATTTTTTGCAATAGTGCTTTTGCTTTGCTCAGCTGCGATTTTGAAGTGCCTTCAGAAATACCCAGCAGTGACGCTATTTCGGCATGCGGCATACCTTCGATTGAATACAGGTTAAATACCGTCCGGTACCCCACCGGCAACTGAACGATCACCTGAAAGATTTCCGCAGCGGACAACCTGTCCAGCATATCTTCATCAAGTGCTATACTTTCAGCCACCGATTCGGACACGATCGTAAATACATTCTTCTTTCGTAAAAACATCAGGCACTGGTTGATCATGATCTTTTTCAACCATGCCCCCAGCGCCGCTTCATGCTGATAATTGAAAGTGCCGATACTCCTGAAAAAATTGTGAAACCCATCCAGCATACGTTCTTCCGCGTCTTCCGGATTTTTCACATATCGCCGGCAAACCATGAGCATCCGGCGTGCAAAGAGATCGAAGAGACATTTCTCTGCTGCGGCACTCCCCCGTTTTGCTTCAGTAATCAGTTCGGCTATATTCATGTAATCATTTCGTGATGCTGTACAAATATATAAATGCAGGCCATCAACGAAAGGTTGCCTGATGCTAAAAAATAGTGAATAGTCAAACTTTCGATTTTTTTTAGGATAGCGAGATTTATAAAAGGCATTTAATTCGTGTAATTCGTATTAATTCGTGTACTTCGTAATAGTAATTGGCTTTAATTCGTGTAATAAAATAAAAATTATGTCTGATCAGATACGCCAACTCGAACCAACGGCACTTTGGAACCATTTCGCCGATCTCAATGCCGTTCCACGGCCGTCAAAAAAAGAACAACAGGTAATAGAATTCATCCGGTCGTTCGGGCAATCGCTTGGATTGGAAACGCTGGTCGATGAGGCAGGAAATGTGATCATCCGCAAAAAAGCCACGGCCGGTATGGAAGACAAAGTTCCTGTTATCATCCAAAGCCATCTCGACATGGTTCACCAGAAAAATGCGGACACTGTGTTTGATTTTGCCACACAAGGCATTGATATGTACCTCGAAGGCGACTGGGTAAAAGCACGCGGCACAACGCTTGGCGCCGACAACGGCATTGGCGTAGCCAGTATCATGACGCTGCTTTCGTCTACCGATATCCCGCATCCCGCTATTGACGCCTTGTTCACGATAGATGAAGAAACAGGAATGACTGGTGCACTGGAACTCAAAGGTGGATTATTGAAGGGAAAGATACTGCTCAACCTCGACACAGAAGATGATACAGAACTCACTATCGGTTGTGCCGGAGGTATCGATGTGACGGCCACAGCTAACTACAGCGCACAAACGCCAACAGGAGATTCTTTCTTCCGCATCAGCCTGAAAGGCCTTACGGGAGGACATTCCGGCATGGACATTCACAAAGGGAGAGCCAATGCCAATAAACTCATGAACAGGGTGCTGCTGGAATTGAGCAACCGGTTTTCGATACAGGTAGCTGATATAGATGGTGGCAGCCTTCGCAACGCGATACCGAGGGAATCTGTCGCCACTATTGTTTCAACAATGGCTGAAGCAGAAACGATCAGGGAATCCATCAAAGGTCTAAATAAGATATTACAGGAAGAATATAGTTTTACCGATCCTAAACTGCTATTGGAAATCTCGCCTGCGGAAAAAATTACGGGCGTATTACCCGATGAATTACAATACAGGTTGCTGCGGGCAATTTATGCCTGTCCGAATGGAGTATACCGCTTAAGCCCTGATATTGCAGGATTGGTGCAGACTTCCAATAACATTGCCAGGGTAATGGTGAAAGATGGGAACTGGACGGTTCAATGCCTTACCCGTAGTTCAGTGGACACAGAGAAAGCCGATCTTGCCAATGCCCTTTCATCGGCCTTTGAATTAGCTGGTGGCAGTATCAGCTATGGTGGAAAATATCCCGGCTGGGCTCCCAAACCCGGTTCGCCGATCGTACAACTGATGTCGGAACTGTATCTTGAAATGAATGGAAAACCGGCCCATGTAAATGCAGTGCATGCCGGGCTTGAGTGTGGCATCATCGGCACCAATTACCCGGATGTACAGATGATCTCTTTTGGCCCGAACATCACCGGGGCTCATTCGCCGGATGAAAAAGTACAGGTTAGTTCTGTACAGAAATACTGGAAATTCTTATTAGAAACTTTGAAAAGACTTCCAAATAATGAATAATGAATAATTAATAATTCCTTCGCTTCGATAATTATTAATTATTCATTATTCATTATTAATTGGTCTTTATTTTTTTTCCAATAATTTAAAGAACTGATCCAGTTGCGGCAGGATAACGATCCTTGTACGGCGGTTAGCGGATTTACCATCTGCAGTACTGTTGTCAGCCACGGGGAGGTATTCGCCACGGCCTGCTGCTGCCATCTTAGCGGGGTTCAACCCGTATTGAGTTTGCAGGATACGCACTACTGAAGTAGCTCTTTTTACACTAAGATCCCAGTTGTCGGTGAGCACGCCATTTCCTTTGAAAGGAACATTATCCGTATGACCTTCTACCATGAACTCGATATCCGGTTGATTTTTCAGCACCAGTGCCACTTTGCCCAGCACTTCTTTTGCCCTGTCTGAAACTTCGTAGCTACCACTTTTAAATAACAGCTTATCAGAAATATCGATGTACACTACCCCTTTGTCTACTTTGATATTGATGTCTTTATCATCAAGATTACCGATTGCTCCTTTGAGATTGGTCACCAACGCCAGGTTCAAAGAGTCCTTTTGGTTGATGGCAGTCTGCAAACCTTGTATGTACGCATCTTTCGCGCCGATATTATCCAATGATTTTTTAATGCTTTCCGCCTGCGAAGAACTGATCACAGAAAGATTTTCCAATTGTTTCAATGCCTGCGAATTGTTGGAATTGAGGTAATCCACCTGCTTTTTCAGTGCCGCGACCTCGTTTTCCAATTCCGCCTTTTTCCTGGAATTTTCAGCAGTAAGATCGTTACAGTCTTTTAACTGGCTCTGAAGACGATTATATTCTGTCTGCAATTCCACGTATTTTACCTGTTCGCCTTTCAGTACTTTTTTGCTCACGCATGCACTCATCAATAGCATGGCTGCGATGCTTGCTAATGTAATGTTCCTGATATTCATGATCCTGGTTTTTAGTTCGGGGCAAAGTTATTTCAATGTCCCGCCAATACCGAGCAAAACAGGTGCCGAATTGTTAAAGGGATGTTTAAAAAATAATGGATAATAGATAATATTCTGCATTTCATTATCCATTATCCATTATACCATTATCCATTATAACTTATTGTTTAATGTGTAAGTTATACATATCTTTATCTTCAATAAAATAACTTGCATATGAATCGTTTTTTACAGTTGGCCTGTTGCGCCACTTTAATCGCGTTTGCTTCCTGCAAATCGCCTTCTTCAAAAGATAAAAAAACTGATGAGCCTGTTGTGGCTGAAGCGAAACTGATCGATGGCCATCCCGCATGGATCGAACAAGGAAATATCTACGAGGTGAATGTCCGTCAGTATACGCCCGAAGGGACTTTCAAGGCTTTTGAAAAAAATCTTGACAGGCTGAAGGAAATGGGGGTGCAAACGCTCTGGTTCATGCCGATCAACCCGATAGGTGTTACTGACCGAAAAGGTGTATTGGGCAGTTATTACGCGGTAGCGAATTACACAGCTATAAATCCTGAATACGGTACATTGGAAGACTGGAACAGTCTGGTAAAAAATGCTCATGAAAAAGGTTTCAGAGTGATCATCGATTGGGTGGCCAACCACACTTCCGCGGATCATTACTGGCTGAAAGATCATCCCGATTTTTATGAAAGGGATAGCGCCACCGGCAAAGCATTATCGCCATTTGATTGGACTGATACCCGCAAGTTGAATTTCAAAAACATGGCATTGCAGGATAGCATGATCGCAAGCATGAAGTACTGGCTCACCACTTCAAAAATCGATGGCTTCCGTTGCGATGTGGCCGGCGAAGTGCCCGATGCCTTCTGGACACGCTGTATCAACGAACTGAAAAAAGTGAATGCGGATATCTTCATGCTGGCTGAAGCGGATAAACCTCAGCTGCACAAAGACGGCTTCGATGCTACTTACCCATGGGAAATGTTTTCGATGATGGTAAAAGTTGCCAAAGGCCAACGCACCGCGAATGCGCTTGATAGCGTACGCAATAAGATCGACAGCACTTACCCGGCCAATGCTATCAAGATGATGTTTACCAGCAACCACGATGAGAATAGCTGGAACAAAGCGGATTACGGTACGATGCCGGGAATCATTCATGCACCGTTTGCAGTGTTTACACAGACTACGGGCCGCAGCGTTCCGCTGATCTACAGCGGGCAGGAAGAGCCGGTGAAAGACAGCATCAGTTTCTTTTATAAAAACCCTATCAAATTCGGGCAATACGGACGTGCTAAATTTTACAAGACATTACTTGACCTGAGAAAAAATACGCCGGCGCTCGCCGCGAATGCATCTTTCAAAAAAGTGGTGGTGGGTGATGAAAAAGCAGTATATGCGTATGTTCGCGAAGCAGGGTCTTCCAGAGTATTGGTAATACTGAATCTCTCCGCAAAAGAACAGGCGATCAAAGTAACCGATGCCTCATTGCATGGAAATCCATACAATGTATTCATGGGCAATAAAGAACCATTAAAAGACACAGAGTGGAAAATTGAACCGTGGGGTTATGTGGTATATGTATATTAACCACAGAGGATACAGAGGTACCCAGAGTATCACAAAGTTAAAATATTAAATAAAAAAGGCAGGTCTGAATAATATTCAGACCTGCCTTTTTTAAAATGCTCTCTGTGTTCCTTCGTTCCCTCTGCGGTTCTAATTAATCCATTTCAGGCAAACAGGGCTTGGTATCTTAATTCGTTCATTCGTATCCGTTAGCAAGCCGCTGTATTTATCTCTTTTGAAAATAACCACTTCATCGCTTTTCTGATTGGCAACCAGCAAAAAATTACCGGAGGGATCGATCACAAAATTCCTTGGGGAAATGCCCATCACTGATTGATACCCGGCTACTTTCAACTTACCGTTTGATTCAATTGAAAATATGGTGATCTTATCCGATTCGCCACGATTGGACGCATATAAAAAACGACCGTCGGCCGAAATATGGATATCAGCAGCGCCGATCTTTCCTATATCCGTAGTTGGCACCATGCTTATCTTCTGCAGATGCGATAACTTTCCTTTTTTGTATTTGAACACATCCACATTGCCAAACATTTCTTCTACCAGGTACGCATATTTTCCATTAGGATGAAATGCAATATGCCTCGGTCCTGCGCCGGGAGTGATGTTGGTGTAATGTATCTTTCCAAGGCTGCCATCTTTTTCGTTGAATTTGTAACTAACGACCTGGTCGGTTCCCAGGTCCGCTACCAGCAAATATTTATTATCCGGCGAAAAAACGGTGCAATGTACATGCGGTTTCTCCTGCCTGCTTTTGTCAATACTACTGCCCCTGTGTTGTGTAGTGGAAATGGATTTACCTATGGAGCCATCTGCGTTCAAAGGGAAAATGGAAAAGTTGCCTCCGTTGTAATTGCCTGCTACCAGCCATTTGCCGGTTTTGTCGATACTCGTATAACACGGATGATCACCACCGGTAGGCTGCGTATTTATTTTTGTTAAAGTACCATTGGAATAAGTAAATCCTGTGATGGTTCCCGATCCTTTATCGGCCCCCAGTTCATTGACCGAATACACAAACTTATGGCCTGGCGAAACTGCCAGGTAAGATGGGTCGGGAGTGAACAACTTCGATACCGGCGAAAATTTACCGGTCTGCATATTGAAATCGTACACATAAATCCCTTCGCTTTTACCGCTGGTGTAAGTACCTACAAGCAATTGCTGGTTGGATTGTGCAAAGGTTTGAATCGATAACAACATGGCTATTGTGTGGAGGATTTTTTTCATTCCCGTAATTTATATTCTTTGTAATTAATAATGAATAATGAATAGTTAATAATTCTTCTATCACGAACGTCCTTCAATATTGGGGACTTTAAAATTATCAGTCCTCAATTATTCATTATTAATTATTCATTATTAATTAGTATATGGTTTCATCATATTCCAATTCCGGCTCCGCCTTCTTGATATTTACTAAAAACTTATTCCGCCATGCGGCAAACGCTGCCAGCAATGCCATCAAAATCAATAACGACAATGCTTTCGACAATCCCGCATGTTTGGAAATAAATCCTATCACCGAAGGGCCGGTAAGAAAACCGATCAACCCTCCGGTGGTTATCATCGCGTACCCTTCCACCATACTCACTCCCGGAATGTTGGCAGAAGCCGTAAACAATACCGGTACGATACAGGAGCATCCAAGCCCGACCAAAATATACCCCACAATAACCACTGCGATATACGGAGCAGTTACCACCAGCGTAAAGCCTGTTGCAGCCATCAAACTGCCAAAGACCACGATCCTTTTTCCTCCCATCCGGCTGATGATACTGTCGCCATTCAGCCTGCCCAATGTCATCGCGATAGCGAAGCCTGTGTAGCCCAAGCCGATAAACGCCGCGGGTGAATGCATCACTTCTTTCAGGTAAATGGCGCTCCAGTCTGCCACACAGCCTTCGGCCATAAAAGTGACCAGGCAAATAAACGATATCCCTAATATGGTGAATGACGGTAATTTGATGCCCGATCTCGAATGGATGAGTTCGGAATGTACCAACAGGTGTTTCCGGTTTCCCATCAGTACACAAAGTAACACTACAGCCAGCAATAAGATCTGCCAGCCCGAAGCCAGGTGAAATGCAAAGAAAACCGCCGCAAGTCCTGTGCTTACTGCACCTCCAAGACTATACATACCATGACAGGTACTCATGAATAAACGGTTTTGGTCTTTTTCCATTTTATTCACTGTAGTGTTTACAGAAACCCCGTTGAGAAAACTGATGAGTCCGTAACAATACAGGCAGATCCAGAAAATGATCCGGTTGGGCGCATTTACCTGCACCATCATCAGGAAGCATAAAGCCATGTAACCTGCCGCCATCCATTTACCCGCAGGTACTTTGCTGAAAACCCTCGTGGAGAGCAGCATTCCGGTGATAGCGCCCGCCGGCGAAAGAAAAAGTGAAAGGCCGAGGCTTCCATCGTCGAAACCCAACCGCTGTTTGATGCCGGGTAGTGAGGAGAAAAAAATGCCGAGCAGCAGACCATTCGTAGCATATAGAAGCCCTAATGCAAGAATGGCCCTGTTGCGGATAAAGGAAGAAATGTTTGTGATCATACTTTATTTCACGGATTTTGCGAATTACACAGATTACACGAATTTTCGATGAATGCCGTACTATCTGTGTAATTCGCAAATTCGTACTATAAAATTACCACTTCGTTTTACATTTGCATAAACATATTTCCTTGAACAATACTACACATCATCCCATCATCATCATTGGCGGAGGGCCTATCGGCCTTACCTGCGGCATTGAAGCCAAAAAAGCTGGCATCGGACACCTGATTTTAGAAAAAGGTTCGCTGGTAAATTCTATTTATGATTACCCGGTAAATATGACCTTCTTCTCCACTTCGGAGCGCCTGGAGATCGGCGGGATCCCGTTTGTATCCAACAACCCGAAGCCTACCCGTTCTGAAGCGCTGGAATATTACCGCAGGGCCACCATTGCGGAGCAGTTGAATATTCATTTGTTTGAAGAAGTAAGATCGGTAAAAAAGGGAGCCGGAATATTTCACATCAACACCAGTAAAAAAAATTACACAGCTGATTTCGTCATCATCGCTACCGGCTTTTATGATATCCCTTACCTGCTGAATGTTCCCGGCGAAAACCTGCCGAAAGTGACCCATTATTACAAAGAGCCTCATCAATATGCTTTTCAAAAAGTGATCGTGGTAGGTGCACAGAACTCCGCTGTGGATGCGGCTTTGGAAACATGGCGCAAAGGCGCTGAAGTGACCATGGTTATCCGCAAAGGAGAGATCGGGCAACGGGTAAAATATTGGGTAAGGCCCGATATCATCAACCGAATAGAGGAAGGCTCCATCAAAGCATGGTATCATTCATCCATCAGTGAAATACGCGAACGGGAAGTAGATATCCAAACGCCGGAAGGCATCGTCACCATAGAAAATGATTGGGTGATCGCCCTCACGGGATACCAACCCAACCTGGAATTTTTATCTTCCACCGGCATTGACCTTTACGCCGACGAAGTCCGGAAACCCACATACAGTGAGGATTCGCACGAAACGAATGTGAAAAATGTTTTTCTTGCCGGAGTAATTTGCGGAGGCATGAACACACACAGGCTGTTCATAGAAAACTCGCGGGTGCATGCGGAGAAGATAATGAAAACGATCAAAAAAATCTATGATCTATGATGTATGATCTTAGATCATACATCATAGATCATAGATCATACATTCTTCCTGCAGAAATGCCTGATCAGTTTTTCATGCTGAGGAAACTCTTTTGCCAATACATCGGCATCTGCCATTTCAAAATCACGGAAGTCAAATCCGGGCGCTACCGTACAACCGGTGAATGAAAAATCGCCGAGTGTTTCGGAAGCAAACCAGCAGCCGGCCGGCACGATGGCCTGGAATTGTTGCCCGGCCCCCATATCATTTCCAAGATGTATAGTTGTTGAATTACCATCCGGATCGATCACATATACATTTGCCGGAGCACCATGGTAAAAATGCCAGCACTCATCGCTGAGTATGCGATGAAAAGCGGAAAAATTATCTTTTTGGAGTAAAAAATAAATGGCGGTGCTGAAGTTTCTTTCACCGGAAAATCCACCGGGAAGCGCATCTGCAGGAATGACCCCGTTACTGCGATAATTTTCTTTGTAATAGCCCCCTTCGGGATGCGGGAGCAGTCCATATTGCTCTACGAGCGATGTTACAGTAATTTCCATCTTCAAAAATATCCCATATCAGGCATATTTCATCTTACGTTCATTCATATCTATTACCGGGGCTTGTTCATTCATTTTTCTGAAAGTGATCACAAAGATCATTTTGATCATAGTAGCAACGAGATAGATCATGATAGCAGTTCCGGCGATGGCCTTTACAGTAAAATTAAGCAACATGATTATGCCCATCAACAAGGCGATAAATACAGAAAATACACCATAAGTAAATTTGTTCATGACAACTGATTTTAAAAGGATAAAAATCACTCACAACTACGCACGAACGAAGCTTGAGTTTTGGATTTTCAGTTGTATAACGCAAATTTTATGGTTATAGTATTTTAACTACAAGCCATTAGTATATTTTTTACAGCAGGGGCGTATTTTACTTCAGTGAAGATTTGATATTTTTCAGCTGATGAGTGTGCCTCAGTGTATGATAGACCACAAAATAAACCGCTTCCAGCCGGGTGATAAACCCCATCTGTGGCAGCCCAAACCCTGTACAGGTCTGCGTCAGGTCTAATGTATCGATCGAATTGCTGATGGACGCACGGGCTTCCGAAAGCTTCCCGATCAGTTCATTCTTTTCATAGTGCCTTTCCTCCGGAATGATGAATCCGGGGGATTGTAATTTTGTAGTAAAATCCATCAGGATATTCCGGATTTCCCCAACATAAGCGTCCGGAGGCCGCTCTGTTAACTTAGTTCCTCCTGTCAACATTTGCCCAAAACCTGTATCAGATAAAGCCACATGCTGCGCCAATTGGCCGGCCGTCCAGCTGTCTTTAAAAGGAATTTTGTTGAAATCCGCCGAAGGAACCGTAGAAAGTTCGTGGATGAAACCGTCGATAGCAGTTTCAAGTGCCTGTTTTATATTTTCCATCTTTTTTTACATGTAATTAATAGCGGGGTATCCCAGCAGCCTGCGCCATAAAGCGATCTGGCCGATACAATTTGCTTCACGATAGTTCATGAATGAGATCAGTTCAAAATATGTCATGTTTTCCCCGGGCATCATTTCGAAACCTGTATCCAGTTTTTCGTCAGTGATCGTTTGATATATCTGGCGTAAAACGGGGCTGATCGTTTCCCAATCCTCCTGCAATTCCGTAAGCGATGGATAGGTTACCCCATCCTGTATCCCTTTATGGTCTTTGAAAAGTTCATTTCCTTTGTCTGCCCCGGCGAAACCTCCCAGTTGCCTGGCAAGCTCAAACCGTTCATGCACAAGGCTTCCGGCAAGCCACGCCACATGGTTTGCTTTTGTCTCAAGACGATTTTGGGCATCCTGGTGACTTATGCCTTCAATGGCCCGTTTGAAATAATCCGTTTGCATATCGTACAATACCAGCAGTGTAAACATCCGCGATGAAATTGGTTGAATTTCCATGTGAACAATTTTTGTATCGTAAAGGTATAGGTCCGAAAGTTTTGAGCAGGTTGGCATAAAAGTCAATCTTAGGGTGTATTTAAGACAAATACATTATTTTTAGAGCAGAAAATTGCCTTAGTATGAAAGAAGTTGGTGTTTTATTATCGAAGCAATACAAATTATTAAGTATTGCTGCTATCCTCGAAGTATTGGAAACGGTGAACAAGCTGCACGCCAACGACGGTGAAGCGGTGCCTTTTCACATCACATTATTGACCCCGGACGAAAATGCCGTTGGGGAAAGTATTTTTCCGGGTTATAATTCGGAGTATGTATTGGCTTCCTCCAAAAAAGACCTCATCCTTATTCCGGCATTCACTACCGATAATGTGCAACATGCGATACAGGAAAATCTTCCATGTATATCGTGGCTGGTGCAACAATTCAGGCAGGGTGCCGAAATTGCTACGGTGTGTACCGGTGCCTTTTTACTGGGAGCTACCGGCCTGCTCAATGGCAAGATCGCCACTACACATGTAGATGCCAGCAAAGCATTTGCACAGGCATTTCCTGAAGTAAAATTGAAAGACGATAAAACCGTTACCCAGGACGGTGGGTTATACACCAGTGGTGGGGCCACTTCGTCGTTTCATCTCCTGTTGCACCTGATACAAAAATATTGCAGCAAAGAAATGGCGATACGTACGGCGAAGATATTTGCGATTGATATGGACAGGCACCAGCAGACTTATTTCAGCACTTTTCAACCATTGAAAAATCACAATGACGAGCTGGTAGCATCTGCGCAGGAAAAAATAGAAAGATCTTTCCAGGAATCTGCCACCATCGAAGAAATGATCAGGGATATTCCCGCCAGCAGGCGAAATATGGTAAGAAGGTTTAAGCAGGTAACGGGTATCACCCCAATAGAATACCTGCAAATGACCCGGATAGAAGCGGCCAAAAAATTACTGCTCCAAACCGGCCAGCAAATGACGGAGATCATCTTCAACACCGGCTACAACGACCCGAAAGCATTCCGCAAAATTTTCAGAAAAAATGTGGGGATGACCCCGACGGAATACAGGGAGAAGTTTCAGGTGATATAGTCAATAGTGAATAGTCAATGATCAAACCTTTGAAGGTTACAATAGATGTTGTCGTTTTCAATATCACAACATTAAAAGCAAATGCCAATGATTTACAGCATTGGCATTTTTAGTTTAACTATTTATGAAAGTTTCCTCAAACTTAAAAACCATCCAAAGTTTGACTATTCACTATTGACTATTGACTACTGTATTACTACCCCATCCTCATCCAGGTACATCGTCTTATACGCCCCGTTATCAATCGTACGGATGATATAAGTAACGTTGTTGGCACCGGATCTTACCAATCGGATATCATAGAGATTATCTCCGTAAATATTTTTGAATTTGGTCACCACACTTTCCGAAACATACGTTTGCCTGATCGGATAGGTGTTGCCGTTAGTGCTTTTGGCAGCCGTACTTTTTGAGACCTTGCTGGCATCTACACCGGTGGATAAATTATAGATCACCGTACTTTTTACCACTGGGGTACTTGTTTCCACAACAGCAGGAGCAGTTGCCCTGATGGAATCGGAAGAAATGCTGGTAGCATATACCACGGCAGTAGAATTAGGCGTACCTTCTGTCACTTTATTTTTAACAGTTGTATTCTGTTGTGCATTATTGTTTACGATCCGCTGGGGCGCCGGGAAACTGTTTTGTGGCATATCTACCTCAAGGCTGGACGGTTTATTGTTGATCGGGATAGATGCCTGTACGCTTGGATTGTTATTTTCCAGCGGATTGCTTACCATAGGCGTACCCGTATTGTTATTTACCGAATTGTAAGTGAGGGCGTTTTTACTTTCTGTGTAATATGGCGGAGGTGGTGTTGTAGTAGTGATGTTGGAATTCGTGGTTGTCTGCGCACTTACCTGCCCTGCCAGCAATACTGATATTATTATAGAGAATGTTTTCATGTCTGAGGTTTTAAATACCCAATGATTTTTTCATATAATATAAAACAAGGACTATGCCCGTTTTCAGCATCCTTTTTAAATTGTGAAAAGTTCCATTCTTATTTGAACGGAGTTCATCCTAAATTTGCCGCCCGCTATGGCAGAGAAAAAAAATGAGACAAAGACCGTCGTGCTTTTGTCGCCTGTAAAACTGACTGAAGAAAAAAAAATCCTCCGCTCCCTTAAGATCACGAGGGATGCAAAAGGCATGCAATACAATACTTCCGATCTGGATGAAAATTCGATCCGGAAATTGTATGGCGATCTGCCGCGGCAAATTCCCGACAGCCTGTATAAACTCAGCCAGGAAGGATTGGCAAAACTTGAAGAAGAGATCACCCGGCGGTACAAGCTGCAAAGATCGGGCATGCCTTTCCGCCAGTTTCTTGCGCAGGCATATACAAGGCAACTGCAGGAAAGGTTTGAACAAATGAAACCATTTGCGCAGCTGATAAAATGGTATCATCAATTGCCCAATAAGGTTACGGGGAACGTTGTGACAGCAGCCTGCAATTTCAGCACTTTCAAACCATCGTTAAGATTTGATGTACGAAAAGCCGATAAAGAACTTTCATTAGCAACACTTATCACGATCAACGGGACGGCATACGAATTGACAGATTTTCGGCGCTTTCACTTTTTGCTCGAAAGTGGTAACGAATATTTTCTTTTGTCGTACAAAGATTACCAGGCATTGGAATGGCTGTCGCAAAACGATCCTGCCGAATATGTACTCGATCCATCCATGTTTGCACAGAAGATACTGAGCGTCCTGGAAAAAGACCACCCGGTTGAACGGAACGGCCATTTTGAAGTGACGACCATTGAAACAATTCCTTTGCCACGCATACTGCTGAGTGAGATCAGCAATTCATTTCTTGTACTGACCCCGCAATGGACTTACGACGGTTATCTTGCAGAAGGCCCGTGGAAAGCGGATCTCGAGGTCAACAACCTCGGAGAAGTTATTGTTATAAAAAGAAATAAAGAAGCAGAAACGAATTTTAAAAAGGAGATCGAAGCGCTGCATCCGAATTTTGTAAAGCAGCTGAATGGGTATTATTATCTCTCCTTCGCTGAAGCGCAGAAAAAACAATGGTTCCTCAAAGTGTACCATCGTTTGCTGGAAATGGATATCGGGCTGATCGGTATGGATATGCTCACGCATTTCAGGTATTCGTCGCACAAGCCACTTACGGTAATGGATATCCTGAAAAAAGAAACCAATACCCTTACTGTAAATTTCACGCTTCATTTCGGAACGGAACAGGTGCCGCTTGCCGAATTACAAAAGATATTGAATGCCGGGCAGCGTGCTGTAATGCTGAAGGATGGCTCTCTCGGGATACTTTCTGAGGAATGGCTATCCTCCTACGCAACGATGATCCGCCATAGCAAGGTGAATAAAAATCAGCTGACGGTGCCCCAGTGGCTTGCAGTGAGCCAGCATGAAAACCCCCATGAGCCGGAGCAACTGCAGGCAACCGTAAACGAACAATGGTGGCATCAATGGGAACGCTGGCAAAAGCCGGATGAACTGTTGTATCCCGTTCCTGAAACCATCCGGGCCACCCTTCGCCCCTATCAGCAAAAAGGATTCGAGTGGATGAAATTGCTGGCGGAAATCAATGCCGGCGCCTGCCTGGCAGATGATATGGGGTTGGGTAAAACATTGCAGACGATTTGTTTTATTACCGACCGGCTTGCCCAATCGGTGGACAGCATCGCATTGATCGTTTGCCCTTCTTCATTGATCTACAACTGGCAACAGGAACTTTCAAAATTCGCCCCTCATCTGCGTGCCTATATTCATCACGGGCAGGCACGCGACCATGAGAAGATCGGTGGGGGAAAATGCGATGTCTGCATTACGAGTTATGGTACGCTGCGCTCCGATATAGAATGGTTAGGCGCTATACATTTTGATGTAGCTGTGGTGGATGAAAGTCATAACATCAAAAATCCTTCGGCACAGATCACCAGGGCTGTTGCGCAGCTGAATGCATCCAGCCGCGTAGCTTTGAGCGGTACCCCGGTTATGAACAATACATTCGACCTCTATTCACAATTAGAATTCCTGCTGCCCGGAATGTTTGGCAACCGCGAATTTTTCAAGAAAGAATATGCCGATCCGATCGATCGTGACGCTAATGAAGAAAAGACTTTACTGCTGCAGAAACTTACAGCACCGTTTATTTTACGCCGCACAAAAGAACAGGTAGCTAAAGACCTGCCCGAAAAAACAGAATCTGTATTGTGGTGTAATATGAGTATGGCTCAAAAAGATATGTACGATAATATCCGCGACAGCATTCGCAGCAACCTTTTCCTGGATATTAAAAAAGAAGGCCTGGGTAAAAGCAAGCTGGCTGTATTGCAGGGCATCATGAAACTTAAGCAGGTATGCAGTTCACCATTGTTATTACCGGCAGAAGAACAAATGACAGACCTGTCGGTAAAGACACAGATACTATTGGATGAATTGGCAAACCTCCGCCAGCACAAGGTGTTGGTATTTTCTCAATTCTCAAAAATGCTCGATCTGCTTGCGGCGACATTTTCCCAAAAAGGTATTTCATTCTACCAGCTTGACGGCAGTACTTCAGCAAAAAAGAGAGCCGAAATGGTAGCGGATTTTCAATCGGAAGGAAATGATACGAATGTATTTCTTATCAGCCTGATGGCCGGAAACACAGGCTTAACACTTACTGCGGCTGATTATGTATTCCTGTTTGACCCGTGGTGGAACAATGCAGTGCAGCAGCAGGCCATCGATCGGACACATCGTATCGGGCAAACAAAAAAGGTATTTGCTTACAAGATGATCTGCAAGGATACCATTGAAGAAAAGATCATTCAATTGCAGCAGCGCAAAACAACCTTGAGTGAAAACCTGATCGGCGACCACGAAGGATTTGTAAAGGAACTGA
Organism: Ferruginibacter sp. HRS2-29; assembly: GCF_024343615.1. Taxonomy (GTDB): domain Bacteria; phylum Bacteroidota; class Bacteroidia; order Chitinophagales; family Chitinophagaceae; genus Ferruginibacter. Next base: position 40,438 of record NZ_RJUB01000009.1, on the reverse strand, counting down.
CAAAAGAAGATGTGGAATTTTTATTTGGATAAGACAAATCTATGATGTATGATCTACGATGTATGATCTGATTCTTTCGGTTTGTATGACTTACCCTTACTTGAAAGTTCTATCTATTGAAAGACATCATAGATCTTAGATCATACATCATAGATTATTTCAGCCTTTCCTGAATATCAAGGTTATATTTCCTCGCATAGTCCTTTGCCACATCATACCCCGCATCTGCGTGGCGTATCACGCCCATTCCCGGATCGTTGCGTAATACACGACTGAGGCGGGCTGCGGCATCATCTGTACCATCCGCTACTATCACCATACCTGCATGAATGCTGTACCCCATTCCTACACCACCACCATGATGCAGGCTCACCCAGCTGGCACCACCTGCCGTATTTACCAATGCATTCAATACCGGCCAGTCGGCCACGGCATCGCTGCCATCGAGCATAGCTTCAGTTTCGCGGTTGGGGCTGGCCACGCTCCCGGTATCCAGGTGATCACGGCCGATCACGATCGGGGCTTTCACTTTGCCGGTGCGCACCAGTTCATTAAAGGCAAGTCCGGCTTTTTCCCTGTCACCCTGCCCTATCCAGCAGATACGCGCCGGCAACCCCTGGAAGGCGATCTTCTCCTGCGCCATTTTCATCCACCGCAACATGCCTTTATTTTCCGGGAATAATTCCATCATAACGGCGTCGGTTACACGAATATCTTCAGGATCACCACTGAGTGCTGCCCAGCGGAAAGGCCCTTTTCCTTCGCAAAACAAAGGACGTATGTATGCCGGTACAAAACCCGGGAAATCAAATGCATTCTCCAGGCCTTTTTCTTTCGCCCTCGCCCTTATATTATTGCCATAATCAAAAGTAATAGCGCCCAATGACTGCAACAGCAACATCAGCTGCACATGCAGTTTCATGGTTTCGTAACTTTTCTGAATGTAGGCTTCAGGATTTTCTTTCCGCAATTTATTAGCTTCCTCGTTAGTCATGTTAACAGGCACATAACCGATCAGTGGATCATGTGCAGAAGTCTGATCCGTAAGCGTATCAGGAATGATATTACGGTCTATCAATCGTTGCAGCAATTCGACCGCGTTGCACAAAACACCTATACTGACAGCCTTTCCTTCATTTTTGGCCGCAACTGCAGCATCGATTGCCTGGTCAATATCCGTATATTTTTCATCCAGATACCTCGTCTCAATTCTTTTATCAATACGCCATTCTTCCACTTCGGCTATCAATGCCACCCCTTCGTTCATGGTGATGGCCAGGGGTTGTGCGCCACCCATACCGCCGAGTCCGGCCGTAACATTCAATGTGCCTTTGAGCGTGCCATTAAAATGTTTGTTCGCTGCCGAGGCATATGTTTCGTAGGTTCCCTGCACTATTCCCTGGCTGCCGATGTATATCCAGCTACCGGCAGTCATTTGCCCGTACATCATCAATCCCTTTTTCTCCAGTTCGTCAAAATGTGCCCAGTTGGCCCAGTTTGGAACGAGCTGACTATTACTCAGCAAAACCCTTGGAGCATCCTTGTGTGTTTTCAGCATAGCCACCGGTTTCCCGCTTTGTATCAGCAATGTTTCATCTTCTTCCAGGTCTTTCAGTGCCTTGATGATAAGGTCGAGCGATTCGATGTTGCGTGCGGCTTTTCCGCGGCCGCCATATACGATCAGTTCTTCAGGACGCTCCGCCACTTCAGGATCGAGGTTGTTGAGCAACATACGCAATGCCGCTTCCTGGATCCAGCCTTTACAGCTTAATGTATTTCCTGTGGGGGTTTTGTATTTCTCGAAATCGTACATAATCAATGAAGAATTAAAAATTAAGAATTAAGTATTGGGTTCGTAAAAGTAGAGAATACTTTTGCGACGGCGATATTTAAGTTAATAAAATATTTCACGGCTGATCAATACGTAGGGTGAGCTATTGGCCGGGGTTTTAGGCCCTTTGTTTTCTTTTTCCAGTAACCTTATCCAGTTGCCTTTTGCATCGTAAATATATTTCCGGGTGTAGGATTCTGTAGTGTCGTTATTCACTGTTTTAATTTCCTGCACCGGGTCGCCATGTTCGTTATTGATAAAAAAGGTTTTGCTAATGATCGTCCCATGCGTTTTTACAATACTATCCAATGCCTTGTTCTTTGAATAATAAAATTTTTGCCTGCTTACGCTTCGGTTATTTTCAACCTTGCTGGTGATGGTCTTTTGCAGCAGGCGATCCTTATCGTAAAGCAATTCTATGGTATTGAGATTTTCATAACCCACTCCTTCCGTAGTTTCGTTCCGAATGATATTATTTCCCGAATCTGAATAATGAATGAACGCTTTTTTCTTTCCGCCGCTCACCAGCCATTCCGTTTCGAGGTAATCCCCATCCGGTGTTTTTTCGAGGTTGATGAATAATCTTTCCTGCAGGCCTTTGGTCGAATCATCGTTATATATCAACTGGTAGGCATCTTTTGAAAAACGGTAACGCCACGACATGGTATTTTTATTTGCCAGGTGAAATGTATACTCCTGCATGACCCCATCATCATTAAACAAAAAATATTCGTACGACCCTTTACGTGGTAGCGGGTTTGCGTTGATATCCTCTATTCCACGATAAAAATATTCAAAAACTTTTTTCGGCTTTTCTTTCAGCAATGCATAGGGTAAAATGCTGGTATGCCATTTATCTTTGAGGTAATAACCGGGCACATCTTTCTGTTTTGTTTTACAGGAAAACAAAGAAATAAAAAGAAAAACCAGGATAAACCAATGATAGTATTTCATTTTTCTGACAAGAGATTTAATAACTGATTTCCCTGATATACACTTTGGGAGCCAGCCTGTCGGTGCTCATCTTGTAAGTGGTGAATGTTGTTTCCTCCAGCATACGTACCCAATTCCCTTTTTTATCATAACGGAATTCACGTCTTTTTATGTCGGTAGTATCTTTTCGTTTATCCAGTTCTATTATTCTTATGGCGTCGCCTTGTTGGTTATTTTCAAAGATGGTTTCTGTTTTTGATCCGTTGTTATCTGCCAGAACTCGTTTTAGAAAACCTTCCGGAGAATATTCGTAATGAGTTTGCCGGACTTCATCCCTGCTGATAGTCGTTTCATTCAATATCTTTTGCCCGTCATATTGTTCATAGGCTTCAAATTTCGCTCCCAACAATCTGTTTGCTGCAGAAAACCTTAATGTTTTTACTATCTCATTTCCATCATTTTTGAATTCAACATCCGTAAAACGAATACCTCTGGTGTTGGTAAGGGTATAATGCCTGTCTTCATATTTATTTGCGGCAACCCGCTTAAAATCCTGTGACAACAGTTCTTTCCCGTTTGTGACACTCTTTTGAAAAATAAAAGTCTGGTAACCGTCATCCTTGTAAACCGTTCTAAAGCTGGCGAGATCCGGGTTTCCACCGCTTACTGAATACTTAACCATATCACCGGCTTCATTGAATTCAACAATACGATCCAACCGCATAGAACCTGGTACCGTCAGGTTGATATTGCCGGTATCTAAGCCTTCGTATTCTGTTACTTTTTTCGGGTTCCCTTTCAATGGCTGAGCATACCCCTCGCCGATCTTCCATTTATTTTTCAGGTAATAATCATGCTCCTTTTGGTGCCTGCAGGAAATTACTCCAAAAAGGATTGCGCTAATGATGATAGGATAAACTTTAACGCTCATATCTGCGGATCTGCTTTTATAAATTCAATTGCTGCCAGCATATCATCATGCAGGATCCTGTCCGTTTCATTGAAGCTCACTTTTTCGCGGAACGCAGTAATGACCTTCTCCAGTTCGGGCGAAGACTGCAATGGCCTTCTGAAGTCGATGGCCTGTACGGCTGTCAGCAATTCGATCGCCAATACTTTTTCCACGTTATCGATCACGCGTTTGCATTTGGTGGCCGCATTAGCCCCCATGCTCACATGATCTTCCTGGTTGTTGCTGCTGCTGATACTGTCAACACTCGCGGGTGTACAAAGTTGTTTGTTTTCACTGACGATCCCCGCGGCCGTGTATTGCGGTATCATGAAACCAGAATTCAACCCGGGATTTTTTACCAGGAATGCAGGCAGATTGCGTTGTCCGCTGATGAGTTGGTAAGTCCTTCTTTCGCTGATGTTCGCAAGTTCGCTCATGGCGATGCTTAAAAAATCGAGGCCTAACGCCAACGGCTGCCCGTGAAAATTTCCACCACTAACGATCAGGTCTTCATCGGGGAAAATATTCGGATTGTCGGTCACCGCGTTGATCTCTTGTATGAAAATGGATTCTACATAACGGATCGTATCTTCTGTAGCCCCATGTACCTGCGGAATGCAGCGGAAAGAATACGGATCCTGCACCTGCGATTTTTTTTGCAGGGCGATGGCACTTCCATTTAACAAACGTCGCAAAGTGGCGGCAGTATTCACTTGCCCGGCGTGTGGCCTTACGGCATGTATGTTGGGATTGAGCGGCTCAAGTATACCATCAAATCCATCGAAACTGATAGCCGCGATGATATTCGCCCATTGCAGCAGGCGATGGCACCGGATAAGATTGTGGAGTCCGTAAGCACTCATGAACTGTGTGCCGTTGATAAGCGCCAGGCCCTCCTTGCTTTGCAAAGCGATCGGCTGCCAGTCGAATTTTTTCAGTATTTCCGATGCCGGATATTTTTTTCCTTCGTGCATCACTTCGCCAAGCCCGATCAATGGTAGGCTGAGGTGACTGAGCGGGGCAAGATCGCCGGAAGCGCCGAGCGAGCCTTGTGTGAAAATGACAGGCAATACATCATTATTGTACATATCCATCAGCCTGTTCACCGTATCGATCTGTACCCCCGAATGGCCGTAACTCAATGATTTTATTTTCAACATCACCATCAGCTTAACAATCTCTTTCGGCACTTCTTCGCCAAGGCCGCAGGCATGCGATTTCAACAGGTTGCTTTGTAATTGTTCGAGTTGCGTATTATCGATCTTCACATTCTGTAAAAAACCAAAACCGGTATTGATCCCGTAAAATAAAGCATCCGAACCTTTTACTTTTTCATCCAGGTATCTCCGGCATTTGATGATGCGTTCGTGTGCATCAAAAGTGATGGATACATGCTGATCGAAAGCGAGAAGATTTTTGATCTGCTGAAAGTCTGTATGCTTCCGGTCGAGTGGCAAATAATTGTAGCTCATTATAAGTTTTGGCTGATGATCGAAATATTTTAACTTGGGCAAATGTAAGACACGAATTGCACGAATTATGCGAATTACACGAATTAAAATGCAGTCATATTACTCCGTTAATTTATTCATGCAGCAAAGATTTTATAATCTATCATTCAGGACAATTATATGAAGAAAATAATCATTTTGATACTCATTTCACTGGCGTTGGGCAACGTAAATGCTCAATCTGTGAAATTACTTACTAGTGGCACTAAAACCAGTATGCGTGGATTAAGCGTAGTGAACGATAAGATAGTATGGGCAAGCGGTAGTAATGGGACGGTGGCAGTAAGTGTCGATGGTGGCGAAAATTGGAAATGGATAACGGTAAAGGGTTATGAAAAAATGGATTTCAGGGATATAGAAGCATTTGATAAAAAGAACGCGGTGATCATGGGCATTGATTCGCCGGCTTACATTTTACGAACTACCGATGGTGGTGAAAACTGGACGAAAGTTTACCAGAATAATGATAAGGGTATCTTTCTGGATGCGATGGAATTCTGGAACGAACAAAGTGGTATCGTCATCGGCGACCCCATTGGCGGCCGGTTTTTCATCGCCCGTACATTCGATGGCGGTGTAAGCTGGCAGGATCTTCCTTTTGGTAAACGGCCGGTTGCCGATAGCGGCGAAGTCTGTTTTGCCAGCAGTGGTACCAATATCCGCAAGCTCAACAGGTCGGAAGCTATCTTCATCAGTGGCGGAATTGTTTCCAATGTTTTTATCAGGGATAAAAAAATAAAACTTCCGTTGCTCCAAGGCAAGGAAAGCACGGGTGCCAATTCCATCGCGGTGAAGGATAGCAAAACATTCATGGTGGCGGGGGGCGATTTTACAACAAAAGACAGCAGCAACCTGAATTGTGTATATACAACCGATGGCGGAACGAGCTGGCAAACCCCGCTAAAAAATCCCTCCGGGTACCGTAGCTGCGTAGAATATTGCGGAAAACAAAAATGGATCACCTGCGGTTTGAATGGCGTTGACATCAGCACGGATGATGGAAAAACATTTACATCCATTAGTACCACCGGCTTTCATGTGGTGCGAAAAGCAAAAAAAGGCAAGGCAGTATTTTTTGCGGGAGGTGGCGGAAGGATCGGGAAATTGAACCCCTAAATCCCCTAAAGGGGACTTCGACCGAAGCGAAAATTACGCGTAGACTGAACCCTAAAAATATTTTGTCATTGCTCCTTTCGCGGTTATTCTCCGCTGCGGTAAAGCCCCCCTTAGGGGATTTAGGGTTCGTCACTTCTTAAACATAAAATAAACGGCGCCCAGCAGGAACGCGAAGCTTACCAGGTATTTCCAGTGGAATGGCTCCTTCAGCCAGAATACAGCGAACAGGGAAAACACCACCAGCGTGATCACTTCCTGTGTCATCTTCAGTTGAAACCCGCTGAAGCCGTTCTGAAAGCCGATCCTGTTGGCAGGTACCATGAAACAATATTCAAAAAAAGCGATCCCCCAGCAAAGCAGGATGAGTTTCCAGGTGGGAAGGGTACTTGTTTTTGTATTGCCATACCACGCATAGGTCATGAAGAAATTGGAGGTGGTGAGGAGGAGGATGGTTTTAAGCATATTTTTTTATTACACGAATTATTACTAATTGCACGAATTACACGAATTATTTTACGGACACAAATTTCATTTATTAAATGGATGAACCAAAAAGATTAATGGCGTAGTTTACTAACATATGAATTTACTCAAATACAATGCCCCAAAAATAAACCCCGCAATGCGGGGTTTTATAATTCGTGTAATCCGTGCAATTCGCAAAATTCGTGTTATTTAATTCAAACTCCTGAAATCCACCGGCACCAGCTTACTCACACCTGCCTCCTGCATCGTTACACCGTAGATCACATCTACAGCGCTCATGGTTTGTTTGTTGTGCGTAACAATGATGAACTGCGAATTTTCGCTGAACTGTTTGATCATGTTGGTGAACTTACCAACGTTAGCGTCATCCAGCGGCGCATCCACCTCATCGAGGATACAGAACGGGGCCGGCTTGATCAGGTAGATCGCAAACAACAATGCCGTAGCGGTAAGGGTCTTTTCTCCCCCACTCAGCTGGCCGATACTGCTAGGACGTTTTCCTTTAGGTTTGGCAACAATGTCGATACCAGTCTCAGCAAGGTTTTCGGGATCTACCAGCACCATGTCTGCGGTATCTTCATCGGTAAACAATGCTTTGAACACTTTCTGGAAATTCTCCCTTGTCTGGTTGAACGTATCCAGGAATTGCTGATTGGCCGTAGCTTCCACTTCCTGTATCGTCTGCATCAGGCTGTCTTTCGCCGTTACAAGATCATCTTTTTGTTCGAGGATGAATTCGTAACGTTTCTTCATTTCCGTATATGCTTCGATCGCAGTCGGGTTTACCTCACCCATATTTTCCAAACGCTTTTTCATACGCTCGTTCTTTTCCTGCAGGTCTTCCAGCGCAACATCACCGGTACGTGGCTGATCGATGATCTCATCAAGGTCCACTTTGAACTCAACGCTCAGGCGTTCTTTCATACCTGCAAGCTGCAATTTGAGATCAGTTAATTTATCTTTTATTTCGTTCAGTAAATGATCGATCCCTTCTTTCGATTTCTGCTTGTGCCTCAGCTCACTTTCCTTTTCGGTAAGCGCATTACGCAGGTTATAATATTCCTGGTCGGCTTCGTTCAGTTTCTTTTCCTCCGCATCCTTATTCTGGAACATCGTTACCACCAGCAACTCCAGCTCTTTCAGCACATCGGCTGTTTCTTCAATACTGGTAGCAGCTTCTGTCAGTTGACTGTTGCTGCTTTCCACCTGTACCGTCAGTTCTCGAAGCTGATTGCTCTTGAACTCCAACTCCTGTTTTAAGGATACCACTTTACTCTGCTGCTTCGTAAACTGCAGGTTGCTGTCATTGTAAGTAGTGGTGGCAAAATTATATTCCTGTTCCGCTGAAGCGTAATCCAGCTCGATCGCCTGCAATTTATCAGCAAGTTCTTCCAGCTGCGTATTGAATTTATCCAGCTCATCCCTGGTAGTAGAGATCGCTTCCCTGTTATTATCCAGTTGTGTGCTGAGCTCTTCTACCCTGTTGGTGCTGGTAGTTTCCAGGTGGTGCAGGTTTTCGATCTTGTTTTGTAAAGAGAAAACAAGATTGGTCAGGTTGTTGATGTCCTGCTGAGTCTGCTTGATGGCATTTTCTTTCAGTTGTTCGTTGAAAGAGATCACTTCGTTATGACGTTGCTGGATATCGGCTTTCAGACCATTTACGATAGCATGCTGCGCCGCAATTTCTTCCTGTAATTTTTCAAGGTTCTTTGCACGGCCGATCTTTTTGCCTTCAAATAATCCTACACTTCCGCCGGTAATGGAATATTTTCCTTTTACATATTTACCTGTCTTTTCCAATACTACAGCGCCATTGCTGTTTTCCAATGCATCTTCGCTTTCCGCGATGAAAACATTGCCCAGCAGGTGTTGCGCCAGTTTTGAATATTGTCCGTCGATCTCTATCACATCCAATGCAGGAATCGTATTCGCGGGTTGATGTGTTTCCACAGCATCCTGGAATTTATCCAGCAGGAAGAAATTGGCCTTTCCTTTTTTATTATCATCCAACAGATGAACGGCCTGCAAACCCTCTTTCAGGTTGTTTACAACGTAATAGTTCAGGTATGGCTCCAGCACGTTTTCCACTGCTGCCCTGTACTGTTCTTTTACATAAATGATATCGGATAGCAACGGCGCAGTGTGGTTCCAGCCTTCGTTCTTGTGCAGGAATTTTACGCTTTCAGGATAACCTTCCATGCTGTCGACAAGGCTTTTCAGCAGATCGTGCTCATTTGTTTTAGCATCCAACTTGCGGCTTTCTTCCGCAAGGTTATTACGCATCCCTTCCATGAGGTTTTGCGTCTGCAATATCTGTTCTTTGGTTTGTTCGTGTTGTTGTTGTAACTGTTCGAGGTCAGACTTTTTCAGTTCCAGTTCTTCTTCTTTCACTTTTTTATCTGCCTCCAGTTCTTTCAGCTGTGCCTGGCGCTGCGATTTTTCTTCCTGGATCTGGGCGATGGTACGCTGCAGGTTCTGGATAGAAGTATCGGCGATCGCCACTTTTTTCTCTGCATCAAACTGGTTGCGCTGTATCGCCTGGTTGTCGCGGCGCAATGTATCTATGGTGCTGCGCTTATCGTCGAACACACGGCGTTTGTCTTCCACCGCATCTTTCAGGTCCTGTAATTTTTCTTCCAGTTCTTCCACCTTCACCTGTTCATCAGCGATCTGGGCACCGGTAAAGCTGATGCTTTCTTCCAGCCCTTTCAGTTGCCCGCCCGCTTTCTGCAGGAAATCATCCAGGTTCGCTTTCCTTTCCTTCAGGTATTGAAGGCGTTGTGTGCTGAGGTTCTTTTCGTTTTCCTTATTGCGCACTTTATCCAGCATTTCGTTGTAAGAATGCTGCATCTGCTGCAAGGCTTTTTCCTTTTCCACAAAAGCCAGCTTTTCACTTTCCAGCGCCGCATCTTCTTTGGCGATAGACGTTTCGAGTTCGATACGTTTATCCACTTCCTGCTGCTGCTGCTCATTGAGCTCCTTGTAGGTCACATTAAAACCTTCGAGGGCTGCTTTGGCCAGCTCGATGCTGACTTCCTTATATTCCTTTTTTATTTCAAAATATTTCTCTGCTTTCCTGGCCTGGCTTTCGAGACTTTTCAGCTGGTTGTTGATCTCAAACAACAGATCTTCAATACGGGCAAGATCCTGCTCCGTTGCATCCAGCTTCAGTTTGGCTTCCTTTTTACGTGTTTTGTAAATAGTGATGCCCGCAGCCTGTTCCAGCATTTTCCTACGGCTGTTTTCCTTATCCTTGATGATATCATCTACCATCCCCAATTCGATGATGGCATAACTATCGGTGCTCACACCGGTATCCATGAACAGGTTATGGATATCTTTCAAACGGCAGGCTACATCGTTGAGGCGATACTCGCTTTCACCACTTTTGTAATATTTACGGGTAATGGTGACGGTATTGAACTCCGTTGGCAACAGGTTCTTGGTATTTTCAAACGTGAGGCTCACTTCGGCAAGGCCGCTGGCGCTACGCGATTTGCTTCCATTGAAGACGAGGCTCTCGAGGTTTTCACTACGAAGGTTACTGATCTTATGTTCCCCGATCACCCAGCGGATACTGTCGATAATATTACTTTTTCCGCAGCCGTTCGGCCCGATAACCCCGGTGATGCCCTCGTCGAAATTCAACACGGTCTTATCGGCAAAACTTTTAAATCCTTTGATTTCTAGACTCTTTAAACGCACTATTTTCTGTTTTAAGTAAGACGGCAAATATAATTTAACTCACGGTAAGATGCAGGGAGGCTATAGTGTATTTATACCGAGTTATTCACAGGGGGAGGGTAAAAATGTGGAAAGGTTGTGAATAGATGCTGGTTGCTGGAAATACTGCTATAAATGGCTTTGTGATATTTCCAGGTTTAATGACGAATTATGGACATAGTATAGAAAATAGCAATGTATTTACAAAAATAAGAACCCGCATCCAGTGACCAGCATACGCTTTACGAAAGCAATCGTAAATGTTAAAATATTTCCATTTATTCTAAAATAGACTTTCCCCCATTATTTTTACAGCCTAAAAACAGACCAATGAAATTATTTTTACTGCTTTCCCTGGTTACGGGAAGCCTTGCGGCAGCGGCCCAGCCAAAATTGATCTCCCAGGCTACCGTTACCACCACTACTACCGTGATTGCTCCGGAAGAAGACGAATTACAGAATGTTCAGAACCAGGGGGCCGGCGGGCCCGGCCAGATGTTCCGGAATTTTGGCGACGGAGAAACAAAGTCGACCACCTATCTCAAGAACGACCTGGTGAAAACCATCATCAAGACTGATATGGGGCGCTCTACGATCATCCGCAACAACAACACCAAAGTTACTACCACCCTGCTGGAAATGATGGGTCGCAAAACCGGTTTTTATGTATCCGACGAAGAGCAGGCGCAGATGCGCAAAAGGATGGACAGCATGATGCAGAACCGCAAAGTGGATAGCGGTGCTACCGTAAGGACAAGGCCGGCTTCCAGCGAAAACAAGATCGAAGTGCATACCACTGATGAAACCAAAAAAATTGCCGGTTACACCTGTAAAAAAGCATACGTGGTTACTACAAGGATCCTTGGTATCAAAGATTCAAACGCTATCTGGTATACACCAGAGATAAAATTGCAGAACCTCCATTCAACCGGTGGTACCATGGGTTTCGGTGGGTTCGGCTCTACCAACGGGTTTGATAAAGTAGATGGTTTTGTAATGGCTTACGAAGCCAAAATGCCCCGCGGAAGAAAAATGACCGTTGAAGTAAGTAAGATCGATATCAGCAAAGAAATAGCAGATAAAGAATTCGAAATTCCGAAAGATTTTGAAGTAAAGCCGATGAAAGAAATGCAGAATATGTTTGGCGGCGGACAAGGCGGAAGAGTGGAATTGAGGATGGGACAGTAATCAATTACGAATTCTCAAGCAAGAATTAAGAATTATAAAAACGAGAGGCCCTTTCAATTGAAAGGGCCTCATTCGTAATTCGTAATTGAACATTCGTAATTAATTCGGCAGTCCTGCTTTCACTTTCTCATACTCCGCTACTTTAGCCTTATCCCCTTTCATGCCATAAATCTCGATCAGGTAACCCACGATGATCTTCTGGTTACCTTTCTGAATACCTTTCAGGGTTGGTTGTTCAGAGTAATATTTCAGCGCTTTTTCTGCATAAGGGATCAGTTCATCCATTTTCGCATTTGCCTGTTTTTTAAGTTCAGCCTTCTTTTTCACATCTTCAGGTTTGGTGCCTTTTACCATTACTGCAGCACTGCTGAGGTCGGCTGCAATGTTGTAAAGATGGTTTGTCATCAACACGGTAGCATCCACGCCTTTATCATATTTGATGGCCTGAGTAAGCACTGAGGTCAGCTTTGCTTTTGCGGCAACAGGATCTTTAGGCTTGCCATCATTGCCATACAAGCTGTTGTAATATTCTACCGCATAGTTGTAATTCAGGTTGTAATTGGAAGGGTTTTTCGCCAGTAATTCGTCGTATTTCGCGTACAAAGCTGTTTTGTCTTCCGTATTTTTTGGAACGGTATTCAATTCCACTTCATCCCAGAATTCATTTTCGGGATATTTTGCCCTTGCCTGTGTAAGCAATGGTTGCAGGTTGGCCTGGTCGTTTGCTTTTGCATAATAATCTGCCAGGAACTGGTATACTTCCAGGTACCCCGGGCCTGCGATGCCGGCATCTACTATCTTTTTGTAATAGGCCGCTGCTTCACTTGTTTTTTTTGCCTGCGTAGCCGCGATAGCCACGTTGAGGATAAGAGATGTGTCAATCGCGGAAACATTTGTCTCTTTATAAGTGATCTTTTTGCTGTTGATATATTCCCTTACTTCCAATGCCTTTTTGAAAGCGTTGGTAGAATTATCGAAATCTTTTTTATTAAAGAATGTCGCTCCAAGGTCATAAAAACCATAATAAAGATTCAGAAAAGAAGCATTTTCTTCTTCCTTCATCCTGGTATCTTTTGCGTCGAGTACCTGGTATTTTTTGAACGCGTCGAAAGAAGTACTTTTCAATCCCATCGCTTCAATACGTGGATTAACGGTGTCGTAAGACAAAGCATTGTATATCCTCCCTTTGTAATACCAGGCATCGGCAGATGATTCGTTTTTAGGTTCTGCCAGGAACTTGTCTACACTTGTTTTCGCATCAGCATACTTATTAAGCAATACCAATGTACCGATGTCTTTCAGTGACTGTGCAAACAGCGGAGCCGAAACAGCAAACAGTATCGAAAGCATAAAAATTTTCTTCATGTGTGTTTTGTTTTTTGTGACGTTAAAGATATCAGTAAATCCCGAAAAACAGGATATTTAAATGGTTAAAAGTTGAAGGTTGAAGGTTGAAAGTTTTCCCGGTCAGTAAGTATTTTCGGATGTTGAAGTATTGTCACATCGTCAGTTGACTTTCAACCTTGAACTTTCAACCTTTTGAACTAGTTTTACATCTTGATCAGCCAGGAAACCATACAGCAGATACTCAGCCGCATCGATATCATCGATATTGTGGGCTCGTTTGTAAAATTGAAGAAACGTGGGGTGAATTATCTCGGCCTCTGCCCTTTTCACAACGAAAAATCCCCGTCGTTCACCGTTTCCCCTACCAAAGAGATCTACAAATGTTTCGGCTGCGGCAAAAGCGGCAACAGCATCGGCTTTCTCATGGAACTGGAAAAATACAGTTATGTGGAAGCGCTTAAATGGCTGGCCAATAAATACAATGTAGAAATAGAGGAAACCGAAGTAAGCCCGGAGGTAAAACTCACGCAGCAAACTGCCGACAGCCTGTACATCATCAACAGTTTTGCGCAGAAATATTTTTCTGATTCCCTTTTCAATACCGAAGAAGGACAGGATGTGGCGATGAGTTACCTCAAAGAGCGGGGTTTCCGGGAAGAGATCATCCGCAAATTCCAGATAGGTTATAATCTCTCCGGGGGTAAGTCTTTGGCAACGGCTGCCACGGCCGCACAATACAACCCGGAAAACCTGAAAAAAAGCGGGTTGATCGTAAACCGTGATGATCGCGGCATGCTGGACAATTATCGTGGACGTATCATTTTCCCGATTCACAACCAGAGCGGGAAAGTGCTGGGTTTTGGCGCAAGGGTGATCAAGACCAATGACAAAGCGCCGAAATATATCAACACGCCCGAGAATGAGATATATGTAAAAAGCAAGATACTTTACGGCTCCTATTTTGCCAGGATGGCAATTGATAAGGCAGATGAATGCCTGCTGGTAGAAGGTTATACCGATGTGGTGAGCCTGCACCAGGCCGGTGTGGAAAATGTGGTGGCGAGTGGAGGTACTTCATTGACACCGGACCAGTTGAGGCTGATAAAAAAATACACCAACAATCTCACGATCATTTACGATGGCGATGGCGCCGGTGTGAAAGCAGCGCTCCGCGGAATGGACCTGGCGCTTGAAGAAGGCCTTAATGTAAGGCTGGTATTGATCCCTGATAAGGAAGACCCGGATAGTTATGTAAATAAAGTGGGCGCCGAAGCGTTTCGCGAATTTGTAAGGGTCAATAAAAAAGATTTCATCCTCTTTCAGCTGGAAGTGTCGCTGAAAGATGCCGGCAATGATTCTTCGCAAAAGTCACAGATCGTGAACCAGATTGCGGAAACATTGTCGAAGATCACCAAGACAGAAGAATTTACACGCCGGCAGGATTATATCAAGCAGGTGTCGGAAATACTCAAGATCGAAGAAAGCGGGCTCAATAATCTTGTCAATAAATTCATTCGTGATAAAGTTACCAAAGACGAACAACGTTCTTTCCGCAGTGAGCAGCCTGCACTGGTAATTCCCGATGGCATGCCGGAAGAAACGCCGATGGACGAAGTGCTCAACCTGTTTAACAGGGATGAGATGAACGAGCGTGCCATGGTACGCAGCCTGCTGGAATTTGGTGTAAAAAAATGGAACGAAGAGCAAAGTGTGGCGGAATATCTTTTTACGCAGATAGCCGAAAACGAACTGGATAAGATGATGGAGAATAAAGAGCTCGTCAACATTTATGAACTCTATAAAACCTGGTACAACGAAGGATTGAACCCGAATGCCAAGAGTTTTTTATACCACGAAGACCCATCGATCAACCACCTGGTGATCACTATCATGGACTCCAATACAGAGATAAGCCCTAAATGGAAAGAGCATTTTGAAGGGCATATCCCTACACGCGAAGACCTTTTCCGGGAAGAAGTGACTTCTACCCTTAATTACCTGAAGCTGCGCAAGATCAAAAAACTGATCGAAGAGAACCAACGCGAACTGGAGCATGCCACTAACCAGGACGAGCAAATGCTTTTCCTGCAAACGCATCAGCATTTGAAACAGATGGAGATAGACCTTACGAGGCAGCTGGGAACGGTGATCATCAAGTGATGCAGGAAGCAAGATGCTGGATACTGGTTGCTGGTTATTTTAGCGAAGCATACGTCATTAGTATCTAAACCGAATAATTCACGGTCGGGTATATCCATCATATAACTTCCAGAAAAAATCCCCGCCAAACAGCGAGGATCAAAATCTTACAAAATATCAGTGAAATCTAAATAATCAATAAAATATGCGATTTATTTCGCCGATGGGCTCATCTTGCCCGTATTCAATTTTTCCATCACCGCGTCGAGGCGGCGTGTTTTGGTTTCTTCTTTTTTAGCACCGGCGATAAATTCCACATATTCCTTCTTATTGGTAAAAGAAAGGCTGTCGAAGAAAATACTGGCGGGTTTGTTCTTTTTGAACAAGACTTTGAGTTCTTCCGGTACCGAAATATTCTTGGCCACTTTCAGCGATTGCTGCGTAGCTACGGGTGATTTTGTTTTAGTAACCTTGCTCCAAGCTTTAGGCATAAAACGCATGGCCCTCCATACGTTATCCAGTTCTACCTCATGCATAGCTTCAAGCTCAAAGCATTGGATACACTCCCAGCTATGATCGCGGGTAAGGTCGCTGGCTATCTTGGCAGCCACTTTTGGATACGCGATCCAGAAATTTGGCTGATCGGCCATCGCTGGCAATACATCTGTAAGAATATCTACCAGTTGTTTTTTATTTACAGCAAAAACGAGTGCGAAATCTATCCGGCGGCTTCTTAAAAGAGGCGTTACGCTTTTTGCAAAATTCAATTTCAGGAACTGTTTTTCTATGGAAGAAGGCAATCCTTGTATCAGCAGGTTCTTCTCGTTCTTCAATTGCAATTTTTCAAACATCGTTTCTAACGCCATGATAAAACTATTTAGTTAAAAGTGTATAATGCCCCTAATGCACGAATGCAGATGAACCCCAAAGGGCATTTTACCGGCAAAGCAGATCATTAGAGTGTACAAAAGTAAGGCTTTTTGAGCAAAAACGGTAGTCCCGGTCAAAAAAAACTCCGTGAAACCACGGAGAATGTTGATATATTGAGATATTTTATAATTGGTGGATGCTGGATCCTGGTTACCGGATATTTCCTTATTTATAAAGTGCATTATTAAATCTCACTTCAATTATCATGACCTACCAGCATCTGGTAACCAGCATCCAGCAAACTATTTCTTAATGGGCTTGTAGTAAGACAACGCTTCAGGCATATACTTCTGGATCTGCGCTATCCTGGCATCATCAGCCGGGTGAGTCGATAAGAACACCGGTGGTTTTTGAGCGCCGGCCGAAGCTGCCGCCATCCTCTGCCAGAAACTTACCGCCTCCTGTGGATTGTAGCCTGCTATCGCCGCGAATATCAACCCGTAGTGATCGGCTTCATATTCCTGCTTGCGTGAATTTGGCAATAAAACGCCTACTTGTGCAGCCGGGGCAAATACATTGTTAAATAAGGCATTTGCCTGCGTCCTGTTTTGAGTGAAAATATTTCCAGCCACCTGCAGGCCCTGCGCCAATGCACCCTGGCTCATACGTTCGTTGCCATGATGTGCCACCGCGTGGGTGATCTCGTGACCAAGAACGATAGACAATGCCGCTTCATTTTGAGTGATCGGCAATAGGCCGGTATATACTACCACTTTACCACCCGGCATACACCAGGCATTCACTTCTTTATTATCTACAAGGTTGAATTCCCATTTGTAGTCTTTTAGTTCTGCGGAGATCTTTGGGTCTTTAGCGTAGTAGCTGGTGATCGCATTCGCGATACGCGTACCCACCCTTTTTACCATTTCGGCATCTTTACTGGAAGATTGGCTCACCACTTTATTCTCGCTGAGGAAAGACTGGTATTGAGATACAGCTTCCTGCTGCAAAGTTGATTCGGGGAAAAGCGCCAGCTGTTTTCTGCCGGTAACACCATTGGTGCTGCATGCGGCAAGAAGTGTGGAGGCGGTAATTGCTGATAGGAATAATTTTTTCATGTTTATGGGTTTTTGCTTTTGCAAACCTATAAACAATTGCTGTACCAAACTATTATTATCGTACGGAAGTGAAATAGTTTAACAAGGGGGAAGCCCGACCACAGACTACAGACCACGGACCACAGACAAAGGATGACGGATGTTTGAGAGGTGTAAAGAAGAACAGGGTTCCCGGTAACCGGAAACCCTGTTTATAAGTTGAAGATAAACTGGCTGATTATTTACGTCGTGATTTCCGGCGATCCCTGTGCTTCAGGATCGGAACACGGCTTTCCACACCACGAAGGATGCGGCCGATATTTTTCTGGTGGGTCAATACAACCATAGCAGCTACCAGTATGGCAAATACGCGATAAAGCACCACATCATCGTTCCAGATCCATAATACACAGATCGGCAGCATGACCGCTCCAAGGATGGAACTAAGGGAAACATATCTTGTAAGAAACAATACCAAAAGGAATACGCCTACACAGCTTACTGCAATGATGGGCTGGATGGCCAGCAGCATACCAAATAAGGTAGCCACTCCTTTGCCACCCTTAAAGTTGGCATAGATCGGGAACACATGCCCTAAGACCGCCGATAAACCCAGGCAGATCATAAGGTTTGTCCTTTCCAGCTCGTGATGTAAATAAAATGGAAGGAGGTTGAAAAGGGCAACCGCGGTCACACCTTTAAGAATGTCGATGATCATTACAATGGTACCGTATTTTGAACCCAGTACCCTGAAAGTATTGGTAGCACCCATATTGCCGCTACCGTAATCCCTGATATCTATGCCGAAAAACTTTCGGCTGACAAGTAATGCTGTAGGAATTGAACCAATTAAATAGGCACAAATGACGAGAATTAGTTCTTTCATTCGGAATCTTTAGATTGAGTTGATATTACAAACTTAAGGAAAAAAACGCAGTTCTTAAAGTTAAATTAACATTGGAGTTATCAACAGTCTGTGTACTTCGTTTTGATTGCCAACCAGTTATTGCGTTCAAAAACGCCGATTATGGCCAGATTATTGTTTTCCAGCCGCGGGATGATGATATCTTTATCAGTTGCCAGCAAGCCGCTGAACAGTACGACAGTATCGGGTTTGCATACGGCGGTAATGGCATCCAGGTTGGCCGTGATCACATTCAGGTTGATATTGGCCAGGATGATATCCGCTTTTACCGATGGTTCTATGGTTTCCGCCTTATACAGGTGTATGCGTTTACATGCGTTTGCATCGATATTTTCCCGCGAATTATCGATACTCCATTCGTCGTTGTCCAGCGCTTCGATCTTCTCCGCTCCCAGCTTTTCCGCCAGGATGGCCAGCACCCCGGTGCCCGTTCCGAAGTCGATGACGGTCTTGCCCGTAAAATCAATTTCGGCCATCTGCTCCATCATCAGGTAGGTAGTGGCGTGATGGCCGGTGCCAAAGCTCATTTTCGGAGTGATGACGATCTCGTGTTTTACTGTCGTGATCGGTTCGTGAAAAGAAGCCCTGATGGCCGCGAAATCATTCACCAGTACCGGCTCGAAAGAAGATTCCCACTGCTCGTTCCAGTTGCGGTTCTCCACAATTTCCTGGCAATATTTCAACCCCGGAAACAAACCCATGATATCGTAAAACCGCGGCTCCTGCCAGTCTTCTTCTTTGATGAACGCTTTAAGCGTACCCGGCGTTTCTTCAAAACCCTCGAAGCCTTCTTCACTGAGAAGGGCGATGAGTTGTTCCTGCTGTAATTTATCTTCTGGGGTGAAATCGAATTCTATGTAGTTCATTAAAATGTTTTTTTATCAAGTTGAAATTCAAAGATGACCGGCTTTCCGGAAAACTCAATGTTTATACCTGTATATAAAGAAGATGGCCTGGTAAGAAAGTAAGTATCCTTTACAATATCATATTCACTTATATCTTTTCCATTTATAGCACCGGTATTATAGTAATTAAGATCACCGGGTAACCGAATATGAATAATTCGTTTACCCATCTCTTTAGTTGATTTTATTGTGATCCTGCAGCGATTATTTTTTGTAATACCAGTGAAAGAAATTATTTCCCCTTTTACACCCTTTGTAACGCCATCATCCATGTATAAAATTCCTGTAGTCGAATCAGTCGAAGGGTAATAAATAGTTGTCACATCATTGAGAGAAAAGTTAGATGCTGAACCCCGATGAGAATCCGATGGTGTCAGGAAATGTATAAAGCTTCCTTCTTTCACATAAACCGGAATAGTTTCGAGAGACAGAGAATCGGAGGTTTTCCCTTTTTTTATATCGTTAGTCCTCAGATCATACCAATTCCCTTCGGGTAGATATACTTCCTTTATCTTTTTATTTTTCTGGGTAACAGGTGCAACTAAAATATTGTCGCCCCACATATATTCATCCGATATGTTTATTACAGCGGTATCGTGTGGAAAATGATAATACAGTGGCGCAACCAGTGGCGCTCCATAGGTTGCTTGCTTATAAGCCAGAGTATAATTATATGGCAATAGTAAATACCGCATTTTTATTGCATTTCTTGCATACGTTGCAAATGGCTCCGCAATCAACGCTGCCTCACTCGGAAAACTGAAAGTAGCCGTATCTACAGAATACAGCGCCGTTCCATGCGGACGAAAGATCGGCGTGAATGCCGCAAACTGCAGCCAGCGCACATACAATTCATTATCGCCCTCACCTCCTGCAAACCCGCCCGCATCTGCATGTGCATATGGAATGCCGCTCATGCTCATACCCAGCATGATGGGCAGTTGCGCCCTCAACCCGCTCCAGCTGCGGCTTACATCCCCACTCCAGGGAAAGATACCATAACGCTGTGTACCGGCAAAACCGCTGCGGTTGAGGCTAAACAGTCGTTTTGAAGGATATTCCTTCGCGTATTTTTCATACAGCATTTTCGTCCAGGTATGGCCGTAAAGATTATGCACTTCATCGGCTTTGAACAAACGTTTATTGAAACCGAGGTCTTTTAAATTGTGATAAAGATTGGCGGGATGTTTCTCCGGTTCTCCCAGGTCGCCCCACCAGGCTTCTACCCCGTTTTTCATTTGCGGCCTGTGTTTGCTCCAGAACCAATCCTGCGCATCTTTACGGAAAATATCTATGAGCCCGCCTGCGCCGAAATAAAAATCAGCGATCGTGTAAGGTTTATTGGTGCTATCAACAGCAAGGAAATTTTTAGAAGCAGTATAATTGGCAGATGATTTCACCACAAACGGTTCGGTGATCAGGATCGTCTGCACCTGTTGCTTTTTGAAATCCGCGATCATCTTTTTCGGATCGGGCCATTTCTTTTTATTCACCCAATCAAGATTGCCCATCGTTCCTTTGATGCTGTCGCCAAACCAGAAAAGATCGAAGATGATCGCATCCACCGGGATATTTTCGGATTGCATTTTTCCCAGGATGTCTTTTGCCTGTGCTTCGCTGGTATAGCCAAAGCGGCTCATCAGGTTGCCCAGCGCCCAACGCGGCGGCAGTGGCTGCGTGCCGGTGAGTTGGTTGTAACCCGCCAGTATCTCTTTATAATCCTTTCCAAAAATGACGTACACATTGAGTTCCCCGCTGCTGAAACCCACTTCAAGTATAGTACTATCCGATTTTCCTATATCAGCATATCCCTTGCTGGGATTGTCGAAGAAAAGGCCATATCCATCGGAAGTGGTAAAAAACGGGACGGAATAATTCAGGTTATCGGCACCTTCGCTGTAGCCATACCAGGGGTTGTTGTAAAGATTGAATTTATATCCACGACGGTTCAATGGCAATGCACGTTCGCCGCCACCAAACACTTTTTCCGTTTTTGAAAGCTGGAACCGAAAGCCATTGTTGCCGTCTTTTGTAAACGGTTGTATCTGTCCTAAAAAATTTTCAAAAGAAAAAACGATCTTATCATCTTTTGCCTCAATGGCTTTCAAAGGTTGCCCCACAGAATTTGGCCGGGCAATGACAGCATCGCTGATGAGTTCATTGCGGGTATACCCCGTCGGTAAATAAACGAGTTTGTAAATATTACCGGAATATTTTATGCAGGTTACTTTGCCATTTGCCAGCTGGATGGTCTGCACAGGGGCTTCCTGTGCGCTGCTATTGCAAACGATCGTGAATATGAATATGAATGCGATGAAAAATTTCATACAGAAAATTTGCACAAAGTAACGGGAAAATCTTTTCCTTAAGCTGAAGGCAGGCTGTACACGATTTTTTGTACACGAAAAATCGTGCACAACTTTCGTGTACAGATTTTTAAAATAAAAAACTTGTACACGATTTCCTGTACACTGTTTTTCGTGTACAGGAAATCGTGTACAGAATAGTTAAATTATGAAACATAAATTTTGCCCGACTTAGGCGGTATCTGTATATTCGTACTATACCCCATCCGTTCATCAAAACCCTGTCCAATGCTCACTATCATGGAATTACGCGAAAAATATGGAATTTCCCTCAGCGAAATGGCCGAATACCTGGGAGTATCCAAAAGTACAGCTGCTAAAGCGGAAAGAATGGAACGCCCGCTTACCATACTACCCGAGGCGAAGCTTCTGGAATTTAAGACGGCAGCGTATATTCAAATGGAGGCTCCTGATGAGATGCGTCAGAAAAACGCTGCTAAAACATATATTGACGCGATCACAGAGCTGCAATTAAGGCTGAATCAATTGCCGGGAAGGATACAACTGATGAAAAAAAAACTGCTCAAGGCTCAGAATGCTTATCCCGCTAAACTCCGGTTCCTTGAACTAACGGATCACCTGGCTCAATTTTCAAAAGGCAATAGTCGGGATAATATTAAAGACCAGGTGTGGCTGCATAAAATGAGCGAATCGGCAGCGCAAAAATTAAAAGAATGCGATCTGGCCGCTCAACTGGAGATACGCAGGCAAATAGGGTTGATGGAAGCTGAAAAAACAGTGATTGAAAACCTTATACAGGAAACCAATGAACAGTTATTAGCCATCACACCGGCCGCTGAAGTGGTCGGCATACTGGAGGAACAGTCATTGCTGAATAAATCGTTCTTACTGGGGAAAGAAAAACAGCAGGCGAAAATTGATTCTTTTAAGACGGATAATAGCACAGAATAACGACTAAAACCTTCCTGATTTGATAATAACCGAAACGCCATCAACCACCGTCATCCGTGATCACATGTATCCCGGAGAAAAATTGCTTTGGGCCGGGCAACCGAAAAGAGGGATCGTTTTTGAACTGTCGGATATTTATAATACGATCTTTTCTCTGGCTATGTTGGTTTTCATAGGTTTTGTAATAAAATTGTTGTTGAAGATCTCTGTCTTTCTGGCTTTGTCTGTGGGCGGTTTCTTTTTTTTAGCCATAGCGACAATAGGCATCGGAAGATTTTTCATCGAGGCGGAATTGAGGAAACATACTTTTTACGGCTTAACTGATAAAAGGATCATCCTCGTATCCCGGATGCATCCAAAAATAATCAGCTCCATTGACCTTATCCCTGGCTTGAAAGTTGGTTTTCTGCCACGAATGGATGGTACATCTACCATTGATCTTAATCCGGACGAACAGGTAAGACACAAAGGTAGATGGTACCTGAATAGGAATGGTTCGACGTCATTATTCAGGCTGGAGCAAGGAAATCTTGTACACCAGCAGATACAGACGATATTAAAAAACGGAAGCCACAATATGAATTAGATATTCATGCATTGGAAAACGGCCTGTTTTTGATTCATGAACGAATTTTTTCTGTGTAATCCGGAAAGTATATCGACCAGGCTACAAAGCCTTTCGCATACAGGTCCCTCAGAGGATGTCTGAACGGATTTTATACCGATAATAACACCGGACAAAATTGGGAATTAACAACATATGAATTAGAATCTTCCGCTTGATCCTTTCGGAAATCTGACGACGCAAATATATACCGGCTTACTTCTCAAAATATAAATGATCTCGGTTAACCAAATACCTTTGCCAGATGCCCGACAGTTTCTATTGCCAATTCATCCCTCCTGCCCCACTCCTGGCGGATTTTGTAGAAAGCATCGGCATGTTACACAATCCTACGGATGAAGTAAAAGAAGTAGTAGTGGTACCCGATGGAAGGGTCGACCTTTTTTTCTTGCGCACTGGTTCGGGAAAATTCCAGGTGATGCTGATCGGGCTGGAAACTGCTCCCGAACAACGAATGGTCCCGCCGAATACCCTGGCTTACGTGATCAGTTTTAAACCGCTGGCTGTGGAATACATTTTACAGACTTCCATTGCGGAATTGCTCAATACTGCCAAAGACCTTCCCGACGATTTCTGGGGTTTTAATGCCGCAGCTAAAGAATCACCCGAGAATGGGAAAAGGATGCATGCAAAAGATGCATTGAAAGATATGCTGGATTTTTTTGGAAGCCATTAAATAAATAAACTGTCAGCATGCACCTGTAGAGGGCGGAATTAAATGAACAAGCCTCCGGAAGGTTCAGGCCGACAGTTTACTTATATTGTGCATGTACCGGATTATTGCGTTTTCACCGTCACTTTATAAGTTCCCGCATCGGTAGATTCTACCCACAACAATGCTCTTTTGCCATTTTGCAACTGCAGCAAAAAACAATGGTATTTTACACCAGCAGCCACCTCGTCGGTAACAGAACCGAAATGCACGAATGAATTATTGGTGATATGTGTTGTCATTCTCTGCAGATCCTGGCTGGTATTGCATTTCTGAAAAAGGTCTTTATCAAAGCCAAGTCCTGCTATGCCTGTGGTTGTTCCCGCAACATCTGCCGGGATCTTATCATCTTTACCACTCAGGTTATACCACTCAAGGATATCCCTGTTGCCATTGGGCGTAACTACAAGGCCGACATCGATAGATGATTTATTGGCTGTTGCTTCTGAAGCGCTGAATGATTTTTTCTGCGAAACGCTGAGGTAACTGTTGGCACCGGCTTTCGGCTGCAATGTAACAGAAAACGTTTCCAGTTTTTGAGCAGTGCCCGATATGGCAAATGCCAGGGAAATAAATAAAGCGAAAATTGTTTTTAACATGAAGGGTAAATTTTATGGATGTATCAATTGTTTGTGATCAGCAGCAAAAGTATAGTTCGCATATCTGTAGTACTGCATACAATTGACATAAGGCGCTTTCCGCACAACCTACGGTATCCCACCTTTTTTCTTATTAACAATTTCAAAAAAAATCTGCATCTGAAAACTCTTTGTAACAAGCTTCAAATCAGCTGTTGACGGGCATTTCAATCGGGTATCTGCAAATTCATTCCTGGCCAGGATAATTTTTTACCGCTTGTTTAACAACTTCGGCACATCCATTGTAATAGATGTATTGAACATTAAACAACATGTATGAAAAAACACCTATTATTTTTTGCAATACTGATCCTATGCATTGCCGGTAACACTTACGCTCAGACTGCCGACCGCTACACCATCTCAGGCGGTGTACTTGGGGCAGCCAACTATTCTAAATTCCGTTTGAAGGATGATATTCCCGGAACTGATATGAAATTCAAATGGGGATATGCCCCCGGTGTGTGGGTAAATTTCCCGATGGGAAATACTATCTCACTCGAGTTACAGGCACAATATTCCCGTATAGGCTCTAAAGCCGAAACAGGCAATATTACCAGCCTCGACCAGGAACTCACCTACATTTCGGTACCCCTGTTCTTCAAATTGCATGCGGGCAAATATTTTGCATTCGCGTTGGGCGGACAGGCTGACTTCCTTACAAAAGCAACCGACAAGACTTCGCCGGTTGATGTAAACAACAAAGATTTTTTTGAGAAGACATCTCTTGGTGTATTAGGTGGAGTAGAATTCATTCCACGTGGCCGGGTGAGCATTTATGCCAAATATGTGCATGGTCTCAAAAGACTTGCTGATGACGCCAATGCGAATCCAGCCGCTTACAACCAACAGATACAGGCCGGTTTGAAATTCAAATTGTTTGGCAAACGCATTCCAGGCACTCCTCCTCCACCTCCGCCACCGGTGATCACCGATCGTGATGGTGATGGTGTATTGGATGCGGATGATAAATGCCCGGATGTAGCTGGTACAGCTGCTTTGCAGGGATGCCCGGATCGCGATGGCGATGGAATTGCTGATGCAGAAGATAAATGTCCCGACCAGGCAGGTGTAGCCAAATACCAGGGTTGCCCGATCCCGGATACCGATGGTGATGGCATCAATGATGAAGAAGACAAATGCCCTACCGTTAAAGGTGTAGCCCGCTACCAGGGTTGTCCGATCCCGGATACCGATGGTGATGGTGTGAACGATGAAGAAGATAAATGCCCTTCCCGCTCCGGCCCGGCAAGCAACCAGGGTTGCCCGGTGATTGCGAAAGAAGTGATTGAAAAAGTAAACTTCGCTGCCAAGAATGTATTCTTTGCAACCGGTAGCTACAAGCTTCTTGCTAAATCCAACAGATCTTTGGATGCAGTAGTTGACCTGTTGAAATCTGATGCTTCATTGATGATCGATATCGATGGCCATACGGATTCCCAGGGATCTGATGAAAGCAACCAGGTATTGTCAGACAATCGTGCAGGTGCGGTGAAAAATTACCTCGTATCAAAAGGTATCGACCCCAGCCGTTTGAAATCTACCGGTTACGGTGAAACGAAACCTGTAGCTGATAACGCAAGCGCCGCAGGACGTGCGAAGAACCGCAGAACAGAAATGGTAGTAAGGAATTTTTAAGAATATAATTACAAACACAATGAAGCACCCCGGCCGCAAGGTTCGGGGTGTTTTGTAATATTAACATGGCGGTTCATTGACAAGGAGCTATCTTTCATACAACTGCTCCATTGTCTGCAGGCAGGGAGTTTTTTTTTTCAAAAGCAAGATCAGGTGCCTGCAGATCTGCAGAAAAAAAACAGCGAAAATCTACGGACGAATTCTATTACAAAAAATTATTACCTTCAATATTCCTTAGTTTTCCAAATGAAACAATTCATCACTTTACTTCTTATCGTTGCATTTTGTGTAAACACGAATGGGCAAACCATCTCACGCGTAACAATCGGCTCCAGAGGTGAGCTGGAGAAGATCAGCTTCGGACTGGACGAGTTTGTTACCGTCAATGTTTCCAAAGACGGGAATATCATCGAATGGGGCATCGACCGTTACCTTGGCCGTATGGAAAATTACCAGGATAAACTGGAGCCTTACAACGGGCGTGTTGAATATTACGGAGACAATGACAATGAAGCTTTCCGCGGGAAAATAAAATCTATCGGTCGTACTTATTTCACTTATTACGCATCGTTCGATTATGAACTGGTGAGGGGAAAATTGAAATCGATCGGTACGCTCAATATGGATTATTACCAGGCTTACGAAAATGAAGCATACAAAGGCAACCTCAAAAACATCGGACCATCCACGCTCACCTGGTATGGTTCGTCGGAAAACGCCGGGCTTAAAGGCAAATTGCGCTCGTTTGGAAATACGGCACTCAATTATTACGCTTCTTTTGAAGATAAAGCCTACCAGGGAAAGATCAGGTCCATCGGCCAGAATAATTTCACGTACTACTCTTCACTCGACAGGATTGAATATCGGGGTGCTTTGAAAACCGGTTCCATGCTGGTCTTCTCCAATGGAATTAAATTTTATTGTAAAAATTAATTTCATCGCGTAATTCTTAATTCGTAATTGACTTGTATTCGAATACCAGCACCGCATTCTCTTCCAGGCTGGCGCTTGATCTTAGCTCATAGCGTTTATCCCCCGCCGTTATAACCACCAGTGCCGTATTGGGCGGAATGCCACCGAGATTTTCTGCAAACAGGGTGATCTCATGGATGGTGACTTTTTCATCAAGATGGATGTTGAGTTCTACCGCTTTTTCCGACAACCGCTGATGACTTACCAATAATTTCCCATTGTAAAAGATGGAAATAGTATCGTTGTCCACCACCCCGTTGTCGTATAGTTTAAGATTGATCTGGTTGGTATTGATCACCAGCCTGCTTTGCGTGGTTTGTTTGCGTACAGTCATCAGCTTCGAAATCGTAGCCGAATCCGGCGCCGGAATAGCTTCGCTCTTTTGGGGAACAATAATGAGAGTATCAACTACAGGCGGGGCTTTCTTCACTTTTTTTTCTTTGGGAAAACAAGGGCGCATCCAGCGATGTATATCCGTATACTTACTTTTTTTAAGGAGATAAGTGGAAATGATGCCCACCCCCAGCAATTTCGCCATGAAATTTTTGGGACCGGCTTTTACCCAGAGTGTATCATCAGTGAGCCCCATCTGCATGGTGATGCGCATGAACGTATGCCCGCCTACATTTTCCAGGAAACTTTCGCCTGTGATGGTCCATTTCATTTTATCCTTATCGTAAGACCCGCTGAAAATGGCCCGGCAATGATTATTGGTATTAGCCAGCAGGTAATCGTAGGTGTAGCCACAAAGTACGCTGTCTTTCTGTTCGATGTTTACCTGCAGGAATTCGTCATCCATGATGCCTTCCCATACGCCGGTGATATTCTGGGCATAGGAACCGGCAGGAAAGAAAAAAAGAAGGAGGATGATGTAATGGCGCATGACTATAAATTTAATATAAATACCCGAATTAAACCCCGGAGGGTTTGGCCTTTAAATTTTAACTGGCATTTTTATTGATTCAATAATTAAAACAACAATATGAAAAAAGTACTGATAGCACTGGATTATGATCCATCTGCAGAAAAAATAGCGGCCATTGGTCATTCCATCGCTAAAAGCCAGGGTGCGAAAGTGATACTGCTGCATGTTGTGGCAGATGCGGCCTATTATTCCGACATGGCGTATTCGCCGATCATGGGTTTCAACGGGTTTATTTATCCGGGTATCGATGAAATGCTCGTGAAAGACCTGCTGCAGGAATCGCATAATTTCCTGGAGCGCTCTAAAGAACATCTCGGTGATGACCAGATAGGGATATTAGTGAAGGAAGGCGATTTTGTGACTTCCATCCTGGATACTGCAAAAGAAGAAGCGGTTGACCTGCTGGTGATCGGAACGCATAGCCGGCGAGGGCTCGATCGTTTATTGAATGGCAGCATCGCCGAAAAGATCCTTCAACAGTCTGATATTCCGCTACTCATCATCCCGAATAAAGAATAAGAAAAGCACAGGAGAAAAGTGTTAATCTATATCTTCGTCAAAATAATGGCGTATGAAACGGTTAACTCTTTTCTCCTTTCTCTTCCTCTCATTAACCGCCTGCAACCAGTCGAAAAATCAGGACACGCAAAATCCTGCGCCCGATACGGCTTTTGCTTCCATGCTGAAAAATTATTACGACGAACGCATGGCGCTGTATCCGCTGGAAGCTACGATGAACGGTGATACACGTTTCAACAACCAGCTACCTGCTGATTTCACCGACAGCTACCGGGCAAAACTCAAAGATTTTTTTACCCGTTACGGGGCTGCCCTGAAAAAATTCGACCGCTCGAAACTCAACGACAACGACGCCAAAAGCTACGACATATTCGATTATGAAATGCAGACATCCCTCGAAGGATTGACCATGCATTTCATGGGAAGCAGCATGCTCAATGATAACAGTTATATGCCATTCGACCAGTTTTACGGCCTCACACTTTCGATGGGACAAATGGGCAGCGGTACAGGCAATCAACCTTTCAAGACAGTAAAAGATTATGACGACTGGGTGCAAAGGGCTTCGGCTTTTACTGCCTGGGCAGACAGTGCGATCGTTTATTTAAAAAAAGGAATGGCCGCTGATTACACCCTGCCAAAAGCGCTGGTGGTAAAAATGATCCCGCAAATGGAGGCGATGGTGTTTACTGATCCTGCAAAAAGTATTTTTTACGAACCACTGCGACTGATGCCGGCTTCTTTTTCGGCAGAGGATAAAACCAGGCTTACGGCTTCTTTCACCGATCTGATCAATAATAAACTTGTACCGGCTTATAAAAAGCTGGGTGCATTCCTCAAAAATGAATATCTGCCCGTCGCAAGAACCAGCACAGGCGTAAATGCCCTGCCCGGTGGTGATGCTTACTATAAATACCTGGTGAAATACTGGACAACTACGGATAAAACTCCGGAAGATATCTACCAGACCGGCCTGGCCGAAGTGAAACGCATCCGTGAGGAAATGGAAAATATCAAAACGCAGGTGAAATTCAATGGCGACCTGAAGGCGTTTTTTGAATTCATGCGAACCGACAAACAATTCATGCCGTATAAAACCGCCGGTGAAATACTGGATGCTTTCAGGAAGATACAGGCTACGATTGACCCCCACCTTAAAAAAATGTTTTCGCTGACACCTGCCACAAAATTTGAGATACGCCAGACAGAAGCATTCCGGGCGGCCAGCGCCAGCGCTGAATATTACCCGGGTTTACCCGACAACAGCAGGCCGGGCATTTTTTATATCCCGATCATCGACCCCACAAAATTCAACATCACCAGCGGTATGGAAAGCCTTTTCCTGCACGAAGCCATCCCGGGGCATCATTACCAGGTAAGTATCCAATCGGAAAACAAACAATTGCCCGACTTCCGCAAATTCATATGGTACGGGGCTTACGGTGAGGGATATGCGCTGTATTGCGAAAGCCTGGGAAAAGAACTGGGATTGTACACCAACCCTTACCAGCACATGGGCGCACTCGGCGATGAGATCCATCGTGCGATCCGCCTTGTGGTAGATGTAGCGATGCACACCGGCAAAATGACCCGCGAAGAAGCCATTAAATATATGATGGATAACGAAGCGATCAGCGAAGACGGCGCTACAGCTGAAATTGAACGTTACATGGCGATTCCCGGGCAGGCATTGAGTTACAAGACAGGAGCTTTAAAAATAAAAGAACTGAGGGAGAAATATTCTTCCCTGCCTGGATTCACGCTTTCAGCTTTTCACACAGAATACCTGAAAGACGGATGTATGCCTTTGCAGATCATAGAACAATCAATGGATAAATGGGCAAAAACACTGAAGAAATAAAGAATTAAAGGGATACTTAATGGAATGTTTGTTAAAAAAACACTCTTTTTAGGGTTACCATTTGGAATCCCGGAAATTAAATACATAAATTGGGAAACCCCGGAGGTTTTGAAAACCTCCGGGGTTTGTAGAATGTTAACCCTAAATCCTCACTATGCCTTTTTCCCTGAAGAAAAAATTACCACAACTTTTCGCCTGTATCCTTCTTTTGTGCTTTTGTTCATTTAGTTTTGTTGCACAAAGCCAATCGGCCTATATCAAAAAGTATAAACCTTTGGCGACCGAACTTTCAGCAGAATTTGGGATACCCGCGTCCGTTATATTAGGCGTGGCGATCGTGGAGTCCTCTTCGGGTACGAGCCGTAATACGAGGCTGCTCAACAATCATTTTGGGATCGTAGGAAGAAATACGGTACACAAAACGAAAGGGATCAAAACGAGGTATAAACAATATGCCACGCCGGAAGCATCGTTCAGGGATTTTTGCAGGGTCATTTCCCGGAAAAAATTCTACCCTAAACTGAAGGGAAATCCGAAATATTTGCTGTGGCTCGATGCCATCAGTAAAACAGGATACTCGGAAGCACCGGCCGTTTGGAAAAAAAGGATCGCCGGTGTAATACAGAAAAACAAATTGTAGTAGACAGATAGAACATTTTAAATGAACAGTAATTTCCGGGTAAGGAACTTCGTGCTAATCTCAGTCGCCCTTTACCTCGTCCTATCGCTGATAGCGGGTTATTTCAACTGGCCAGACCTCAGGAGGGTGAACCTTGTAGCCAATGTATTTACATCCGGAAACCCAGATTCCACGGGCATTGCAGCTACTTCAGATACTACGGCCCCCATTGTTATACAAAAGATCGCTTCCAAAGATTTCAATTTATACAAACGGGCGAACCTCATCACCAGTTTCAACAGTGATACGACAAAGCCTTCCCTTTATTCATTCGTTCAAAAATTGCATGAGCTGAAATCAGGCAAAAAGAGAAAGATCCGCATTGGTTATTTTGGTGACAGCATGATCGAAGGCGACCTGTTATCGCAGACTTTACGAAAACTGATGCAGGGCGAATTCGGCGGAGCTGGTGTAGGGTTTGTTCCTGTAAGCACACCCAATGCAGGCTCCAGGGCTACAGTGATCCATACTTTTTCAAATGGCTGGGAGGATGAAAATTTTAAGGAAAACTCAAGAAAAGACAATCTCTACTTATCAGGCCATACTTTTCACGGCAACGATGACTGGTTCAGGGTGAAAGATCAGACAGTGAAGGATTCTTCTGCCATCATCGAAAAAAGCCTTCTGTGCGGCACATCCGGCAATGCAGTGACGGTAATGGTGGATGGCACTTCGCAAACGATACATCCCGTAGGTATATTCAACCGCATCCCACTCAGGAACGATGTGAGCACTGCTATAAAAATCGCGATCAATGATGAATCCCTGCCGGTGTATGGTGTAAGTTTTGAATCGGCTTCCGGCATCATCGTGGATAATTTTACTTTCCGCGGTATCACCGGCGTGGAATACAATAAGATCGATAGCAACTTTTTGAAAGCCGTTGCCGAAGGCAATCCCTACGATCTGATCATTTTTCAATATGGCGTCAATCTCATGTTCAGGCCAAACGACATGAATTTTAACTGGTATGCGAAGATCGCTTTACCGGCCATCAAAAAGCTGAAAGCTGCTTTTCCGCAGGCTGATTTTTTAATGACAAGCACTGCAGACCGTGCATTCAATTATGGTGGG
This sequence comes from Ferruginibacter sp. HRS2-29, assembly GCF_024343615.1. Lineage (GTDB taxonomy): Bacteria > Bacteroidota > Bacteroidia > Chitinophagales > Chitinophagaceae > Ferruginibacter. Next base: position 8,494 of record NZ_RJUB01000009.1, on the reverse strand, counting down.
GAATATAAATCTGCGGTGGGCATCGATACCCTCATAAAAGTACAGGCTTCGCTGGCGTATGAAACCGGTAGTATCTTTTACAATCATTTTGAAACGATGGGCGGCCATGATGCGATCGTGCGATGGGCAGCCGCTACCCCATCGCTGGCCAATAAAGATTATGTACATCCAAATGCCCGCGGGGCGGATATCCTGGGGCACTATCTTTTTGAAGCCATCATGAAAGATTATCATAAATTGAACCATACAAAATAAAGCGGTAACCGAACAATGCCTACATTCGACCTTCCAGCATTTTTAAAAGAGTTTTTGTACGACCCCAAAAATCCATTGTTGTTCAACAACGGTTTTTTCGTATTCTTTTTTGCCGCTTTCATTTTCCTGTATTATGCGTTCAGGAATAATATCAGGACGAGGCGGTATATTTTTTGCGCCTTCTCCCTTTACTTTTTTTATAAAGCCAGCGGGTTGTTTGTGGGGCTGGTGATCGTTTCCGCTATCGTAGACTTTTTTCTGTCCAACGCCATCTACCGTCAGCGTAACAAGGGAAAACGTACAGCCCTGTTGGTATTGAGCGTGCTCTTCAACCTGGGCATGCTGTTTTACTTCAAGTATACCAACTTTTTCATTGCGGTAAGCAACGAAATGTTTCATGCTACATTCAACCCGATGAATATCCTGTTGCCTGTAGGTATTTCGTTTTATACATTTGAAAACCTCAGCTACACGATCGATGTTTACCGAGATGAATTGAAACCCGCTACCAAATTCAGCGATTATTTGCTTTTCCTTTCTTTTTTTCCAAAGCTGGTGATGGGGCCGATCGTGCGGGCGCATGATTTTTTGCCGCAGATCAACGAGCCGTATAAGATCACTGAAACGGATTTTGCCAAAGGTTTTTTTCTGATCATTTCGGGTATGTTTAAAAAGCTGGTGATATCGGATTATCTCACGCTGAATTATGTGAATTATATTTTTGATGATCCGGGGCGTTATACCGGCCTCGAAAATCTTTTTGCCGTGTATTGTTATGCGGCGGTGATCTATTGCGATTTCAGTGGTTACAGTGATGTGGCATTAGGTATTGCACGATGGCTGGGATTTAATATCCCGGTGAATTTTTTGTCGCCATACCAGAGTAAAAATATCACCGAATTCTGGCGCCGCTGGCATATTTCGCTATCTTCCTGGCTGAGGGATTACCTGTATATCCCTATCGGCGGTAACAGGAAGGGAAGTGTTGCCACCTATCTTTTCTCGGCGCTTTTTTTCGTTGGGGTATTCTTCAGCAGCCGTTACCTCTTTTCACTTTCTTATATCATTTCCGGGGCCATCACGTTTGGAATGTTGGTATTATTCCTGCTTCCTGCTTTGATCAAAAAAGACAAAGCCGGTATCCCTGCCGGCATGAACCTACTGACCACTATGCTGCTCGGAGGCTTCTGGCACGGGGCCAGCTGGAATTTCATCATCTGGGGCGCCTTGCATGGTATAGCACTTACCGTGCATAAAATATGGATGCTGCTCACCGGCAAAGCATTGGCAAAAGTGAACAACCGCTGGTGGTACAATGCCATCGCCATCATCATCACGTTTCATTTCGTGTGCTTTTGCTGGATATTCTTCAAAGCCAGCGACCTGCACGCGGGCATGGTGATGATCAAACAGATCTTGTACGATTTCAAACCGTCGGTGTGGAATGCGTTCTTCAATAATTATAAACCTGTGCTGGGCATGTTACTGTTGGCAGGGCTGCTGCACGCCATTCCGGATAGCCTGGCAGACAGGGTGATCGGGCGGTTCAAAAGGGTTCCGCTCATCGCTTACATCGTCATTTTCTTCGCCTTCGTAGTAGTGTATGGATATTTCAAATCGGCAGAACAGGTGTTGCCGATATATCTCCAGTTTTGATTACACGAATTTTTCGAATTACACGGATTACACGAATTAGCGAAAAAAATGATTACATAACACTTCGCTAATTCATGCAACTCGCGAAAATTCGTGTAATCCCTTATTGCTTCAAATAATAATCGTTGTAACTTCTCAGCAACACTTCCAGCAACAACGCCCCCTGCAACTGGTATCCATCTTTTGTAAAATGGACCTTGTCGGCTGCCATCAGGCCCTTCCTTATCCAGTTTCGCGAAGCAGAATACCCCAGCGTCACGCGGTACATGTCCCAAAGGGGAATGTTCTGGCGGGATGTATAACTATATAAAAAATCGTTGAGCTGTTGTAACACTTTATTCGGCCGGCCGGCTTTATACGAATCAACAGGCGTGGTGATCAACACCGCTGCATTGGGCGAAACGGTTTTTAACTTACGGATAAACGTTTCCACCGAATTGCTGAATGCCGCTTCATCGAAGATGGCTCCTTGCGCTTCATTGGTGCCGAGTGAAATGATGTACAGATCAGCCTGCAGGGCGGGCAATTGTTTCCAGAAAAGCGGTGTGATATTATATTGATCGTATCGTGCACCGTTGACACCAATGCTGCTGTAGAGCACACCCGACAGATCGGTTTCGGCCACAGCGCCGTAAAAAGCCTGGTTCTGGCCGGTAGACAATGAACTCAGGGTAAAATCTGTTTCAGGTTTTTGCAGGAGCACATCATGAAAGCCGGGAATACTGTCGGAAGGCTGACTTTTGAGTTGCATCACATTGCTGCTATCGGTGCGCAGCAGCCAGCTGGAGCCGCTGTCGGTAAATATTTTCAGATGTTTGAAAAACTGCACCTGGCCTGCGGAATTATTTTCGAAGCGAATGGTGAAGCTGGCACCGGGGCGATCGCTTTCCATACAAAAACCTGAAACTCCACATTGGTAACGGATATCCTGCCGGGCCAGCCGATTGGAATGCCAGAAAGTATTGCCGGTACTTTTTATATCCGGAGGAGCGTTTGTGCGGGCTACCTGGTACGCGAAAACCAATCCCCGTCCGGCATTGCCGAAAGCATCCTGCAGGCCGTTTCGCACTACTGCGGAAATGTAATCAGCCTGGATATGTGAATCGCCGATGTGCACCACCCGTACAATCCCCTGCTTTTCTTTTTGCAACAATAAAAGCTTTTGATAAAACGGATCAAGTCCGTTTCCATATATCCTGCTGGCGGAATAATTGAGCGCCGGGATATTTTTTCCTGCCGGCAAAGCCGGAACCCTTACCTGCTGCGCACTACTTTGTAAAGAATAAAATGACGTGGCCAGTGACAACAGGACTATTTTTCGATTCATGCACCAGGTTTGATTCTGCCGAAAGATAAGAAATTTGACAGGAGTGGGATTTTCGAGGGGATTTTTTAACAGCCGGGAAGTGTAAAATTTAACTGAGAAGTGATTCCGTTGAGGATGCTGGATGTGGGATGATGGTAATCTCAAATGGATGCGTTTTGTCTGGTCTGGTAAATATGTCACCCTATTTACCACCAAATAATTTTTTAAAGTAACTTACATCGTTGACTTTCATTAAAAACATATCGAATACCGGAACTGACGAGGATCTCGTGGCGCTGTATAAAGCAGAGGGTGATATGCAGGTGCTGGCGGATCTGTATCAGCGGTATATGGATCTGATCTATGGTGTTTGTCTGAAATACATGAAGGATCCGGAAGAATCGAAGGATTGTGTACTGAACATTTTTGAGGAACTCGTGGTAAAGCTGAAGAAATACCCGGTAGACCATTTCAAAGCCTGGCTGTACCAGCTTTCGAAGAATCATTGCCTGATGAAACTGCGGAAGATAAAAAATTTACCACGCCATATCGATTCCGACCTTGTGCATTTGGAGGAAACCGTGCATCTGAACGCTGTGATGGAAAAAGAACATCATTTCAGCATCATGGAAGACTGCATCAGCAAGCTGGTAAAAGAACAGCGGGAAGTGATCGAATTGTTTTACCTGAAAGAAAAATGTTATAAAGAAATAGCCGGCACCACCGGCCTTGACCCAAATAAAGTAAGAAGTTTCATACAAAACGGAAGGCGCAACCTGAAGATCTGTATGGATAAAACAATGGCAGCACAGGCATAATGGCAAACGGGCATCAACATATCAATTATACCGCGGCGGATTTCGAACGTTATTACAATGGTTCGATGCCCGAAGCGGAAATGTATGCGCTGGAAAAAGCGGCGCTGGAAGATCCGTTCCTGGCGGATGCGCTGGAAGGATATGCGTTTACCGCTACCCCATTGCAGGATATTGAAGAATTGACAGCGCAGGTTCCACCGGCGAAGGAAGAAGACAAAAAAGCGGTGGTGGTAGGATTCAACACCGCATGGCTGAGGATCGCTGCCGTATTGGTACTTGTACTTGGCATAGGCTACTTACTTTTAAAAACAGACCGTAAAGACGAACCTGCCCCCACACTGGCTTCTACCGATACAAAAGCTGTAATTTCTCCCGCAGATAATAAATACAAAAATATACAAACAGATACTTCGTCTGTAGCAACAATCATTAAAGGTAATGGTACAACCGCCACGGAAAAACGTACATTGCCTTCTTCCAACGCAACGATGCAACCTGTGAATGGAGCATTCAAACAATTGGCTCCCGCAGCCGTTCCGGCTGTGGATTACGCGTACACGATAACGCCGGCCCCGACCGAAGACGCAAAAACCAAACAGGAAGAAAAAGAAGTCAGCCTTGCGCAGGCGAAAGTAGCTTCTGACCTGGTAAAAAAAATGTACCAGAAGCCTGGACAAAAATATTTCCTCGAAGGAAAAGTGACCGATGATGATGGAACCCCTGTTCCATTCGCAACGGTGAGCGGCACCAACAATGCAGTGACGGTGACTGATGCCAATGGAAATTTCAGCCTGCAGGCAAACGACAGCCTGTTGCTGGCTAACATTTCAGCTACAGGGTATGCGGCAGTAAATCAAAATTTCAACCTGAACAATCAGCAGAGTATCACCCTTAAGAAAGAAAATAATAACCTGTCGGAAGTGGTGGTTACCGGTCTTGGTACGGAACGCCAGAAGAAAGATCTCGGTTATGCCACACAAAAAGTTTCCGCTGATGAGGTTTCAAAAGGATTACAGGGAAAAGTCAGTGGATTGAACATTCAGCCGGTAGATGGAATGTCGAGGTACGACCAGTATATTGACAGTGCCCGCCAGCGGTCTCAGTTAACCAAAGCGCCTAAAGGTGAAGTGACGCTTTCTTTCAAGGTCAATAAAAAAGGCGAACCGATTGCTATCAAGGTGCAAAAATCGCTGGCACCTGCGCAGGACGAAGAAGCTATCCGTTTACTGAAACAAGGGCCGAAATGGCAATATTCCCATGGCCGCAGGGCTTCCAAAAGCTTCAATTTCTAGATTTTACAGGCCTGAAACCCGGCCTCGCTTCTTTTTAATTGATGATTGTCAAAACTCTACCGCAAACATTGTCCGTTTGGCCGGGCATTCTTGCTTCCTATGTTTTTTTTGTTTAATATTACCGCTGAATTTTACCTTAACTAATTCCCACTGCAAGTTGGTTTATGAGAAGATTTTTACATCGTCTTATCGTCATTGCTATATATATGTGTTTGTACACAGGTGTGCAGGCGCAAAGTTGTGTACCTACCAATCTCAATCATACCGTAAGGACGCTTCCGTGTAATGTGAATTGCACCAACCTGAGTTTCCAGGTACCTAATCTTAAGACTACCGATGATTATGTAGTAAATACTATTCCATATGCTCCTTATCCGTTTGTACTTGCCACCGGTGCTACGGAAGACCCTGCTTTATATAACGACGATGAATTCAGCGACCTCTTTTCGCTACCCTTTCCATTTTGTTTTTACGATTCCACGTACAACAGTGCAGTGATAGGTTCGAATGGTTTGATCACATTCCAGGCTGCCAATGCAAACTCTTTTTGCGGATACGATATTACCCAGACAATTCCCAGGGCATTAGGAAATATAGGGAGTACGCCGCATTACCCGAAAGCTTCTATCATGGGAGTATTTACAGATATCGATCCAAGGTTGGCGAATACCTGGGGGGTAAATAGCCCTCCGGAACGGAAGATACAATGGTGGGTGGAAGGTACTGCGCCTTGCAGGAAATTTGTAGTTAGTTATTATCATATTGGTACGTATTACAACAGCTCAATACCTATTTGCCCGATTATTCCGGCAAACCTGAATACTTTCCAGATGGTCATGTATGAATCTACAGGCTTGATTGATGTATTTATTGAAAATAAAAACTGCCTCCCATACGGTAACCCTGATGCTATATTAGGTATACAAAATTTCCAAAGAAACAAGGGCGTTGCCGCACCGGGCAAAAATGCTACACAATGGACTGCCCAAAATGAAGGCTACCGATTTACCCCAAGTGGTACAACTCCACTTTTTGTAAATTCACAGTTGCTGGATATGTCGGGAAACGTTTTGCAAACCGCTACCACTTCAGTGAGCACACCAGGCCTGCTCGACCTCAATTTTACGAACATCTGCCCTGCGGCAAACTCACAGCAATATGTTGTGAAAACAGTTTACAACTCCTGCCCGTCCGGCACGCAGATGATCAGCCTGGATACAGTCACGGTCAATAAAACGACTTTCCCGACCAGTGCCAGTTCTACCCCGGCGGGATGTACTCCCACCGGTACCATTACAGTTACTGCCGGTGGTGTGGCACCTTACACATTTCTATTAGATGGTGTCACGACCAATACCACCGGGATCTTCACAGGTGTTGCCGCAGGCAATCACAGCATACTTGTAACAGATAATGCCAATTGTACCAGCATCGCTACCGTTACTGTTGCTGGAAGTTCAGCCATCACTGCTAATGCCACGCCTACAGCCGCCAGTTGTCCCGGAGTGAATAATGGAGGAATAGTGGTAACATCTAACGGAACGGCCCCCGTCACTTTTATATTAGATGGCGTCACCACCAACACTACCGGCATCTTCAACGGCGTTGCTGCCGGGCTGCATACCATCACATACAGCGACGCAAATAGCTGTTCGGGTATCACGACTGCTACTGTAGGAGTTGGTGCGGCAATTTCGGGGAACGCTACTCCTGTTGCTACGTCGTGTAACAATGCACATGATGGCACCATTACGGTTACGAGTACGGGAGCAACTCCTGTAACATATGTATTAGATGGTGTTACCTCCAATACAACGGGCATCTTCTCAGGCGTTGCCGCAGGGCCTCATAACATAACTTTCACCGATAACAACGGATGCCCGGGATCCGTGAGTACTGTAGTAACCGCAGGGCCAGCCCTTACGGGTACCGCCACCCCGACAGCTACCTCTTGCAATAATTCAACTAACGGAAGTATCACAATGGCTTCCAATGGCATAGTGCCTGTTACATATGTATTAGATGGAGGAACAACTAATACGACCGGAATATTTACAAATGTAAGTTCCGGTGCCCACACCGTCACATTTACGGATTCCAGGGGATGTACAGGAACAGCCACCACAACAGTAGTTGCGGGCCCGGCGTTGACCGCCAATGGCAACCCGGTAGCGGCATCTTGTCCGGGTGTAAATAATGGGTCGTGGACGATCACCACCAACGGTGTTACACCAATAACATTTGTGATAGACGGTGGGACGACAAACAGCACGGGCATTTTCACCAGTCTGGCCCCGGGATCGCATACCATCACATTTACGGATTCCAGGGGATGTACGGGAACGATCACGCATACGGTTGGGGTTGGCGCAGCTATCACAGGTACCGCCACTCCCACAGCAACTGCTTGTCCGGGCATAAATAATGGTACAATCACTGTAACCTCTACCGGTGCGGCGCCAGTTACCTATATACTGGATGGTGGAACAAGTAATACAACGGGCATCTTCACCGGCGTGGCCGCGGGAGCCCATACCGTTACATTTACAGATAACAATGGCTGTACAGGCGCTGCATCCGCCACAGTAACATCAGGCGCCGCCATAACAGGAACCGCTACCCCGACAGCCACTTCGTGTAACAATGCAACAGACGGAACGATCACCGCTACTTCTAACGGAGTTACTCCGGTAACATATGTACTGGATGGCGGAACAAGTAATACAACGGGCATCTTCACCGGCGTGGCTGCAGGGCCACATACGATCACGTTTACCGCCGCCAATGGCTGTACAGGTACTGCTACCGCAACGGTTACTGCCGGCCCGGCGCTCACCGCCACCGGAAACCCTACTATGGCTTCCTGTCCGGGTATCAACAATGCTTCCTGGACGGTTACATCCAACGGTGTTGCACCGGTGACCTATATCCTGGACGGGGGAACAACGAATACTACCGGTGTATTTACCAATATTTCAGCCGGTTCGCATACTATCAATATTACAGATTTCAGGGGATGTACAGGTACGATCACCAGGACAGTAACTTCAGGCGCCGCCATAACAGGAACCGCTACCCCGACAGGCACTTCGTGTAACAATGCTACTGACGGAACGATCACCGCTACTTCTAACGGAGCTACTCCGGTAACATATGTACTGGATGGC
>NZ_RJUB01000008.1 GCF_024343615.1 Ferruginibacter sp. HRS2-29 | reverse complement strand
GGGTCCCATTTATGGATTCTTTCAGCCATTGCATCTAATCCATCAACCAGGCGCCGGGTTTTGAAATTCATTCTTTAATTTTTAAAACCTATTATCATGAACTCTGAATACATTCTGAAAGCGGATGTACTTGATATCATATTCGAAAATCGTAATAAGACCTACGGTGCATATGCATTGCGCAAGTTTTACCACGAACGTTTATATAAAGCGATCGGCGTTACCATGGCAATGGCTCTGGCCGTGACAGCACTTACTTTTTTGCCCAAGGGTAATATGAACAACGGCAAGCCTGTGGATATGGAAACTACCGTGTTGACATTGGCCAGGGATGAGCCCCATGACAAGCCGTTGGAACCTAAGAAACCCGAACAACCGAAAGTGGATCAGCCCAAACCGAAAGATATTCAGCCGGTAAGGTCTGAACAGTTCACGGACAACGTAGTAATCACAAAAGATGAAAAGCACGTGGACAAAATATCCAGCCTCGACAGCGCTGTCATCAGTGATGTAACCAATAGGGATCCCAATGCCGGAACAAAACAGACCGTAGGCGTACCAAGCACGCCAAAGCCCGGCGATGGTGGTGGTGAAGGAAAAGAAACAGTGATGGTTGTAGATAAGGAAACACCTAGGCCCACTGCTGATATCATGCCTGAATTTCCTGGCGGGATCCCGGCACTGCGTAAGTTTCTTGAAAAGAACCTGCAGAACCCGGAAGACCTGGAAGAAGGCCAGAGCGTATCGGTAAAAGTTAAATTTGTGGTAGGATATGACGGCAGGCTTAAAGGGTTTGAGACTACCCAGGACGGCGGCAAAGCCTTTAATAATGAGGTGATAAGGGTATTGAAAAAAATGCCGGACTGGATCCCGGGGAAAGCCAGCGGCCAAAATGTGTCCGTTTATTATGTAATTCCAGTGCAGTTTACAAGCCTGCAGTAATCACATAAATATTTATTAGTAAATTGCTGATTCAAAAAAAGTGTATGGCATTAGAAGAATTTGAAAAAGACCCGATGAGCGAACGCCACAAAGGCTACCTGAGGATGCGGAGCATCATGGATTATGGAATGGGGTTATTATGGATCGGGATGGGCGTTTATATGCTTTTCAATGAATACTTCAATGGTGGCCTGGTGGATCGTTTTGATGGGGTATGGCTGAAAGTCTTTGGCGGTATCTGTTTGCTGTACGGAGGTTTCAGGATATACAGGGGGTACAAAAAAAACTATTTAAGGGAACGATGAAAAAGCTGACAGAGTGGGGGATTGCGGCAGCGTTCATCACTATATTCATAGCATCCTGTAAAGAGGATAAAGAGATCACGCATGCCGATGATACACCTGCAAGCGGTACGATCAACATCAGTGTGGATGAATCGTTCAGGCCGGTGATAGACGAGCAGATCGCCATGTACGAGACCTCTAATCCCGGAACAAAGATCATTGCGCATTACAAACCCGAAGCGGATTGTTTCAGGGATCTGTTTTATGATACTTCCAATAGGCTGGTGATCGTTACGCGGAGGCTTACCCCGCGTGAAGACAGGTTCCTGATCGACTCTCTGAATTACATACCCGGTTCGAGCGCCATTGCTTCGGATGCCGTGGCGATATTGGTAAATGCGGCCAGCAATGATACCTTATTTACCATGAAACGCTTGCAGGAACAGCTCAGGGGCAGGATTAACAGGCAGCAGACGATGGTTTTTGATGGGCTCAAAGCTACCAGCACGGTACGGTTCATAACCGATTCTGTACTGAAAAGCGGCACTTTTGACACATCAGTAGTGAAGGCGGCAAAAAATAGCGAAGACGTGATTGAGTATGTGGCCACGCACGAAAACGCGATAGGCCTGGTAGGCATAAACTGGATCGGCAACCCCGAAATCCCGCAACAGGTGGAAATGCTGAAAAAAGTAAAGATCGCCTATGTGCAATGTGATGTATGTAAAGATACACCTTACGTAAAACCAATGCAGCAAAGCATCCTGACACACAGGTACCCTTTGGTACGTGGTTTGTATTACGTGATAAAAGAGAATTATAAAGGACTTGGATCGGGCTTCACAGCTTTTTTAAGATACGAAAGAGGGCAGTTGATTTTCAGGCGGGCATACCTAGGTCCGATCATGGATTTTGATGTTCGAAACGTAAAAGTTAATGAAAAGATTCCCAAGGACAGGTGAAGCATTAACAGTTTATTATAAGTTTTTTTTACATTGCAAAAGTCTATCAACAAAATCACACACATGAAGAAATTTAAAACGGGTATTTTTTTCCTTGCAGCTTTACTTTTTGCTAATACTATAATGGCTCAAAGTCTTGATGAAGGAAAGAAATTTATGTATTACGAAAGGTTCAAGAGTGCAAAAGACGTTTTTCAGAAATTAGTTACCGCAAACCCTAATGATGAAGAAGCTATTTATTGGCTGGGCCAGGCAGAGATCGGTCTTGAGGATGTGGCTGGCGCAAAAGCGTTATATCAGCAAAAACTTTCTACCATGACCAATAGTGCACTGCTGTATGCAGGGATCGGCCACGTGGAATTGCTGGAAGGCAAAACTGCCGAAGCACGCCAGCATTTTGAAATGGCTGTGAACATGAGCAAAGGCCAGAGCATCCCGGTATTGAATGCCGTGGGTTTTGCCAATGGTAATCCCGACAGTAAAAATGGTGATGCTGCTTATGCGATCGAGAAATTGAAACAAGCTACCCAGATCAAAAAATTCAAGGATCCTGAAGTTTTGGCCAACCTTGGTGATGCTTACCGCAAGTTCGCTGATGGCGGAAATGCGATCCAGTCTTATAACGCCGCATTGGCCATCGATCCCAGGTATGCCAGGGCTATATACCGTTCAGGACGTGTATACCAGACCCAGGGTGTAGGACAGGAGCCGCTTTACATGGAATATTATAATAAAGCTATCACTACCGATCCTAAATATGCCCCGGTATACAACACATTATTCGCTTATTACTACGAAACCAATGTGGCCAAAAGTGCGGAATACCTGGAAAAATATCTCGCTAATTCCGACGATGACCCCAAAGCATGTTCTTACAGGGCTTCAATGTTGTATGCCCAGGCATTGTTTGCCGAAGCGGTTAAAAAAGCTGACGAATGTATCACCGCGGAAGGAGCAAATCCTTACGTAAACCTTTACAAGATCAAATCTTTCGCATATAACAGGTTGAAAGATTCCATCAACGCGAAAGCAGCCTTTGAAGAATATTTCAAACGTCAGGATCCGGCAAAAGTAGAAGGTGGTGATTATTCAGCCTATGCCAGCCTGTTGTTGAAATTTCCGGGCAATGAAGCAAAAGTTGCGGAGTTGACAGAAAAAGCGATCACTCTTGATACATTACCGGCCAACAAAGCGGCGTATGCGAAATCACTTGCACAGGCATATGAAGCTCAAAAAAATACAGCCGAAGCTGCAAAATGGTACGGGAAAGTAATTGAGTACAAGAAAAATTATACCAACGTAGATCTGTTTAATGCCGGATATGCTTATTACAGCGCTAATTTACCGGATTCATCCAACAGGTATTTCACACTATATACAGAGAAATATCCTGCTGATATTCTTGGTTATTATATGTTGGGTAATGCGGCAGCATTGATTGATTCTACAGGTGCACAAGGCCTGGCAGTACCTTTCTACCAGAAAGTAGTGGAAATAGGCGAAGCTGATCCTACGAAGCCTAATGCTAAAACAAGGCTGATGAATGCCTATAAGTTCTTTGTTGGTTATTATTACAATGCCAAAAAAGACCAGGCAACAGCTCTTACTTATGTTGACAAAGCGTTAACGCTTGATCCTACAGATGCGAACATGATCTCCAATAAGGAATTCATCAGCAAAAATGATCCGAATGCTCCAAGAAGGCCGGCTGCTCCTCCAAGAACGCCTACTCCTCCGAGGACGCCTGCAAAGACAAACAGGTAAGTATATCGTTGATAAATAACAATTTTATAATATGAAAGTCCCGCAATCCATTGCGGGACTTTTTATATGACTAAAATATTACAATGGCTATTGTATATTGGGTTCGCTATCTTATTTTTGCGTAAATCATACACATCGCACTATGGATTTTTTCTTTCTACAGGTACAAGCCCAGAATAGCGCAGAAAATTACTTTCCGATAGTTATACAGATACTGTTTGCCATCGGGCTGCTTACGCTGATGATCTTCGGGTCGGATTTGTTGGGGCCAAAAAGAAAAACAGCCGATAAACTCCAGAACTTCGAGAGTGGTATCGAAATCAAAGGCAATGCCCGCCAGCCCATCGCCATCAAATATTTCCTGGTAGCAATCCTCTTTGTATTATTCGACGTGGAAGTGATCTTTTTCTATCCTTACGCTATCAATTTCAGGGCGTTGAAATGGGAAGGGTTCCTTGCAGTAGTTTTATTTGTCAGCTCTTTTTTGGCAGGTTTCATATATATATTCAAGAAAGGAGCGTTAAAGTGGGAAGAATAGTAATTTTTGGTTGACCCTTTGCAGCTGTTGAGAGAAAAATTGAAGGCCGGTTTCCGGTCAAAAACGTTATCAAATCTGAATTATGGCACGTCCGGTACAATATAATAATACAATAAAATTTGAAGGTATACCTGAAGGGTATATGGGAGAGGGTTTCATGGCTACCAATTTCGAAAAAGTAGTTGGCCTTGCCCGTAAAAATTCCATCTGGCCTTTGCCATTCGCTACCAGCTGCTGCGGTATTGAGTTCATGGCAACCATGGCCAGCCACTACGATCTTGCCCGTTTCGGCTCCGAAAGGGTTGGTTTCTCCCCCCGCCAGTGCGATCTGCTGATGGTTATGGGAACCATCGCAAAAAAAATGGGGCCTATCGTAAAGCAGGTTTACCTGCAGATGGCCGAACCACGCTGGGTGATGGCAGTAGGCGCCTGTGCCAGCAGCGGTGGGATATTTGATACCTATTCTGTTTTGCAGGGTATCGACCAGGTAGTACCGGTGGATGTTTATGTACCGGGTTGCCCTCCGAGGCCGGAAGCGATCCTCGATGGCTTCATGAAAATTCAGGAACTGGTACACAACGAAAGCCTGCGCAGAAGGCACAGCGATCGGTACAAAGACCTGCTGGGCAGTTACGGAATACAGTAATAGCAACAGCCGGCAGGTTTTGCAACAGAATACGACTTATAACTTTTGACTTATACAAACTATGTCGTTAAACAACGAAACAGTACAGCAAAAATTAACAGAGAAATTTGGCGACCAATTGACTGATTGGAGCGAACCTTACGGGATGCTTACTTTTACGGCCCCAAAAGATCAAAACCTCAAGATATTACAATTCCTTTTTGATGATGATGCCCTGAAATTCAGGTTCCTTACAGATTTGCAGGCTGTTCACTATCCTGACAGCAAAGGCGCCGAACTGGCCGTAGTTTATCATTTGCACAACCTCACAGACAATATTCGTATACGTTTCAAAGTATTTACAGATATCAAAACGCCGGATGTATTCAGCGCTACGGCATTGTACCAGTCGGCTAATTTCATGGAAAGGGAAACCTACGATTTTTACGGAGTGAATTTTGTCGGCCATCCCAATCTCATTCGCGTGCTGAACGTGGATGAAATGGATTACTTCCCGATGAGGAAAGAATTTCCGCTGGAAGATCAGACCAGGATCGATAAGGATGATGAAATGTTTGGCCGTGGCGGTATGCAGGGCTTCGGAACAGAGAAAGTAGCCGGTGAAGCAACCATTGCGGAAGATCAGAAAACGGAAACCGAAAGAGAAGAAGAAATTTAATGAAACGGGCTGCCTGGAAATGGATACAAACAATCCTGATCTGTACGGCAGTCATTTTAGTAATACTTTTCTGCATGGTGATGATCGGGCAATTCAATCGTGCATAAAAAAAAGGCTTATTAATAAGCGTTGAAAAAATAAATTTAATGTCAGTACAACACGATCATATCTTATTACCGGAAGGTTCACTGGAAAAGCAGACCACTACGCTTAACCTCGGGCCCACACACCCGGCAACGCATGGCGTATTTCAGAATATCCTGGAACTGGATGGTGAAAGGATCATGAAGGCTACTTCCACTGTGGGGTATATCCACAGGGCTTTTGAGAAGATTGCCGAACGCAGGCCATTGTACCAGATCACCCCGCTTACAGACAGGTTGAATTATTGTTCGTCTCCCATCAACAATATGGGGTGGCACCTCACCTGCGAAAAATTACTGGGAGTGAAAACGCCGAAACGCGTGGATTACATGCGCATCATCATCATGGAACTTGCCCGCATCAGCGACCATCTTATCTGCAACTCGATCGTAGGGGTGGATAGCGGCGCTTATTCCGGCTTCCTTTACCTCATGCAGTTCCGTGAGCTGATTTACGAAATTTATGAAGAGATCTGTGGTTCACGCCTTACTACCAATATTGGCCGTATCGGCGGTTTCGAAAGAAATTTTACCGCAGTAGCCTGGGAAAAACTGGATAAGTTCCTGGATGAAAAAACAGGTTATCCTGCACAGCTGAGAGAATTTGAAAAACTATTTACCCGCAACAGGATATTCATGGAACGCACGATCGGTTGTGGTCCTATATCTGCCGAAAGGGCGATGAATTATGGCTTTACAGGGCCTAACCTTCGCGCTGCCGGCGTGGATTACGATGTGCGTGTACACTCACCTTACAGTAGCTACGAAGATTTCGACTTTACCATACCTGTCGGAAAAACCGGCGATTGTTACGATCGGTTCCTGGTGCGCAATGAAGAAATGTGGCAGAGCCTTAGCATCATTAAACAGGCTTACGCGAAAGTGAAAGAATTCAAGGGGGCCGAAGCCGAGATATACCATGCCGATGTTCCGGCATATTATCTTCCGGAAAAGAAAGATGTGTATACGAAGATGGAAGCGCTGATCTATCATTTCAAGATCATCATGGGTGAAGCCGAAATGCCGGTGGGTGAAGTGTATAATTCTGTAGAAGGCGCCAATGGCGAATTAGGTTTTTACCTCATCAGCGATGGGGGAAGAACGCCGTACAGGCTGCATTTCCGCAGGCCTTGTTTCATTTATTACCAGGCATATCCCGAGTTGATACAGGGTGGAATGCTGAGTGACGCGGTGATAACAATGAGTAGCCTGAACCTGATAGCAGGAGAGTTAGATGCATAATCAATTACGAATTACGAATTAAGAATTACCAATATGGATGTTCAATTTTCACAGGAGAAATTAAATAAGGTCAACGAGATCATCAGCCGTTATCCCGAAGGGAAACAGAAGAGCGCTTTGCTGCCGGTATTGCATCTGGCACAGACCGAATTTGGCGGATGGCTGGATGTGCCGGTGATGGATTATGTGGCGGGCCTGCTGAGCATCGAACCGATTGAAGTATATGAAGTGGCGAGTTTTTACAGCATGTACAACCTCAAGCCTGTTGGCAAATATATGTTTGAGGTATGCCAGACGGGTCCTTGCATGTTGAACGGCAGCGACGACATCATCGATTATATCAAGCAGAAACTCAACATCAAAGTGGGTGAAACCACTGCCGATGGTTTGTTTACATTGAAAACGGTGGAGTGCCTCGGCGCCTGCGGTTATGCCCCGATGATGCAGATGGGCAAAACCTATCGTGAGCATCTTACCAAAGAAAAAGTGGATGCGATTATTGACGAATGCAGAACTAAAGCAAACTGATGAAAGCAATACTGATCATAGCATTTCTGGGATTGAGCGTATACACCATGGGCCAATCGAAGAACGAACGTACCGCATTGGCGAACGCAAAGCTTTTGGAAGCCACCGTTTTTGGCACAAAGGACAGCGCAACGTTGGAGAAATTATTTGCTTCAAAAGTGCATTACGAACATTCGCATGGGCAGGTGCAGACAAGGGAACAGGCGATCAGCGGGATTGTGAAAAATAAATCTGTTTATGTGATATCGACAGAGCCATCACCTTACAAAGTTGAAACCATCGGCGATTCAATTTTTGTGAACAAACCATTCAGGGCGATAGAAAAAAAAGCGAACGGAACTGAATCGGCGCTTGATTTTACCGTAACAACCGTTTGGTTCAAAGAAGGCGGGGCATTGAAAATGAGCCGCAGGAAAGCAACCATTATAAAACAAAACTAAATTGATCTATTATGAAATTAATGACAGTAATTATTGCCGGTGTTGTATTATGTATGAGTTCATGCGGCGAGTCAGCTACCAAAAGTGAGAGTACGAATAAAGATTCAGTAACCACCATGAAGTCAGCTTCAGATTCAAATGTGATTGCAGCGGCAGTAGATACCACGACTGCAGCTAAACCAGCTAACCTCACAGGAACCTACAAAACTTCTTACCCGGAAGGTTATGACAGTTATGAGATCATGTTGCACAGCGACAGCACGTACATGTATACTGCAAAATATCATGGCGATAAAGCAAGGACGGTTAAATTAAGTGGCAAATTCACCTTCACCACACCGGGTACTATTACACTGGGCAATGCCAAAAACGAACCTGCTGATTACCTGGTAAAAGAAAATGAACTTATACAGGTAAATAAAGATCCAAAATCAGAAGTGGTAATCACATTGACAAAAGAAAAGTAAGATCACATCATAAGAAGAGATCGATGAGTATAAAATTATTATTAGATAAGGCACATGTTCCGGGCATTCGCGGCTTTGAAGTTTATCGTCGCGAAGGCGGTTACCGCAGCGTGGAGAAAGCCCTGAAGATGCAGCCGGCGGATATCGTGGAAGAAGTGAAAAAAAGCGGTCTCCGTGGCCGTGGAGGTGCAGGTTTCCCTACCGGGATGAAATGGAGCTTCATTGCAAAACCGGAAGGCGTTCCTCGTCACCTGGTGTGCAATGCTGATGAAAGCGAGCCCGGTACATTCAAAGATCGTTACCTGATGGAATTCATTCCGCACTTGCTGATCGAAGGAATGATCGTGTCATCGTTCGCGTTAGGAAGCAATACAAGTTATATCTACATCCGTGGTGAATATGATTGGGTGTCCGACATCCTGGAAGAAGCCATTGCGGAAGCAAGGAAAAATGGTTTTCTCGGAAAAAATATCCAGGGCTCCGGTTTCGATTGCGAAATGTATGTACATCGCGGAGCGGGAGCTTATATCTGTGGCGAAGAAACCGCGTTGATCGAAAGCCTCGAAGGCAAACGTGGTAATCCACGCATCAAACCTCCATTTCCTGCTATACAGGGCGTGTGGGCAAGGCCGACCGTGGTGAACAATGTGGAAACACTGGCAGCAGTAGTTCCCATCCTGAATATGGGTGGCGAAGAATATGCGAAGATCGGTGTTGGAAAAAGTACCGGGACAAAATTGATCTCTGCCTGTGGCAATATCAATAAACCTGGTATTTACGAAATCGACATGACCATTTCTGTTGAAGAGTTCATCTTCAGCGATGAATATTGCGGCGGTATCCCTAACGGCAAAAGGTTGAAAGCCTGCATTCCCGGCGGATCATCCGTTCCGATCCTGCCAGCGAACCTTTTGCTGACAACCGCCAAGGGCGAAAAAAGATTGATGAACTACGAAAGCCTGAGTGATGGCGGTTTTGCAACCGGCACCATGATGGGGTCTGGTGGTTTCATCGTGTTGGATGAAGATCAGTGCGTGGTAAAACATACTTACACACTGGCACGTTTCTATCGCCACGAAAGCTGTGGACAATGCAGCCCGTGCCGCGAAGGAACAGGCTGGATGGAAAAAATATTGAAGAGCATCGAAGAAGGGAAAGGCAAGATGAGTGATATCGACCTGCTGTGGGATATTCAGCGCAGGATCGAAGGAAATACCATTTGTCCGCTCGGAGATGCGGCTGCATGGCCGGTTGCTGCAGCTATCAGGCATTTCAGGGATGAATTTGAATGGCATGTGAATAATCCTGAATTAAGCCAGAAAGAGAATTATGGGTTACGTCATTACGCAGATGAACTACATGTGCCGGTAACCGCTTAAAACAACTACAAAGGCACTAATATACAAGGCAATACTAAGTTTATTCTTCGCGCCTTCGTGTCTTAGTGATTAAGAAAAAATATTATGGCTGAAGAAGTAAAAGCAGCGCCGCCTGCAACATTTAAAGTCACCATCGATAACATAACCATCGATGTAAAGCCTGGTACATCCATCCTTAATGCTGCAAGGCAAATAGGTGGTGATGTTACGCCCCCGGCAATGTGTTATTACAGCAAGCTCGAAGGTAGCGGTGGTAAATGCCGTACCTGTCTGGTGGAAGTTGCCGCAGGCTCTACAGCGGACCCAAGGCCGATGCCAAAGCTGGTAGCCAGCTGCCGCACCAACGTGATGGATGGCATGATCGTAAAGAACATGACCAGTGAAAAAGTGCCGGATGCAAGGGCAGGTGTGGTAGAATTTCTTTTATTGAATCATCCGTTGGATTGCCCGATCTGCGATCAGGCAGGTGAGTGCCATTTGCAGGATCTTGGATATGATCATGGTAAAGCCGGCACCCGTTACCAGTTTTCCCGCCGCACATTCGCCCGTGAAGATATCGGGCCTTATATCCAGCTGCACATGACACGTTGCATCCTCTGCTACCGTTGTACGTATGTGGCAGACCAGATCACCGACAAACGTGTTCACGGTATCGTTGACCGTGGTGATCACGCGGCTATCTCTACTTATATTTCCAAAGCGATCGATAATGATTTCAGCGGCAACATGATCGATGTTTGCCCGGTAGGCGCTTTGACCGATAAGACTTTCCGCTTCAAAAACAGGGTATGGTTTACCAAGCCTGTAGACGCTCATCGCAATTGTGAAAACCCGAAATGCTGTGGCAAAGCCACTCTTTGGCTGCGTGGTGATGAAGTGTTCAGGGTTACTGCACGCAAAGACGAATGGGGCGAAGTGCAGAGTTATGATGGTAAAGTAGGCTGGATCTGCAATACCTGCCGTTTTGATAAAAAAGAAACCAAAGACTGGACGATCGAAGGGGTGACCAACATCAGCAGGCATTCTGTGATCGGGGCCAATAAATACAAAGTATTGGATGTGCCTGGAGAAACCGTGAGCAAAGTAATGGGTGGAAGAGCGCCGAAATTGCTGATGGATATTCACAATGTGAGCGGAGTGAATAATCCTGATATTGATCTGAGCGACTTACAAAGGCCGGCTCATTCCGGGGATTTCAAAAAGGACCCGGAGCCCGGACTGGAATCGAAAAACTGATCCGCAGAATCAACGTTTAATTATTTGTAGCAAAAAATATAATGACAACAACTTTTTTACTTATTGACCTTCCAATGATACTCGAAAAATTCGTGTTGATATTGGTAGTAGTAATGGCTTCTCTCGGCATCGCGATGTACACCACATTTGCCGAAAGAAAAGTAGCGGCCATTTTGCAGGACCGGCGGGGGCCCAACAGGGCCGGGCCTTTCGGGATATTACAGCCGCTGGCTGATGGTATGAAATTGTTTTTTAAGGAAGAGATCATTCCGAATTTTTCTTCCAAAGCTTTATTCGTACTTGGCCCCGGACTGGCGATGCTTACTGCTATCATGACAAGCGCCGTTATTCCATGGGGAGATAAAGTACATTTTTTCAATCGTGATATTTCTTTACAGATCGCCGATATCAACATCGGTATTCTCTACATCTTCGGCGTACTCAGTCTTGGTGTGTATGGTATCATGATCGGAAGCTGGGCAAGTAATAATAAATTCTCTTTGCTCGGTGGTTTGCGTGCGGCATCACAGATCATCAGCTATGAATTGGCAATGGGTATTTCACTCATTGCTTTATTGATGATAACGGGAACGCTTAGCCTGAAAGAAATGGTCGTACAACAACAAAACGGCTACTGGAATGTTGTTTTGCAGCCACTGGGCTTTCTCATTTTCCTCATTTGTTCATTTGCAGAATGTAACCGTACACCATTCGATCTTCCGGAAGCGGAAAATGAACTGATCGGTGGTTACCATACAGAATACTCTTCAATGAAACTTGGTTTCTATCTTTTCTCCGAATATATCAATATGTTCATCAGCAGCGTGGTGATGTCTACCCTGTTCTTCGGCGGATACGATGTTCCTTTCTTCGATGAAGCGGCACACGCCGACTGGGGCAACTGGCTCGCATTGATAGGAATTGCGGCACTCATGTTCAAAGCGGTTTGTTTCATCTTCCTGTTCATGTGGGTACGCTGGACGATCCCGAGATTCCGTTACGATCAGCTGATGCACCTGGGGTGGAGGATATTGATACCGCTGGCATTGTTCAATATGCTGGTAACAGGTGGAGTGATCTTATATTTCTTTAATAAGTAAAAGCGCAAATAGATATTTTTGCAAACTTTAATAATATGCAGGCACTAACAAACAGGGTAAAAGAAGTAGACCGGAAGCCATTGAGCTTTATGGAGAAGATGTACCTTCCCGCGATCCTGAAAGGGATGTTCATCACGTTCAGCCATATCTTCAAGAAGAAGCCTACCATCAATTACCCCGAGAAAAAACGTCCGTTCAGCCCTGTTTTCAGGGGAATGCAGATATTGAACCGCGATGAAGAAGGACGCGAAAATTGTACGGCATGCGGATTGTGCGCCGTTGCTTGCCCTGCTGAAGCCATTACCATGGAAGCGGCAGAAAGGCAACCAGGCGAAGAACATTTATACCGTGAAGAAAAATATGCTGCGAAATACGAGATCAACATGTTGCGCTGTATCTTCTGCGGATTGTGCGAAGAGGCTTGTCCGAAAGACGCCATCTACCTGAGCGAATCTTTTGCTCCGGCAGATTACCAGCGCAAGCAATTCGTATACAATAAAAGCGAATTACTGATCCCGAACCCTAAGGAAGATCCGGAAGCATATAAAAAAGCATTGGGCAACAGGGCAAAACCAACCACTAACGCATAAGACCAACAATAAAGGATGAATACTCAGATCATATTTATTTTACTTTCCCTAATGGCCATCGGAAGCGCAGTGATGATGCTGGCAAGCAAGAATCCTGTAAAAAGCATCCTGTGGCTGATCGTGGTTTTCTTTGCGATCTCAGGGCATTATATTTTGCTGAACGCACAGTTCCTGGCGGTGGTGAACATCATCGTATACGCAGGTGCCATCATGGTACTCTTTTTATTCGTGGTGATGCTGATGAACCTGAACGCGGAGACGGAACCCGTAAAAAATTACCGGTTACAATTTATCGGCGTGATATCAGGCGGAAGCCTGCTGCTGATCCTGCTTACTTTCCTGATGAGAACACCTGTGGCTCAGCCCGTGCAGATGAAAGTAGGAGAAAGCGGATTGATCGGAAAACTTGGTATGACGCTATTCCAGAATTATGTATTGCCGTTCGAGATCAGCAGTGTGCTGTTCCTGAGTGCAATGGTTGGCGCAGTGATCATTGGTAAAAGAAATTAATCAGTCATTATGAATAGAAGGAAGATTTTCATCGCGATCCTTATGATCTTTTTTGCCAGTTCTTTTGCTACGCAAAGTTTTGCCCAGGTAAAACTGGAAGACCTGAAGGATCTTGATCTTAGCTCTATATTAGGAAAGACAAAATTGTTGAAAGTAAAAAAAGGGTTCAGCCCGGTATTCAGCCTTGGTAATTACCAGATCAATACCGTTGGTCTGCTGGGTGAAAAATTGAAAGGAGTAAGCATACTTGGCGAAATTCTGGATACCAAAGGAATTGATAAGATCATGGGTATGTACAAAACCTACAAGACAGGTTTGGTGGTGTATAAAATATTATCAAGTGCGGGAACCATAGTTGCCGTAGTAGGAGCCATCAAAGGTTTCAGCAATTCTGAAAAATTTGATGATGCCACGGTAAAGAAAATGCTGTACCCTGCATTGGCGGGCGTGGCTACCGGGGTGCTCACAAAAGTATTGACCAAAGCCGCTTCTTATAAAGCGGTAGACATATTCAACGGAGTTGTAAGAAATAAAGTAAAAGATATTTTATCGATCAGGCCGGCTTCAGAAACACTGGGACTAGGCCTATATGTGAAACTGTAAATTATGGATATAAAAGCATACATCGCATTATCGCTCACCTTGTTTACCACCGGTATCATCGGGGTATTGGTGCGCCGCAATGCCATCATCGTTTTCATGTGTGTGGAGCTGATGCTGAATGCAGTGAACCTGTTATTGGTAGCATTCTCAAAGATGCACGCTGTAAGCCCTGCCGCGAAAGCGTCATTGACTTACGCCAGTGATGCACAGATATTCGTGTTCTTCATCATGATAGTGGCCGCCGCAGAAGTAAGTGTGGGACTGGCGATCATTGTAATGATGTACCGCAATACGCATTCGATTGATGTCAATTTTTTAAATCGCTTAAAGAACTAACAACGCTTCAACATGACAAGATCCGGCAGTTGGTCGGTTGTCAGTTGTCCGTGGTCAACACATAATTATGAACAACGTTTTACATATAGTCTGGTTGATACCAATTTTGCCGCTGATCGGTTTTCTTATCAACGGACTTTTCAGGAATTCCCTTTCCAAATCCGTTGCCGGCTTTGTGGGCAGTGCTGTGATCCTGGCATCTTTCGCATTAAGTATTTTTGCTTTTCTCCAGGTCAAAAGTGGAAATACACACCTGGCCCATTATTTCAACCTGATCAATATTGATGCATTGCGCATCGGCTTCGATTTTAAGATCGATCAGTTATCCTCTTTGTTCCTCCTTATCATCACGGGTGTTGGTTTCCTCATTCATGTATATTCCACTTCCTACATGCACGAAGAACCATCGAAGGATTTTGCAAAATATTTTGCTTACCTCAACCTGTTCGTATTCTCCATGTTATTGCTGGTGATGGGTGGAAACTATATCATCATGTTCATCGGCTGGGAAGGCGTAGGGCTTTGCTCTTACCTGCTCATCGGTTTCTGGTTTAAGAATAATGATTACACCAATGCTGCAAAAAAAGCATTCATCATGAACCGTATCGGTGACCTTGGTTTCCTGCTGGCCGTTTTCTGGCTCATCAGTAAAATAGGTACGGTAAGTTATGATGAAGTATTTTCCGCAACCAGCCTCGCTAAATTATCCACAACCGATATCACCGGCATTACTTTATTGTTCTTTGTAGGCGCAACCGGTAAAAGTGCACAGATACCTTTATATACCTGGTTGCCCGATGCAATGGCCGGTCCTACGCCGGTGAGTGCACTCATACATGCCGCTACCATGGTTACTGCAGGTATCTACATGATTGCCCGCAGCAGCATCCTTTATTCGATGGCGCCCGTTACACAATGTGTGGTTGCGATTGTTGGGTTGTCAACTGCTATTCTCGCTGCTACTATCGCATTGAAACAAAATGATATCAAAAAAGTACTCGCTTATTCAACAGTGAGCCAGTTGGGTTATATGTTCCTCGGCCTGGGCGTTGGAGCTTACACCGGCGCAGTGTTCCATGTGATGACACATGCTTTCTTCAAAGCATTATTATTCCTCGGTGCAGGTAGTGTCATTCATGCTATGGGTGGCGAACAGGATATGCGCAACATGGGTGGTTTGAAAAAACACATGCGCATTACACACCTGACTTTCCTGTTGGGATGTATCGCTATCGCAGGTATTCCTCCATTCTCTGGTTTCTTCAGTAAGGATGAAATACTGGCTGCCGCTTTTGAAGCGAGCCCGGTATTTTGGGTCATCGGTGTAGCGGGCGCAATGATGACTGCGTTCTACATGTTCCGTTTATACGGCATGACATTCCTCGGAAAATTCCGCGGTACGCATGAGCAGGAGCATCATCTGCACGAAAGCCCCGCTGCTATCACATTCCCATTGATCGTATTGGCGATACTCGCTGTGTTCGGCGGTTTTGTTGGTATCCCCGAAGTATTCGTACATGGTGGGCATAAACTGGCAGAATTTCTCGCACCGGTATTTGCACAGACCAACGCTTATGTAAGTTCTCATCATGCACATGAAGCATTGAGCCATAATACAGAATATATCCTGATGGGCACATCGGTATTACTTGCGCTGGTTGCATTATCTTATGCAATTAATAAGTTCAGCAAATATCAGAAAACGGAAACCGCTTCAACAGGTCTTGCAAAAGTGCTGGAAAATAAGTGGTACGTGGATGAATTATACGATGCGGTAATTGTAAAGCCATTGAGATCTTTAAGCGCTTTCTTCAATAATGTGATTGAGAAGAAAGGGATCGACGGGTTGGTGAACGGAGTAGGCAAAGCCGTTAACTACGGAGGCCGGCAGCTACGCTGGATTCAGAGCGGACAGGTAGGGGCTTACGTACTGCTGATGGTCATTGGAATGTTGGTTTTATTTATCATACAATTTTTTGTAAAAAATATATAAATGCTGGGTACTTATACTACTTTTCCTGAATTACTGATACTGGTGCCAATGCTGGCAGGAGTGATCTGTTTTTTTCTTGGTAAGAATAACGCTGCAAAAAATGTTGCGTTGTTTGCATCCATTGTTACGTTATGTATTTCCCTGGCAAGCCTTTGTTATGCGGATGAAAAATTCGCGAAATACAATACCGTTAGTTATATCTGGCTGAAATATATCGGCAGCACCTACCTGGTTGGCCTCGATGCTACCGGCCGTATGCTCACGCTGCTTACAGCCATCGGTTTCCCTTTGATCTTTGTAGCTACTTATAAAAATGATTATAAGAACAGCGCATCTTTTTATGGACTGATGTTGCTCACCCAGGCTGGCCTGATGGGCGTGTTCTGCGCTATGGATGCATTGGTGTTTTACTTCTATTGGGAGCTTGCTTTGATCCCGGTGTATTTCCTCTCAAGCAAATGGGGGGGCGAAAAGAGGATTCAGGCTACTTTTAAATTCTTCGTATACACATTCGCGGGATCGTTGCTGATGCTCATTGGAATCATTTACGTTTACCTGCATACTCCCGGAAGAGTATTTGAAGACGGAACCACTTCTGCACATTCTTTCTCAATAAATGCTTTTTATCAGGCTAAGCTGGCGGTCTCCGATCAGGCCTGGGTATTCTGGTTGTTCTTTGTAGCATTCGCTATTAAGATGCCTATCTTCCCTTTTCATACCTGGCAGCCGGATGCATACGATCAATCTCCAACATCGGTTACAATGGTGCTCAGTGGTATCATGGTAAAGATGGGGCTTTTCGGCGTGTTGCGCTGGTTGATACCGATCTTCCCCGCTGCAACCAAAGAATATGCACACCTGATCATGATACTTTCCATCATCGGGATCATTTATGCAAGTTGCATCGCCATCGTGCAGGATAACCTGAAAAAACTGGTGGCATATTCCTCCATCGCTCACATCGGACTCATGTGTGCGGCTATTTTCGCCATGAATGCAATAAGTGTTCAAGGGGTTTTGTTGCAGATGTTCAACCATGGTATCAATATCATTGGTTTGTGGATCGTTGTAGATCAGCTGGAGAAAAAAACAGGGGTAAAAGAAATATCCAAACTTGGTGGTGTGGCGCACAAAGCACCGGTACTGACCATTTTACTGGTGATCATCGCGCTGGCAAATATCGCACTACCGCTTACCAATGCATTTGTAGGAGAGTTTATGATGTTTGCAGGCGTATGGCAGTACAACCATTGGTATGCTGCGATTGCCGGTATAAGCATCATACTTGCCGCGGTGTACACGCTCAACATGATCCAAAAGGTTTTTTATGGAGAAACAAAACCTCTTACAGAATCGATCAAGGACATCGCTTTACATGAGAAAGTGATCCTTTCAGTAATAGTGGTTTGTATTTTCATGATGGGTGTATACCCTCAGCCGATGATCGATCTTACAAAACATGCTGTAAAGGTATTGCTTACGATAAATCAATAAGATAGTAACGGTGGTATGTGGTACTGCCTTGTGAATAAAATTTTTAGAAGTCAATTATGAACGCAATTATATTTTCTGCAATCTGGGGGGTACTGATGATGTTTACCGGCGCTTTTGTACAAAGCAAAACGCTGCCTAAATATCTTGCCATTACCGGCGCTGCATTGTTGTTCCTGCTCAACGGCATCGAACTTTACAACGGCACCCCTATCTTCAACATCAACGGAATGAACATGCTTGCTATCACAAGCATGAACCTTACTTTCCTGGAAGTGATATTTGCAGCAACCCTTCTTTTCTTTATGCTCAGCGGGCGTGATGTGGAAAGAGTAGGAGAGCACGTGTCTGAATATTTTGCGTTGATCTTCTTCGTGCTTTGCGGCGTGTCACTTTCTTCTACTTACAACACCTTATTATTATTGTTCCTTGGTATTGAGATCATGTCCATACCATTATATGTACTAACGGGAGCGGATAAACGAAATTTGAAAAGTAATGAAGCATCCTTGAAATACTTTTTGATGGGCGCTTTTTCTACAGGCATATTACTGATGGGGATCGCTTTTATTTATGGAGGAAATACCAATGCGTCATTCTACATCGATCAGATCCATCTGGGTGTAGGTAAAATGCCCGTGATGATCACCGTTGGTGTGGTTCTGCTCATCATTGCACTATCATTTAAAGTTTCTGCAGCGCCTTTTCATTTCTGGACGCCGGATGTGTACGATGGCGCGCCCACCGTATTCACATCTTTCATGAGTACTATCGTGAAGGCTGCAGGTTTTTTCGCTTTCATCCGTTTGTTCAAGACATCATTTGGACCTGTACAGGGGCAATGGCAAAACCTGATCGTATTCATCACCGTCGCTACCATGCTCATCGGTAATGTTACGGCAGTATTCCAGCAAAGCGTAAAACGTATGCTGGCTTATTCCAGCATCGCCCAGGCAGGTTTCATGCTGCTCGCACTTTTTGCCCTCAACCAGACAGCCGATGATGGTATCATATTATACTCAGCTGCCTATAGCCTTGCCACCATCGGCATATTTGCCATACTCATCAAAATGAACGATTACACCATCGAAGGTTTTAATGGCCTGGCAAAGCAGCAGCCATTGCTGGGACTGGTAGCAACGATCTGTCTGTTGTCTCTGACAGGTATCCCGCTTACCGCAGGGTTCACCAGTAAATTTTTCATGCTTACGGCAGCTGTTGAGAACGGCCATAAATTCTGGGTTGTGATTGTGGCGGTAATTTTCGCTGCCATCAGTGCTTATTATTATTTCAGGGTGATACAGGCGATCTATTTTAAAGAACCTTCGTCTGCGGAACCGGTAATAGATGCAGAAAGAGTGAGTGGTTCATTTAAGATATTGCTGGCCATCACTGCTATCCTGATCCTGATTCTTGGTATCTATCCGGAGATATTGATAGGCTGGGCACACCACTAACTACTGCCGTTCATAAAAACTATTGTGTCGTTCTTCTGTATGGTATTATCTTTAATATAATATTCGAGCGATGACATACAAGAATTCCTTAGCACTTTCGTGGAAAAATGTTAGAAGCAACCGGCTTCGCACTGCCATTACGGTCATCATCATGGCGTTGGGCATATTCGCCCTTATTCTTATCATCACCGCCATCAAGGCAGCGAGTAATAGCCTTACGTCCAGCTTTTCCACCATGGGGGCCAATTCGTTTGGTATCCGCTATCGCGATCGTAATATCCGTTTCGGCGGCGGCGGTGGCAGCAGCCAGAAGACCAAAAAATCTGCACAGCAAAATAAAACTTCCAATACCGGTATCCCTATCAGCTACGACGAAGCAAGGTTGTTCAAAGAAAGATTCAGTTTTCCCTCTTCCAAGGTTGGTATCTCATTGCGTGGCCCTGCTTCCATAGTGGTTAATACCAATATAACCAAGACCAACCCCGATGTAAATACGTTCGGCGGTGATGATAATTACCTGGAGATAAACGGTTATAAGCTTGCATACGGCCGCAACTTTACCGCTTCGGAAGTAGAGACCGGCAGGAATGTTTGTATGCTCGGTAGCGCTGTTGCCGAAAAATTATTTCCGGTCAATCCTTCAAAAGCGATCGATGCCATTGTAAACGTCAACCATATTCCCTATCGGGTGATAGCGGTGCTGGAAGAAAAAAGTTCCAGTGCATTTTTTAATACCAGCAGGGTCGTGATCACTACCTATAATAATATCCGAAGGATGCAATCTTCGCAGAATGCGAACTATAATATCGCCGTTATGGTGTCTGACCTGAAGTTGATGGATGTGGCTACCGGCGAAGCAAAGGGGATTTTCCGCCCCATCCGCAAGTTGTCTGTTGCGGATGATGATAACTTTTTCATCGACAAAAGTGACAGTATCGCCGAAGCTTTTTTAACCAACCTCGGGTTCCTGGAAAGTGGCACATTGGGCATCGCATTTATCACACTCATCGGAGCAGCCATCGGGCTCATGAATATCATGCTCGTAGCTGTTAATGAACGTACTAAAGAGATTGGTCTTACCAAAGCGCTGGGCGGTACGAAGAAGGACATCCGTTCCCAGTTTCTGTTTGAATCCCTCCTTATAAGCCTGATGGGAGCCATAGCGGGAATCATTGCCGGCATACTCATCGGTAACCTGGTGGCACTCTTATTGCATACCGGTTTTGTAGTGCCCTGGGGATGGGTGGCTATCGCGATAATTGTTTGCTCATTAGTAGGCTTAGCAGCAGGACTTTACCCTGCATACAAAGCATCCAACCTTGATCCGATAGTCGCACTCCGGTACGAGTAAGATGCAGGCTCCGCAAGGCTGATGCAGCGCTCCGGCATTTTCCACAATCATATTAAAAAATAAAAATTTAATTTCAGCGCGCTTTTTGAATTGGATTATTTTATTAACTTGTGCGTTCCGTCCGAAATACCTTAAGAAAATCAGTATTTGTATTTTATTTTTTCATAGCATTGTGTAATTAATTTATTTAAAAAGTAATTAAAATCTTCACTTTCTAAAAATTCGAATTTTATGGCAGAGACAAAACCAACTGCAACAGTTAAACCAGTGACCTCAGTTCAGGCGAAAAAATCAGGTAATTCTATTTCATGGATAGCCCCTGTAGTTTGTATTCTAATCGGGTATGTTATCTGGAGGTTTTTACTAGGTAGTGCATCTAATTTTAAAGTGGCACACGGAGAAGGTTTCTGGCCAGAACGTGAAGGGCCTAAAAATGCTATTTACAATATGTACCTGGGAGGTATTGTGGTACCGGTATTGATTGGTACTTTCTTAACAGCTATCACTTTCATCGTTGAAAGGTTCCTTACAATCGCAAAAGCAAACGGTACTGGTAACAATGCGGATTTCGTTCGCAAAGTACAATATCACCTTGCCAATAAAAATGTTGATGCTGCCCTTGCAGAATGCGACAAACAAAAAGGTTCTGTTGGTAACGTTATGAAAGCAGGTCTGCACCGCTACAAAGAAATGATCAACAACAACGAATTGAATACAGAACAGAAAGTACTGGCTATTCAGAAAGAAGTGGAAGAAGCAACAGCTCTCGAACTTCCTATGCTGGAAAAGAACCTGGTTTTCTTATCAACTATCGCTTCTATCGCAACCCTGTTAGGTCTGTTCGGAACGGTATTGGGTATGATCCGTTCGTTCTCTGCATTGGGTGAAGATAGCGGCGGTGGCGCAGCAGCAGGTAAACTGTCTCAGGGTATCTCTGAAGCGTTGTATAATACTGCATTGGGTATCGGTACATCTGCCTTTGCGATCATTTTCTACAACATGTTCACAACCAAGATCGATGGCATCACTTACGGTATCGATGAAAGTGGGTTTACTTTAACACAGTCTTTTGCTTCCCTGTACAAATAATTGTATGGAAATATCAAGAGATCGTATCTAAGTAACATCATTTTTAAAACAAAAAGAAATGCCAAAAGTTAAAATACCACGAAAGAGTACCATCGTAGATATGACTGCGATGTGTGATGTGGCCTTTCTGTTGTTGTCGTTCTTCATTTTGGCAACAAAGCAAAAACCACCGGAAGTGCTCGCGGTTACTCCACCGAACTCTGTGTCGGCTACCGCGGTACCTGATAAATCAATAGTGATCACACTTACCGCAGATGGAAGAACTTTCCTGATGCTGGGTGACGATACTAAAAAAGCAGATATTTTAAAGAATATCAATGATACGAAAGCCCTCGGTCTTACTCCGGCAGAATTAGCTAAATGGAACAAAGAACAATTCATCGGCGTTCCTTTTAACCAGGTTAAATCTTACCTGGATGCGGCAGTGCCTCCGGCAGCCAGCGCTTTGCCTGGTATCCCTACCGATACCGCCAACAACCAGATGATCGATTGGGTCCGCAGCATCACCAATGTGTATGCAGGTGGGGACCAGACGGTTCTTCAGAAAATGTTGCTGGTAAAAGGGGATAACGAAGCCAAATACCCGACTTTCAGGAACATCAAGGAAGCATTCAAAAAGAATGAGATCTATAAGTTCAGGATTGTAACAAACGGGCAGGCAGTACCTGTAGGCTCCGAACTGTACAATGACAACAAAAACGGCGGTTCAGGCGAAAAATAATTTTTAAATTACTAAAAAGAAAGCGACATGGCAGAATTAGATACCTCGTCCGGCGGCGGCCATAAGAAAGGGCCGGGCGTGAAAAAAGGAAAGAAACTATCCACCAGGGTAGATCTTACCCCGATGGTGGATCTCGGATTCCTGTTGGTTACCTTCTTCGTATTTACAACAACAATGGCTCAGAGTACAGCAATGAACATGAATGAGCCAAAAGATGATAAGGAAAAGGAAAAGAAAGTAAAAAATTCCGGCGCTATGACAATCCTTCTTGGAAAGTCTGACCAGGTTTATTACTATTACGGGCAATTGGAAGCCGCTACAATCAGCGATCAATTCAAAAGTACCGATTTCAAAAACATCCGTAACCTGATCGTTGAGAAGAAGAAATCAACACCATTGGACGATCTGATGTATATCATCAAATCGGATGATTCCTCTACGTTTAAAAATGCAATCAACATCCTCGATGAAATGACCATTTCGGGTGTGAAAGCAGGACATTACGCGGAAGTTGTAATGACACCGACGGAAAAGGAATTAATCAAAAAGACTGAGGAAGCAAATGGTATAAAATAGGTTTGTGGACTCCGGAAGTATTTTGAATCTAATAACAAACGACATTTAATAATGGAAGCAAATAAAATTTTAAACGCTGACATCCTCGATATCATCTTCGAGGGTAAGAACAAAGACTACGGCGCTTACGATCTGCGGAAGACATACAATAAACGTATGGTAAAATCGCTGATCGTAACAGGAGCAATCCTGCTACTGGTGTTCATCGGGTCTATCGTTTACAGCCAGCTTACCAAAACCTCAGACAAAGACGTCTTCGACGTAAAAGATACTGAGTTGGCGCAGGTTAAGGACGAAGCACCACCACCACCACCGCCGCCACCACCACCACCAACACCACCGCCACCACCAGAGATTAACCAGGTACAGTTTACACCGCCTAAGATCGTAAAGGATGAAGAAGTGAAACCTGAAGAAAAGATCGAAGAGATCAAAGAAGATCAGACCATCAGTACAAAAACTGTGGAATCTGATAACAAGGTTCAGATCGTTCAGGCTCCTGTGGAAGATAAAGGTACACAGGTAGTGGAAGTGCCAAAAACAAATGACGACGAAAACAAGATCTTTAATAAAGTAGAGGTAGAAGCCGAATTCCCTGGTGGATCTGCAGCCTGGACACGTTACATCCGTAACAACCTGAATGCAAACGCCCCCGTAGACAATGGCGCCCCTCCGGGAACTTACCAGGTGATCGTTCGTTTCATCGTAAGTAGAGATGGTACCATCAGCGATGTAACACCTGAAACCAAATTCGGTTACGGAATGGAAGAAGAAGCTGTGAAGATTATCAAGAAAGGGCCGAAATGGACACCCGCTTTACAGAATGGCCGTAACGTAAACGCTTACCGCCGTCAGCCTATCACTTTCGTGGTAGCGGAAGAATAAGAAATAAAAATCAATCATAAAACCTCCCGATTTAACGGGAGGTTTTTTTATGGAATAAACTGCCGTAAACATCTTTATAAAAAAATATACTATGGCAGAAATTACCACTAACAGCAGCAGTAAACAAAAAGGCGGCGTGAAAAGGATGATCAAAAAAAGTACCCGCGTCGATCTTACCCCAATGGTTGATCTCGGTTTTTTACTCGTCACATTTTTTGTATTCACCACCACTATGGCAGAACCTAAAGCGATGAAGATCGTAATGCCAAATGACCAACATGAGGGTGGAGTGGATAAGATATGTGAGACCTGCGCCCTCACCGTCGTGCTGGGAGATAACAACAAGATACTTTACTATGAAGGACTGGATGAGAATGCCGTATACAAACAGACCGATTACACTGCGGAAGGTATCCGGAGTATTATCGTTCGAAAAAAAGCAGCCGTAAAAAAAGCGCTTGGCCAGGACAGGATGATGCTGATCATCAAAGCATCCGACGGGGCTTCCATGAAGAACCTCGTGAATGTGATCGACGAATCTGCCATCAGTTCCGTAAAACGATATTATATGGCTGAACTTAAGCCTAAGGATAAAGAAGCGCTTCAGTAGCTTATACAGATGCGGCAGAGCCTTAGTATCTTTGCAGCATGATCAACAAACTTTCGGGATGGGGCGATACGATTGCAGCGATTGCGACAGCGCCAGGAATAGGGGCCATTGCTACCATACGATTAAGCGGTGTGGATAGCTTCTCCATCATCGACCGCTTATTTCCTTCAAAAAAAATATCAGGACAAAAAACACATACGCTCCATGTGGGCATTCTTTCATTAAAAGGGAAAGCGATCGATGAAGTGGTGGTGGCTGTATTCAAAGGCCCCAAAAGTTATACCGGCGAAGATATCATCGAGATCAGCTGCCATGGAAGCATATTCATACAGCAACAGATCCTGAGCGCCTGCATCGAAGAAGGGGCAAGGCTTGCCCGACCCGGTGAATTTACCCAGCGTTCTTTTTTGAACGGAAGAATGGATCTCACACAGGCGGAAGCCGTAGCCGACCTGATCGCATCGAACACGAAAGCTTCTCAAAAAAATGCCTTGAACAATATCCGTGGCGGATTCTCGGGGCAGCTGAAAGAAATGCGGGACCAATTGATACAGTTTGCGGCATTGATAGAACTCGAACTCGACTTCGCAACAGAAGATGTAGAGTTTGCCGACAGGACAAAATTCTATGAATTGATCCGGCATATCGATACAACAACAACCCGTTTGATCGATTCGTTCCAATTGGGCAATGTGATAAAGAATGGCATCAGCGTAGCCATCATCGGTAAACCCAATGCCGGAAAATCGACACTGCTGAATACTTTGCTCAATGACAACAGGGCCATCGTAAGCGAGATCGCCGGTACTACCCGCGATACGATAGAAGAAGTGCTGAATATCAGAGGCATCCTTTTCAGGCTGATCGATACGGCTGGCATCCGTTCGCACAGCAACGATGTCATAGAAAATATTGGTATAGAAAAAAGCCTGGAAAAAATGAAAAGCGCTGATGTGGTGCTGTACATTTTTGATGTGAATGAAGAAACCAGCGAAATGATTCAGCAGCAGGTAAATGCTTTTAAAGAGGCCGGTATTAACTATCTGCTGGTGGCTAATAAATCCGATCTTGATATCATTTCACCACTTACATTGTCCGGCGAAACGATCTATCACATTTCCGCAAAGAACAAGATCAACATCGATCAGCTGACCAATGCTTTGTACGATACCACCGTTCAGGGTACGTTGGAAGAAGACAGTAGTATGGTGACCAATATCAGGCATTATGAAGCATTGCAAAAAGTAAAAATAACGCTTACCGATATCATCAACGGGCTCGATCAGCAGCTTTCAGGCGATCTGCTGGCGCTGGAAATAAGAAGCTGCCTTTACTACCTGGGAGAAATAACCGGTGAGATCACCAATGAGGATAAGCTCGATTTTATCTTCAGCAAGTTTTGTATCGGAAAATGATTACCCTGCGGCATAATCTTAATTTTTTATTCGCTGCATTTAAGTAACTACATCCATAAACTAAAAGAGGTAAGATCATCGATCTTACCTCTTTTAGTTTATGGAAACAAGCTTGTCTTATTGCACTACAAATTTCTCAGAGCTGGTAAACGTGTCCTGGATAATGCGGACAATATACACACCCTTTGAAAGTTTGCCCGTTTCAATCTGTTTGTAGCCATTGGATGGAGCAGTCCATTTTTCCAATAACTGCCCGGCCTGGTTGTACAACACGCCAGTATATGTTCCCTGGCTTCTTGCAGACCCTGTGTAGACCGTTACTATTTCACCACCCCTTACCAATGCGGGGCGAATGGTGGTTACCGTGGTATTTCCGAAGTTAACAAACACTACAGGGCTGTATTTGAACACCCCGTCATTGTCAATTATTTTCAAACGGTAATAACCCTTTTCCATAAAATTCCTTGCATTCACATCGGTATAAGCATATCGGCCCGATGGGCTGTTATTTGCAGGAACATTACCGATGGTCGAAAAAGAAGAGGAATTATCAGAAGAGCGCTGAATTTCAAACCTGTTGACATTTACCTGGTTTTCGCTGATCCATGCAAGTTTGGTATTGCCACCTTCAGGAACCGCGGTAAAAGAAACGAGGTTCAGCGGTAATATATTTGACGGGAAGACCAGGATATACAATGTTGCATTTGTACAAACTGATGGGCTGCCATTATCACACGTCTGGTAAGGGAAATTTACCGGGCCGCTGAAGCCGGTTACAGGGGTAAAGGTATAAGCCCCAGTTGTAGCAAGAGAAAGTGTGCCTTTTCCTGTAATGGTCGTGTTTTGTGCGGTTACAGTCTGCACATTGCTTTCAGGGTCAGAATCATTGTTTTTTACATTGCCCGACACCGCCGTATTTAATGGGGTACTGTTGTAATCATCCGCAGCCACTGTAGAGTTAGCAGTACCTGCTGGGATGATGGTGATGATCTGCCTGGCCGTAGCGCATTTTGGCGTTGGAGTGGACAGGTCACATACCTGGTAAGTTAAAGTATCATAACCTGTATAACCTGTAGTAGGTGTAAAGGTTATTTGCCCGGTGGTGGTATTTACACTTGTGGTGCCATGCAATGGCGCCACCGTTACCGTTACCGAAGCCGGATTTAAAACAACGGTTGAGTTGTTGCCCGCTTTATCATTGGCCAGTGTGTTCAACGTCACAGCGGTATTGATAGGTGTGGTGGCCATATCGGTGTTGGCAAAAGGATTATTTGTAATGAGAGCAGGCTCGCTTACCGTAATTATCAGGTCTACCAAAGCGCAATCTGGTACAACTACGCTGCCAGGGCACATAGGCACTGTAAACCTGAAGACACCGGCTACTGCCGAAGTAAAGCTGTAAGTGCCATCTGAATTGATGGTAGGAACTGCAGGGCCGGGATTACCTGGTTTTGCAGTCGCTGTTCCATATGTAGTGCCCGTAGGTTTGATATCGTTTGTTCCAACATTGCCCGTAACTGCTGTGTTTACAAAAGTGGCATTCAGATCTGGTGGTACTTTTACGCACCTTGTGTACGAAACAGAAGTGAAGCCCAGGGTCACAGTACTGTTAGAATTATCAGACTTTCCACTGGTCATCACGATCCTTGTTATCTGGCCAGGGATAGTAAGCGTTATCCTGTTGGTGTTTACAGAAGTGCCCCCTGCGGTATTATTACCGGTAAGTGTATTTCCATTGGAGATAACTATTACTCCCGTGTTACCGGGATCGGCTACGTTATCGCTGAAGTTAGCGGCAGAAATGGTAACGGGTGTAGCGCCATTGAATGCGTTGATGATCACCTGATCGAGGTTGTTGAGGCCTGCACAACGAAGGCTGAAGTTAGTAACAGGCTCCGCAAACTGTATAGTGTAAGTAGCTGCATTTGCCGAAGTGGCATTGTCGGTACTGGTAGGCTGTACATAGATGTAGTTACCTACTGTAGCATCGTTTTGGACCTGAACACCCCCTGACCAGACAGCAGTTCCGGCTACAGCGCCTGTAAAACTGAACATTCCGCTACTAAGGTTGTTGATAACACCCGTAGACGTTGTGCTGGTGTTAAAGGCCGTGTTCAAAGGATAGTTAGGGGTATTGATGGTGGAGGTTCCTCTTACCGTGGCCGGCGTACATTGCGAAAAAGCCAGGTGATACCCTAACGAGAGGAAGAGTAAAGCATAAATTTTTTTCATGGATGATTTTTTGTTTTAAGGAAATTTTGCGGGCGCAAAATACAAATTTCATATTGATTATACTGTAAATAAAGTGTCAACTTCGATTTTTATCTCCGGCTCTGGGTCTGAAGTATGTTAGTAGTCAATAAAATTTATCATTTATCAACTAAAAGATTTTACGGGATTGTGCATAGCGCTTTCACTTTCCTGATCAGAATGATCTTCGCAAAATAGCCTGGCCGTTTATTTTAGTGGCCGGTAATATTAACGAAGCATTTCTTACAATACTTCTGCATAATAAGTAATTTGCATAAAATTTACCCGAAACACCCCGGTATGAAATTGAAAATTTTTACACTTATTATTCTTACTTCTATCACATTCTTTTCCTGTACCAATAAAAAAAAGGACAAGGAAGTTCCTGAAGTTGTGGCTATAGAAGAAAAATTCGAGGAGTTTCATCCTGAAGAATTTAAAGCTGAAGCCAATATCACACCAAGGGATTACAGCATCGATACCACCAATTCTTACAGCCGTATATTTTTCGACAGCAGTTCGCTGGTAAAGTACCTGGTGGATAATAAGATCGACGCTTCAGTGGGCTCCAGGATGATCAGTTTTTACAATGCCCGTAACTACCAGTTTTCCTGGTTTTCCAAGGATGGCCCAACCGAGCAGGCACGCGGCTTCTGGAACATGCACAGTTACCTCACCACTTATGCCAATGGCAAAAGCCTTATCGATAGTGTGTTGCAAAAGCGGATGGATAATTACGTGGCAGATGATGATACGGCTACCAGATGGACTTCCAGGGATCCGGTACTGCTAAATACCGAATTGAAGATGACGCATCATTATATCATGTTCGCGCTACTGAATTATGATAAAGGTTTTGTGGAACGCAAAGAACTCGAAAGTTTCATTCCTGTAAGAAAACAACATCCGGATTCGCTTGTAAGCAACCTGCTGGATGCAGAGAACCAGGATAAAAAATATTACGAAGGAGTAAACCCTTCCTACAAAAAATTAAAAGAGCAACTTGTAAAATATGTGGAAATACAAAAGAACGGCGGCTGGCCGAAACTATCTGTCAATGCCAAAGAATTTGCTTCGGCCGATACGTCAAAACAGATAGCCATACTGAAAGAGCATTTGTTCATAACCGGCGATCTCGCGGTAAACGACAGTACGGAATTTTTCAACGAAGAGCTTGATTCTGCTGTCAGGAAATTCCAGGTACGGCATGGTTACAAGCCTACCGGTAAACTTACCGACAACCAGATCAAAGACCTGAACGTGCCGGTGGAAAAAAGGATATCGCAGATCCTCATCAACCTGAGTCGTACACAATGGCTGGTGAGCGAACCCGAAGGGAAACTCATCACCGTTAATATTCCCGAATTCATTCTGCATGTAAAAGATGGCAAGACAAAAGTATTCGACATGGTAGTGGTGGTAGGGAAGCAGGGGAGCAAAACAACCATGTTTACCGGCAACCTCAACACTGTTGTATTCAGTCCGTACTGGAATGTGCCTTACAGCATTTCTAAAAAAGAAATTGCGCCCGGTATAGCCCGCAGCGGCAATGCTTATTTAGCCAGGCAAAATATGGAAGTGGTGGGTAGCTGGGGCAATGGTATCCCCCGTGTAAGGCAAAAACCCGGCGGCAATAATTCATTGGGAAGGGTGAAGTTCCTTTTTCCTAACAGCTACGATATTTATTTTCACGATACCCCTTCAAAAGGATTGTTCAAGAACGACAAACGTGCATATAGCCATGGTTGCATCCGCCTGAGCGAACCGGCGAAAATGGCGAATTACCTGCTGCAATCCGATACCTCCTGGAATGCCGGAAAGATCGACTCAGCCATGCATCTCAACAAGGAAAAGTATGTGAGGATAAAACCTGCGGTACCGGTACTCATCACCTATTACACCGCCTGGGTAGATGATGAAGGGCTGCTGCATTTTGCAGATGATATTTACGGGCACGATAAAGACCTCACAGCAAAAATGTTTAAGAAATAGAAAGCAGACGACTGACGAGCGACGACCGACGAGCCCTATGTCTGACGAGGCCAACCGGATAAAGTTTGAAAATATTTACAGAGCGGAATCCTGAAGAAATGTCTGTGATCTATCGTCTGTGGTCGGTGGTCGTTCATCGGTCGTCTGCCCTCAGCTTAGTCTTATGCCCCCGTCTTCAAATGTTATCTTCTTCTGCCTGTACAGATTTCCCGTGGTCATCTTGAAGGTCTTTTTGCTCATGCCGAAAAATTCATAGATCGCTTCCGGATCGGATTTATCGTGGTAAGGTAGAAAACCATTATTTTCTTTTAACAACCGGATGATCTTTTCTGTTTCGTCTTCCACGCGTGCATATCCCGGCTTGCCGGCAGCAACATCGATCTTGTTATCTGCAGGGTAGATCTTTTTGATGAACCCTTTGAATTTATCGCCTTCGCCAATGGTGCGGTAGATCTCGTTGAAATGTAATACCCCGGTATGTTGGTTATTGATGATCATCAGGTAGCCGATATCGGTACGGCGAAAAACGATGAGGTCTACCACATCCAGTTCTTTTACCGTCAGCTGATCATTGCCCAGGTCCTGCTCGATCCGCTCGGTAGCGGCAATCCTTCCTGTCTGCTCATCAAGATAGATCTTCACCAGGTATTCACCATTTGGCCGCATGCCCACCAGTTGCTGGGATTTTGGAACGAAAAGATCTTTCATCAACCCGAAATCGAGAAAAGCCCCCTGCGGGGTAACGGTAACTGCCCTTAGTTTTACAATATCTCCCAAAACGCCGAGAGGTTGTTGTGTAGTGGCGATCAGCCTGCCCTCGCTGTCGTGGTAGATGAATACTTTTATTTCATCGCCGGGTTTCGTATTGGCAGGCACAAACCTCTTAGGTAACAATATGCCTTCCCCGCCATCGTCGAGGTATACCCCGAAATCCACTTCGCGTAATACTTTCAATAAATTATATTCTCCGACTTTAATCATAATCTTTTTTTTATTTGTACCAGGAGGTATAGCTATCTTCTGCTCTTTATCCTTTGTGTCAGCCGATAAGATAAAATTCAGGCTGACACAATTTGTGTCAACCAAAAAAAATAAAATCGATCCGACACGATCTGTGTCAACCAGGAAAATTAAAATCCATCCGACACGATTTGTGTCAGACGTATTAAGCTGAATTTAAATTGTCACACGTCTGCTGCAATACTTCCAAAGCGTCTTATCAGGAAGATGCCTGACCATTTCGCCAAAGTACCCGAATTTTTACGAAATACGCTAATTTCTTTCGTATATACCGGCCCTATGCCTGCTTTTAACCGGCATTCTAACTATATTGGTTATCTTTATAACATAATTAAATACAGTATATATTTTGAAGTTTACAGAATTCGGATTTGACGATAGATTACTGGATGGCATCGATGCTTCCAATTACGATGAAGCCACCCCCGTACAGGCACAGGTAATTCCACTCATTTTGGAAGGGAGGGATATTATCGCTTCGGCGCAGACAGGAACCGGTAAAACGGCCGCTTTCCTGTTACCACTGATCAACAAAATCATTACGGCTCCGCAAAGCGGCGATGGCATCACATCCCTGGTGATAGTGCCCACCCGCGAGCTGGCTATACAGATAGCACAGCATCTGGAAGGGTTATCCTATTTTACTTCCATCAGTTCGATTGCCGTGTTTGGCGGAGGCGATGGAAATGCTTTTGTTCAGGAAAAAAAAGCGTTGAGCATGGGTGCCGACATAGTGGTGTGTACGCCCGGTAAAATGATGGCGCATATCAAAATGGGCTATGTAAAGCTTAACCAGCTCAAATACCTTGTACTGGATGAGGCCGACAGGATGCTCGACATGGGCTTTTTTGATGACATCATGTTCATCATAAAACACCTGCCGGAAAAAAGGCAGAACCTGCTTTTCTCCGCCACCATGCCGCCAAAGATCAGGCAGCTGGCACGCACCATCCTTACCAATCCGGCGGAAATAAACATCTCCATCAGCAAACCGCCTGAAAAGATCATCCAGCAGGCTTACATGGTATACGATGCACAAAAAAATCCGCTCATCATTCACCTGCTGAAAGAGAACCACCTGAAGAAAGTGGTGATATTCTGCAGCAGCAAGCTGAATGTAAAACAGCTTACCCGCGACCTCAAAAAAGCAGGCATCAAAGCCGGGGAGATACACAGCGACCTGGAGCAGGAAAGCCGCGAAGACATCCTCATGCAATACCGCAGCGGAAGATTACCGGTGCTGGTAGCTACGGATATCCTCAGCCGTGGCATAGATATCGACAACATCGAGCTGGTGATCAACTTTGATGTGCCGCACGATGGTGAAGATTATGTACACCGCATCGGGCGTACCGCGAGGGCCGAAGCCGACGGTACTGCCTTCACGTTGGTGAGTGTAAAAGAACAACGCAAATTTTTATCGATAGAAAAATTACTGGAAAAAGAAGTGCCCAAGATGCCTTTGCCCGAAATATTCGGCGAGCAGCCGGCTTACAACCCCGTATTTGAAAAGAGATCATCGGGAGGTAAGAAGCGCAGCTTCCAGCATAAAGGCACCCGAAACAAATAATGAGTTGCATAGGTTCAATCGGTTCAAAATGTTCAGGAGGTTCAACAACATTTTGAACATTTTGAACCCTTTGAACCTTTTAAACATTGACGAGCGAAGCCACCATACTATCAACTCCCATCGAATACCTCACCGGTATCTCAGCCCAAAAAGGCGACCTGCTTCGCAAAGAACTCAACATCCACACTTTTAAAGACCTGCTGGAACATTATCCGTTCAGGCATATCGACCGCACCAATGTAGACCAGATCGGTTCCTTATCGCCTTCGGCGGAATACGCCTATGTTGGCGGAAAACTTCTGAGCCTGGAACTGATGGGTGAGAACCGCGGCAGAAGGTTGGTGGGAAAACTGAAAGATCAGAGCGGGGTGATAGAACTAGTATGGTTCCAGGGAATCAATTGGGTGCAAAAAATATTGCAGCCAGGTCAGCAATATCTGGTGTTTGGCAAACTCAGCTTTTTCATGGGAACGCCACAGGTGGCGCATCCCGATATAGAAAATTACACCAAAGAAAATTCATCCGGCAAGCAACACCTGGAGCCCGTATATCCCACCACAGAAAAACTGAAAGCGAAATCCCTTTCGGGGAATGCTTTCGGTAAATTGGTAAAAGAACTTTTTCAACGGATACAGGAAAAAGACCTCCCTGAAAATCTTCCGAAAGAAATATTGGAAAAATATAAGCTGGTTTCCCGTTACCAGGCTTTTTCCCAGATACATCTTCCTGCTTCCGAAAAACATTACCAGCACGCATTGCGGCGATTGAAATTTGAGGAACTCTTTTTTGCGCAGCTCCGCATGAACCTTGTCCGCATCCAGCGGCACCGTTTCAGTCGCGGAGTGGTATTCGATAAAGTAGGGCCGTTGTTCAACAGTTTTTACAAAGACTATCTTTCTTTTGAACTTACCAATGCACAAAAAAGGGTGCTAAAGGAGATCAGGAAAGATGCGGGCAGCGGGCGGCAGATGAACCGCCTGTTGCAGGGCGATGTAGGCAGTGGCAAAACGATGGTAGCCCTGCTGAGTATGCTGATAGCGGCCGATAATGGCTTCCAGAGTGTACTGATGGCGCCAACAGAGATACTGGCGCAGCAGCATTACCAAAGTATCTCTTCCGCATTGCAGGAACTTCCGGTAAATGTGAAGATACTCACGGGCTCCACCAAAGGCAAAGCCCGCAAAGCCATCCTGCAGCAGGTAGCCGATGGCGAGGTACAGATACTTATTGGCACCCATGCCGTTATAGAAGATAAAGTAGCGTTTCAAAATCTTGGATTTGCGGTGGTGGATGAACAACATAAATTCGGTGTAGCACAACGGGCGCAATTATGGAAAAAGAACGACATCCCGCCGCATGTGCTGGTGATGACGGCCACCCCCATTCCGCGAACACTGGCGCTTACTGCTTACGGGGATCTTGACTACAGTGTGATGGACGAATTGCCGCCCGGCAGGCAACCTATCAATACGATACACCGAAATGAAACAGCACGGCCGCAGGTGATGGATTTTATTAAGGAAGAAGTGGCGAAAGGCCGGCAGGCTTACATCATATACCCGCTCATAGAAGAAAGCAGCAAGCTGGATTACGAAAACCTGATGAAAGGCTTTGAAGAAGTGAAATCATTTTTTCCCGAACCGAAATACTGGATCAGCATGGTGCATGGCAAACAACCGATAGAACAAAAAGAGACTAACATGCAGCGTTTTGTAACGGGTGATACTCAGATTATGGTTAGTACCACAGTGATAGAAGTGGGTGTAAATGTGCCCAATGCCTCGGTGATGGTGATCGAGAGTGCGGAAAAATTCGGGCTTTCGCAGCTGCACCAGCTAAGGGGCAGGGTTGGGCGTGGCGCCGATAAAAGTTATTGCATCCTGCTTACCGGGCGTAAAGTATCCAACGATGCCCGGGAAAGGCTGAAGATAATGGTGGCTACCAACGACGGCTTCGACATAGCCGAAAAAGACCTTGAACTCCGCGGCCCCGGCGAAATTGAAGGTACACGGCAGAGCGGGGCCTTGAATTTCAGGCTGGCCAGCCTCGTAAACGACAAACAGATGCTGGAAGCAGCCAGGGAAACCGTAGAAGCATTGCTGGAAAAAGACCCCGATATCAGTTTGGCTGAAAATTTGCCGGTAAAAAACTTTCTCCACCAGCATAAAGCCAAGACTAAATGGAGCAAGATTGCGTAAATAAATTACCTAATACGTTAAAGCAAATACAAACATTCATTTTTACCCGGCGAAAGCTTAGAAAATTACGTTTATTATAATTAAATTGTAAATAAAAATACTTGAGATTTTTTACTAAAATATTTTCCTGCCTGATGCTGACCGGAGCACCGCTTCTACTGCCTGTGTGTGCATCAGCCCAAATCGAATTCGTACAAAATAAAGGACAATGGAACGCTGCCGTGAACTATCGCGGCGATTTCAACGCCGGTTCATTTTACCTGGAGAAAAAAGGCTTTACCGTATTGCTCCAC
Source organism: Ferruginibacter sp. HRS2-29 (assembly GCF_024343615.1). GTDB lineage: Bacteria > Bacteroidota > Bacteroidia > Chitinophagales > Chitinophagaceae > Ferruginibacter. The sequence continues at coordinate 63,154 of NZ_RJUB01000008.1, read as the reverse complement.
AAGACGGAGGACCTTGATGCTTTATCCGGGCGGATGCATGGGCATAGCCACGGCAATGATTCCACTGCAGGTGCGGCTGCAAAAAGTAAAGAACCTGCCGTTAACAAACCTTTCATCCTTCATTCTTTCGCCTACAAAGTAAAATTCCTCGGTGGTTCGGAGAATGCGCCACGAGTGGCGGAAAAAGCATTGAATTCCTACAATAATTATTTTATAGGCGACAGGTCCAATTGGGCTTCGGATTGCAAGATCTACCAGGAAGTGACCTACAAGAATATTTATCCCAACATCGACGTACGGTATTACACCAGCGGCGGAAAAATGAAATACGATTTCATCGTTTATCCCGGGGGGAATGTAAATGCCATCGCGATGCAGTACGACGGGCCAAAAAGCATCAGCGTCAAAGACAAGGAACTGATCATTACCACACCTTTCGGCGACGTGAAGGAATTATTTCCCTATTCGTACCAGCCTTCTACTGACAAGCGGCAGGAAGTGGATTGCAAATACATGGTAAGGGATAATGTGGTGAGTTTCCAGGTTAAAAATTACGATCTTACCAAAACACTGATCATCGATCCTACGATCGTGTTCTCCACTTTTACGGGAAGCACGGCCGACAATTGGGGATATACGGCAACACCGGGCCCCGATGGAAGTTTTTTTGCAGGGGGCGTTGTATTTGGTGTTGGCTATCCCGTTTCTGCAGGGGCATATGATATTACCTGGAATGGCGGGGTAGATGAAAACAGGCTTTCAGGCGGGTACGATATGGCCATCATGAAGTTGTCGGCCAATGGTACCAACCGGTTATATGCTACTTACATCGGCGGAGCTGGAAATGAACAACCCCATAGCATGATCAGCGATGCCCAGGGTAATCTCATCATTGCAGGAAGAACCAATTCCCCAAAAACAGGTGGTACAAGCTATCCTGTTTTTCCGGCCAATAATTTTTTAGGCGATTGTGGCGAACAGGATATCGTCATCACCAAGCTCAATGCGGCCGGTACTGCTTTGATTGGCTCAGTAAGGGTAGGCGGTACCGCCAATGACGGGGTAAATATCAATCCTAAATACGATGATGTCGATGGGGCAAAAAGCCTGCGCAGAAATTATGGCGACGATGCCCGCAGCGAAGTGATCATCGACGGAAGTAATAATATTTATCTCGCATCCTCTACACAATCGACCGATTTTCCTGTAAGGAATTCTACCATACAAACATCCCTCGGGGGCAAGCAGGATGGGGTGATCCTTAAATTCAACCCTACTTTGTCTACCCCGCTTTTCAGTACATATTTTGGCGGAAATGAAGATGATGCCTGCTTCGTAGCAAGTATCAGCCCGGTTACCGGCAACCTCTACATCGCAGGAGGTACGGCTAGTTCCAATCTTCCGGGTAATACTGCAGGAGTTATTCAATCCACTTTTCAGGGGGGTATAGCCGATGGGTTTGTAACCCAGTTAAGAAGCGACGGTTCGGCTTTGCTTAAAACAACTTATCTCGGCACACCACAAATTGATCTTGTTTATGGATTAAAATTCGACCGGAGCGGTTTCCCTTATGTAATGGGAACCACCACTGGTACCTGGCAGGTGCTGAATGCGAATTACAGCAACGCAGGCTCCAAACAGTTCATCTCTAAACTTCAACCCGATTTTTCGGCCTACGTATATTCTACTGTTTTTGGTACAGCTTCCAATGATCCGAACATTTCACCTATTGCCTTCCTGGTAGACCGTTGCGAAAATGTATATGTATCCGGTTGGGGAGGGGGGATCAATAATAGCCAGCGTTATTCCACAGGTAATACATTCAACCTTCCTGAAGTAAATCCACTCGCTGGAAGATTTGCCCCCGACGGAAGCGATTTTTATTTTTTCGTATTGGAAAAAAATGCGCAAAGTTGCCTGTTCGCTTCTGTGTTCGGACAAAACGGGGGAACCGGTGATCATGTGGATGGAGGAACCAGCCGGTTTGATGAGAATGGTGTGATCTACCAGGCTATCTGCGCCAATTGTTCTGGAGGGGTATTCCCCATCACGGCAGGAGTATGGGGCCCACGAAACTCAAGCAGGGCCTGTAACCAGGCGGCGGTAAAAATCGCGATGAACTTTGCGGGCGTAAGTGCCAGCATCAAAACCTCCATCAACGGTGTAGCCAATGATACGGTGGCCTGTATACCATTTACGGTAAATTTCAGGGATAGCCTTTTGCTCGCAAAAAAATACATCTGGGATTATGGGGATGGATCAAAAAGGGATACGACTTATAAACCACAAAATACTTCTTCGCACCAATACACCGTTGCAGGTACATACCGGGTAATGTTGATAGCAGAAGACAGCAGCACGTGTAACGTGAGGGATACAGTTTACATCAATATTAAAGCAGGTAACAACGAGGTGAACCTGAGTTTCGCCAGTGTAAAACTTCCCCCCTGCCAAAGCCTGACCATGCAGTATACCAATACCAGTACTCCGCTGTTCCCGGCATTTGGCCCACGCACATTCGTATGGGATTATGGCGATGGTTCGCCCAGGGACACGGTCGGTTACAATCCTCCGCGGGTGCATACCTACGCACAAGCAGGGGAGTACAAAGTACAGTTGTTCCTGATAGACGAAACGTTCTGTAACGCCCCCGATACGGTGGAGAGAACGATCAGGATCGATGCATTTGTAAAAGCCATTTTTGCTACCGACGCGCTTGGTTGTGCACCGTACACGGCTTCTTTCGACAACAACTCTGAAGCGGGGGTAACCTGGCAATGGCAATTTGATAATGGTACGATCTTCTCTACAGCAGAAAATCCTACTTACACTTTTACCACACCAGGCACTTACCGGGTAAGGCTGATCGCTACCGATCTCAATACCTGTAACCTCAGGGATACATCGGCCTATTTTACCATCAACGTTTTACCAAAACCGATTGCGCAAGCTACCTGGTCGCCTAATCCGCCACAGGAAAACGTGCCGGTGCAATTCGGCAACCAGTCTTCGCAGGGCGCCATCCGCTGGTTATGGAATTTCGGCGATGGACAAAGTTCTACCGTGTTTGAACCCAAACACGAGTACAATGCCACCGGCACTTATGATGCCGAACTGATCGCTTACAACCAGGCGGGCTGTACGGATACGTTCCCGTTGCGGGTACGCGTGATCGTGTTGCCGTTGCTGGATGTGCCTAACGCATTTACCCCCGGAAGGTTTGGCGAAAACGGAATAGTGAAGGTCCGTGGATTTGGCATCACCAGAATGATCTGGAGGGTATACAACCGATGGGGGCAGGTATTATTTGAAAGCACTAACAAAGACAACGGCTGGGATGGCACTTACAAAGGCAAACTCCAACCGCTGGATGTATATACCTATACACTCGATGCCGAATTCAGTGATGGGAAAAAGACAAGAAAAACAGGCGATATTACTTTATTGAGATAAATAAACAGGGGAGTAAAAATTAATGAGGATAAAAAAGATCATATTATTAAATACCTTATTGTTGCTGGTTGCGGGAGCGTTTGCGCAGGATCTGCATTTTTCGCAGTTCTTCAATTCGCCGCTCACCACCAATCCTGCCAACACCGGTTTCATTCCGGATGCGGACTACAGGATAGGTGTGCATTACCGCAATCAATGGAGCAATATCATGGCGGAACCATACAAAACGATGAGTGCCTTCGGCGATGCCCAACTTTTTAAAGAACGCCTCGAAAATGGCTGGGTAGGTGTAGGTGGAATGATATTGAGCGATGTGGCCGGCAGCGGGGCCTTGCGTTCAACGAAAGTATACGGTTCTGTAGCTTATCACCAGTTGCTGGGAAACAGCAGCCTGCTGAGCGCCGGTTTCAATCTTGGCTGGGCGCAAAAAAGGATCGATCAGAGCGCCTTGAAATTTCCTGATCAGTTCGACGGTAAATTCTTCGATGCTCAGATACCTAGTTCTGTCATATTGCAAAATACCAGCGTCAGTTATTTTGATATGCAGGTGGGCATGAACTATGCTTATTTCCCGCAGGAAAATGTATACATTAATGCCGGGTATTCCATCCATCATGTAAATAAACCAAGGGAGACTTTTTTCAACGACCAGACATCCGATGGCATCATCCCGATGAGGCATATCGGCTTTGTGAACGCGATCCTCAAAGTACATGAGAGGGTGATCATCAACCCCAATGTATATTTCACTACACAGGCCGGCTCCCGGGAACTTACCGGTGGTATGAATGCCAATTACAATCTTTCGGAATTCGGCGAAAAGCAACTGATAGCAGGTTTGTACTATCGCTACCAGGATGCCGTGATCCCGGTGGTAGGATTGGAACTAGGCACGCTGAAATTTACATTCAGTTATGATGTAACCACCTCTTCCCTTAAAAATTACAATAATTCGAGAGGCGCGAGCGAATTCAGCCTGATCAAAAAAGGGTTTTACCCAACTAACGTAGACAGGCAATCGCTTTGTCCGAAATTTTAATGCCTGCCACTTTATTGAAAGACCTGAAAAAAACTGCTTTACAATAAAGTGGTCGGCGTTCAGCTTTTTTTACGATTTTTGCGCAAATATTTTTCATGGCTTTGACTACAAAAGATACTGCGGACTTCCTGGCACACCTCTCTTCTTTCAGGCAGATATTGGGCGAACAATACGTTTTTACCGACGAAGAAAGCCTCAATAATTATGCGCATGACGAAACAGAGAACCTTCATTTTCTCCCCGACATCGTAATCAAACCACGTACTGCCGAAGAACTCAGCAGCGTGATGAAGATCTGTAATGAACACAGGATACCTGTTACCCCGCGTGGAGCCGGTCCAGGCCTGAGTGGTGGTGCATTGCCTCATCTTGGTGGTGTATTGGTTTCCTTCGAAAGAATGAATTCCATCATCGAGATCGATGAACGCAACCTGCAGGTGACTACCGAGCCCGGTGTGATAACTGAAGTACTGCAAAATGCCGTGAAAGAAAAAGGCTTGTTTTACCCACCCGATCCGAGCAGCAGGGGAAGTTGTTTTATCGGCGGCAACATCGCCGAAAACAGCGGTGGCCCTAAAGCGGTGAAATATGGCGTGGTAAAGGATTATGTGCTCAACCTGCAGGTAGTATTGCCTTCCGGCGATATCATCTGGACAGGCGCCAATGTATTGAAGAATTCAACCGGGTATAATCTCACACAACTGGTAGTGGGCAGCGAAGGCACGCTGGGGTTAGTTACTAAAATAGTGCTAAAATTACTACCGCACCCTAAGTTTGATCTGCTGATGCTCGTACCTTTCAATGATCTTGAAAAAGCGGGTGCGGCCGTGAGTGCGATCTTCCGTGCAGGCTTTACGCCCAGTGCGCTGGAACTGGTGGAAATTGATGCCTTGAAGATAGTGAGCGAATTTGTAGACAGCAGCGTGGTACCGGTGGATGATGGCGTGGCTGCTCACCTGATCATTGAAGTGGATGGCAATCACCTGGACACGTTGATGGCGGAGATGGAAGCCATTTCAACAGTGTTGCTCGACTTCGATTGCGGGGAGATATTCTTTGCAGACGATGCCCAGCAAAAAGCCGAGCTCTGGAAATTGCGCAGGCGTGTTGCCGAAGCCGTTAAACTCGTTGGTTACACCATCGAAGAAGATACGGTGGTACCAAGGGCAAACCTTCCGGCATTGATCCATGGGGTGAAGGCATTGGGTAAAGAATATGATTTCAAGGTAGTTTGTTACGGCCATGCGGGTGATGGTAACCTGCATATCCGCATCAAAAAAGAAGGCAGCATTTACAGTCTCAACAATCCTGAAGTGATACCTGCCCTGAAAGCTTTGTTCAGGCTGGTAAGTTCACTCGGCGGCACCATCAGTGGCGAGCATGGAATAGGGTTGATACAAAAGGAATACATGGACATCGTATTTGAAGAGGCCAACCTGGAACTGATGAGGGGAATAAAAAAAGCATTTGATCCCAACAACATACTCAACAAAGGGAAGATATTTGATTCATTATAAAATAATAACCATGAAGAGCGTTTATTCTTTACTGTTAGTAACATTGTTTTCTGTTAATGCTTTTGCACAGAAGGAGTCCGATGACGATGATGATCAAAAAGGAGGATTCAAAAAAGAAAACCTGTTTACAGGAGGATCGGTGAATGTTTCATTGGGTGGAGGAACTACCGCACTTGGTATCAGCCCTTATTTTGGCTATAGCGTAAATAGATATCTGGATGTTGCGGTTAGCGCTGGTATCAATTATATTTCGCAAAGGCAATACGATCCATACTATTATAATTATCTGGGAAAGGTTCGGCAGACAATTTATGGCCCGGGTGCATTTGTGCGGGTGTTTCCGCTAAAGTTTCTGTTCCTTCAGGCACAGTACGAATACAATATCATCAAATATAAACTCATTTATGCTAACAGTCAGCCGACTGATAAATTTAATTACAATGCCAGTAGTTTATTGCTGGGTGCAGGTTATGCAGGCGGCAGGGAAGAAGGCAGTAATTCATTTTATTATTTCTCAGTGGCTTTCGATGTAGCCGGTTCAAAAAATTCTCCTTATATAGATTATAATACCAGCGGTGGCGGCAAAAGGGTGATACCGATCATCCGTGCAGGATACAACATCGCCTTGTTTCAAAACAAGGTAGTACGCGGCAGGCGCACCAGTGACGATTAAAATTTTCTTTGGCCTGGCTTCGAATGCCTTGCTGTAGAGTACTTAACCCGCCTTCGACAAGCTCAGGCTGACAGTTACTGTTAGGATGAGCTTGTCGAAGGCGTTTGTGTTAGTCTGAGCCTGTTGAAGGTGGTTGTCTGTCAGTCTGAGCCTGTTGAAGGTGGTTGTCTGTCAGCCTGAGCCTGTCGAAGGCGGGTTTAAATATACCCCAGCAATTCCTCCGGCGTATTCAATACAGTCATCTGATTATCCGGGTGGCTGTATAAAAAAATCTCCTTGTCCATGGCATGGATGTGTGCGATCAGGTGATCGTAAAATCCGCCGCTGTTCAAAATGAAAATACGTTTATCGTGAATGCTCAGCTGGTTCCAGGTGAGCATTTCAAATACTTCATCGAGTGTGCCATACCCGCCGGGTAAAATGATAGCCGCATCACTTTTTTCATAGAGCATTTGTTTGCGGATATGCATGGTTTCCACCACGGTTATCTCTGTAAGCCCGAAATGCTGATGCTCCCGTTCGCTCAGCATCTTCGGGATGATGCCGATCACTTTTCCATTTGCTTCCAGGGTGGAATTTGCTATAGCGCCCATCAGGCCCTTATTTCCACCACCATAGATCACGGTGATCTCCCGCTCTGCCAAAAGTTTTCCGAGTTGCCTGGTATGTTCTTCAAACAAAGGGTTTGCACCGGTTTTGCTGCCGCAAAAAACAGCAATGGATCTTATCTGCATAAGTTAAAAATTAATAAAGAGCAAAGACACAAAGTTTTTTTCTATTTTCAAGCTTATTTTTACGTAAATATATCTTTATGTCTCCTACAGTTTTGCTCGCTTTTGTGATTGGTTACTTCCTTTTATTGCTTGGTGTGGCCTGGTACACGAGTAAGAATTCCGATAACGAATCTTTTTTCATTGGCAACAGGAACTCCAACTGGATGCTGGTGGCATTCGGGATGATCGGAACTTCCCTGTCGGGAGTAACATTTGTAAGCGTCCCGGGAGGTGTAGGAAAAGATTCCTTCGCGTATTTCCAGATCGTGATCGGTTACCTTATCGGGTATTTCGTGATAGCCTATGTGCTGCTGCCGCTTTATTACCGCCTCAATCTTACCTCCATATATAATTACCTAAGCACCAGGCTCGGTATCAAATCGTACAAAACAGGCGCCGCTTTTTTCATTCTTTCCCGAACACTTGGCGCAACTGCACGGCTTTACCTTGTTGTAAAAATACTGCAGGACTCCATTTTATCCAGCCTTGGCGTTCCCTTCTGGGTTACCACTCTCATCATCCTGGTGATGATCCTGATCTACACTTACGAAGGTGGTGTGAAGACCATCGTATTCACCGATACGCTTCAGACAACGTTCATGCTTACGGGGCTCATCGTTTGCGTGGTTTACATCTTACATACTATGGGGCTCAGTTTTGGCGAAGCCATTTCTTCCATGAATGATAAAGGATATTCGAAAATATTCTTCACCGATCCCGGCAACAAATTGTTTTTTGTGAAACAGATACTTGCCGGTGCATTCATCACCATCACCATGACGGGTATGGATCAGGAAATGATGCAAAAAACGATCTCCGTAAAACGCCTGAAAGATTCGCAGAAAAATATCATCACCCTTTCGCTCATCATGGTAGTGGTGATCTTCATCTTCCTTTTCCTGGGCGGGCTATTGCACCTTTATGGCGCACAGCAGGCAGTCACCAGTACTGGAGATAAGTTATTTCCCGATCTGGCATTGAACCATATGCCTTCCATCGTTTCAATCATTTTTATCATAGCGCTTATATCGGCATTGTTCCCGAGTGCAGATGGAGCCATCACCGCACTCACTTCTTCATTCTGCATCGATATACTCGGTATGCAGAGAAGAGAAGATTGGAGCGAAGCGAAGAAGAAAAAAATAAGACAACGGATACATCTTACTGTGGCAGCAGTATTCCTTTTGTTCGTATTAGTATTTTACAAAGTAAACGATCCGAGTATGATCAATGTGATCCTGAAAGTGGCGGCATATACTTATGGTCCGTTACTGGGGCTGTTCACATTCGGTATTCTTACTAAAAAACAGGTGCATGATAAACTGGTGCCGGTTGTCTGCATTGCAGCACCGCTGATTTGTTTTGTCCTGGATAAATTTCAAAAAGAATTACTCGGCGGTTTCCAGATTGGTTCCGAACTGCTGATCGTAAACGGCCTGCTCACTTTTATCGGTCTATGGCTGGTATCAAAGAAAACAGTGGTTGAAAAAATATGACGGAGCTTGTAAATATAAAAGCGGAACAATATTCAGAAAAATTCTCTTCGGCGCTGGATGCGGTTTCGGAAGAAGTTGCCCGTGAAACCTATGCGCAACATCCGCATGCGCACATGCTCAGCGGGCATGTACAGGGGGTTTTTCTCGAAATAATCAGCCGTATGATACGTCCGCAACGCATTCTCGAAATAGGGACATTCACCGGCTTCAGTGCCTTATGCCTGGCAAAAGGGCTGGAAGAAAACGGCCTGCTGCATACCATTGAAATACGCGAAGAAGATGCAGCTACATCATTGGCCAATTTTGAAAAAGCAGGCGCCACAAAAAATATACGCTTACACACTGGTGATGCCAGAACCATCATTCCTACACTGAAGGAGGCCTGGGATATAGTTTTTATTGATGCTGATAAAGTGAGTTATATTGACTATTACGAATTAACTTTGCCGCTTATAAAACCAGGGGGGTATATCCTGGCGGATAATGTGCTTTTTCACGGGCAGGTGCTGGAAGAAGAAGTGAAAGGCAAAAATGCATTGGCCATACAGGCATTCAATGCACATGTGGCAAAGGATCAGAGAGTGCAACAGGTATTACTAACAGTAAGGGACGGCTTGATGCTGATCAGAAAAAAATGATGGAATGAAAAAAATTATTACTGTAGCGATCTGTTCTTTAATGATGTACTGTTCTTTCGGGCAGACCATCACCGTACAGGAATACATCAATACGTACAAGGATATCGCTATCGCGGAAATGAAACGCTCGGGTATCCCGGCTTCCATTACGCTGGCGCAGGGCCTGCTCGAAACGGAAAGTGGCAACAGTGACCTGGTGAAAAGATCCAACAATCATTTTGGCATAAAATGTAAAAGTAACTGGACGGGTGAATCTGTAACCCACACCGATGATGCGCCCAATGAGTGTTTCCGGAAATACAGGAATGCAGAAGACAGCTACCGCGATCACAGCGACTTCCTGCGCAACAATGGACGTTATGCTTCGCTTTTTCAACTCGAACCTACAGATTACAAAGGATGGGCTTATGGATTGAAGAAAGCAGGTTATGCTACTAATCCGAAATACCCGATGATCCTCATAAAAAACATTGAGACCAACAACCTGCAGCAATTCGATTCGCCGGAAGCGGCCGGAGAAAGTGTAGTGATATCTCCGGTGGTAGTAGATAGTAATAATGTAGAAAAGAAAATAACGATCTCTCCTTCCATCATCGTGGAAGATGCCGATACAAAAACTGAAACCAACAGCGCTTCCAAAAAAGGCAAGAGCCTGTTCAATGGCCTTAAAGCCGTGCTGGCGCTCAAAGGCACATCGCTGCTGGCAGTGGCTACCCGCAATGACATTGCGCTGGCAAAATTGCTGGAATACAACGATCTTAAACAGGATGGCCTGGTAGCAGAAGACCAATGGATCTACCTCGAAAAGAAACCAAAGCAGGGCAACCGCGATTATTATATCGCTTTGCAAAAGGAAAGCCTGTATGAAATTTCCCAGAACAATGCCGTACAGCTTCAGTACCTGATGCAGTATAATAATCTGCCTGAAAATGCAGTGGTGGCAAAAGGCACAAAGATCAACCTCAGGCCGGGACTCGCGATCGGGCAGACCATCGTGATCAAAAATGATGTTGCTGCAAAGATCCACGAAGTACAGCCAAAAGAAGGTTTGTATGCCATTGCAAGAAAATACAACGTATCGGTTCAGCAGCTCCGTGAATGGAACAGGCTGGAAGCTGATGAGCTTACCATCGGACAAAAATTGATCATATCTAAATAAATAAACATGGCTGTTATACAGGTCAACGATAAGAAATTTCAACCCTACCTGACGGTAGCGCAGATAGACGAGCAGATCAAAAGACTGGCAGGGGAGATCAACAGGGAATATGCAGGCAAGCGCCCGTTGTTCATCGCGATACTGAATGGTTCGTTCATGTTTGCATCGGATCTTTTCAAAGAACTGGAGATCGACGCGGAGATCTGTTTCATCAAGCTGGCTTCGTATAAAGGAACCCGCAGCACGGGGCATGTGATCACTTCTATCGGGCTTGACGAGCCTTTGAAAGACAGGCATGTGATCGTGGTGGAAGATATCGTTGATACAGGTAAAACATTGAATGAGTTCTTACCGCAGCTGGTGGCACAGCAACCGGCGTCTTTGAAGATCGCTTCGCTGCTGCACAAACCCGATGCGCTGGTGCACCCCATCAAAATAGATTACCTCGGGTTCAGCGTGCCCAACAAGTTCCTGCTGGGTTATGGGCTGGATTACGATGGGCTGGGTAGAAATTTAAGAGAGATTTACCAGTTAATTGAGGGGTGATTACAACATTCGAAAAGTATCTTCGTTAGCTATTGATACCAAAACCCGTATTTTAGCTATTTTTGACCTGATTGAAACCGCTTATCATATACTGCCTGCTTAGCCTTCTTGCAATTCCTGCATTCAGCCAATACTATTTACGCGGGGAAATAAAGGATGAAAAGAACAATGGCCTGCCCAATGTGAAGATATTCATACATGGGGCAAAAGCTATCTATACCTCGGGAAACGCCGGCAGTTTTGGTATTACCATCAACCAGCTATACGATTCGCTTACACTTTCGCTTGACGGGTATGAGACCAGGTCTGTGAAGGTAAAAACAGATGTATGGCAAACCATCGTGCTGAAAATATCGGTTACGGCTGCCACCAAAAGCAAACCCAAGCTCATTTCTGTAACGAAAGATCTTAAGCAGAGTTCGCGTCCCAGCTGGGCCGCCAGCAACGAAACTTATTTTCAACTGGTAGAAAACGATTTCATCAAAACGGCCAACTATCCCAACACCGGTTTTTCACTGAGCGTCAATAAAGCCTCTTATAGCAATGTCCGCCGCTTCATCAATGGCGGAAGCCTTGTGCCACCTGATGCAGTGAAAGTGGAAGAAATGGTGAATTATTTCAACCTCCATTACCGCCAGCCCGAAGAAGGAAATATCTTCAAGCTGGAATCGCAACTTACTTCCTGTCCGTGGGATGCTACCAACCAATTGTTGTTCCTGAATGTAAGTGCCAAAAAACTTAATCTCGATAAAGTTCCGCCAAGCAATTTTGTTTTCCTCATAGATGTTTCCGGAAGTATGGATATGCCCAACAGGCTGCCCTTACTGAAAGCTGCCTTCCAGTTGTTCGTTAAGAACCTGCGTCCGCAGGATATGGTATCTATTGTGATGTATGGCGGAACGGTAGGTATCTGGCTTCCACCAACGTCAGGCGCCGAAAAGGATAAGATCTCAAAATCGATCGAGGAACTCGAAGCGGCCGGCGATACACCGGGCGAATCAGCGATCCGTGCGGCTTATAAACTGGCGGAAAGCTCCTTTATAAAAGGTGGCAACAACAGGATCATCCTTGCTACTGACGGGGATTTCAATGTAGGCGAAACTTCTGAAAAAGCCCTGGATGAATTAGTGACCAAGCAAAGACAAACAGGTGTATACCTTACCTGCCTGGGTGTGGGAATGGGTAACCTGAAAGATTCCAAACTGCAGACGCTTGCTAAAAAAGGAAATGGAAATTACGCTTATCTCGATGATATCAAAGAAGCGGAAAAAGTATTGGTGAAGGAACTGACGCAAACTCTGTATGCCGTTGCCAATGATGTGTTCATGAATGTCACGTTCAATCCTTCGATGGTGAAGGAATACAGGCTGATAGGGTTCGATAATAAAAAAGAAGCACTCAACGAATCTACCAACGAGCTCGAAGGTGGAGAGATAGGAAGCGGCAACAGTACCCTTGCTATTTTCCAGGTGGTACCAACACAGCAGAATGAACTCTCAAAAACAAGCACGCTTGCGGATGATATCGCTACGGTAGACCTGCGTTATACAACCATAAATGATACTACTACCAATAACCTTCGGTATAATGTAAAATCGAATTACCAGCATATCGACAGTGTAGATAAAGAACTCAAATTCGCGGCAGCGGTAACGGCCTTTGCGTTGAAACTGAAACAATCGCCCTATGCAAAAAAAATAGACTGGCCGCTTATAAAAAGCGTAGCCCTTTCTTCTGCAGACGAAACGAATTTCCTTCAGCAGGAATTCCTCATGCAGATCTACAAAGCGCAAAAGATCTACGATCCGGGAAAGAAAAAGAAGAAGAAAAAAGATGGGAATGAGGAGTGACAGCTCCGGTCAAAAGTTCAAAGGTTCAAAAAGTTCAAAGGTTCAAAAGGTTGACATTCGAATGGAATGCATTTCAACCTTTTGAACCTTTGAACTTTTTGAACCTTTGAAAAGCTTATAATTATTTCACCACCACGCTGTCATTCAGTTCGCTGTCAACCAGGATACGTCCGCAGTTTTCGCAAACCATTACTTTTTTACGTAGTTTGATCTCACTTTGTTTTTGAGGAGGGATCGCGTGGAAACAACCACCGCAGCTATCTCTTTCAACCGGTACAACAGAGAGGCCATTGCGGTAGTTTTTGCGGATACGGTCGTAGCTCAGCAACAACCTTTCGTCAACGTGGCTGCGTGCTTCGGCTGCATCTTTGTTGTAAGCTTTTTCTTCCTTTTCAGTTTCGTTGATGATCTTTTCCAGTTCAGCTTTTTTGCCGTTCAGGTTAGCTTCTTTGGTAGCTACCGCTTTTTTAGCAAACTCCAGTTGTTTTGCTTTTTCAGCAATTTCTTCAGTCGCGTCCTTGATGTGTTTTTCGCAAAGTTTTTCTTCCAGCTGCTGCATTTCAATCTCTTTGTTGATCGCTTCAAACTCACGGTTGTTCTTTACGTTCTCGCTTTGTTTTTCGTATTTTTTTATCAGCGCCTGCGCTTCTACAATCCCGTCTTTCTTCTGCTGGATAAATTCTGTGATACCATTTATTTCTTCTTCCACACGTGTCTGGCGTGCATGCAACCCTTCGATCTCATCTTCCAGGTCTTTTACTTCCATCGGCAATTCGCCTTTCAAGATCTGAATTTCATCCAGTTTGCTGTCAATTTTTTGCAAGCGAACCAGTGAAGTTAATTTTTCTTCTACTGAAAATTCTTTAACAGAAGCCATAGTGTTATTTGTTTTTTGATTTGGTTTGGGCTTTCGGTATTTACCTATCCGATGTAATACTGAACAGGATTGGTATTTACGCCCGTTTTTAGGACGGCAAAGTTAAGGAATTTTTCCCTTAAAATGTCAATTAGCAGCTCCTGTGTAAACTGTTCGCTCTCATAATGCCCGATGTCTGCCAGTAACAACTTGTTTTCTGCGTCAAAAAACTCATGGTATTTGATGTCGCCGGTTATGTAAATATCTGAACCTGAATTGATTGCATGTCTGATCAGGAAACTGCCGGCTCCGCCACAAATGGCTACTTTTTTAACTTTTTTACCCGTAAGGGGAGTATGTTTTATAGCGGGAATATGGAATATCCCCCTCAATTTAGACAGCATTTCGGTTTCAGTGATGGCATTTTCCAATTCTCCCGTTAGCCCGCTGCCCGTCTCCTGGTAGCTGTTTTCCAGGCTGAACACATCATAAGCCACTTCCTCGTAAGGATGGGCTTTGATCATTTCGCTGATGATATTGCCTTGCAGCCAATGTGGAAAAATGACTTCCACTTTTACTTCATTTTCGGTATGCCTTTCTCCTTTTTTGCCCAAAAAAGGCTGGGTGTCTTCTCCTGCTTTGTACGTGCCGGTACCTTCGGTACCAAAACTGCATTCGCTGTAATTTCCGATGTTCCCGGCGCCCGCCGCAAATAATGCTTCCAGCACAATGTCCTTATGTGTAAGCGGGACAAATACCGCGAGCTTACGCAACAGGTTAGATTTCGGAGCTAATATTTTCCTGTTCACCAGCCCCAGTTTATCGGCGATCTTTCCATTTACCCCCATCAGCACATTATCAAGATTGGTATGAATGGCATAAATGGCGATATCGTTTTTGATGGCAGTGATGATCGTTTGCTCTACATAATTATTCTCATTGAGCTTTTTCAAACCTTTGAACACGATGGGATGGTGCGCCACAATGAGGTTGCATTTTTTCTCTATTGCTTCCTTCACCACATCTTCCGTTGCATCCAGCGAAACGATAATGCCCGTACATTCCCAATCCATGCTGCCGGTGATCAGGCCAGCATTATCGTAATCTTCCTGGAGGGATAATGGCGCTATTTTTTCTAAAGCTTTTGCTATATCTTTAATCTTCATTCCTGCTCAGTTATTCGATAAAGTTAACCTAAAAGTTGTTCATTGTGAAGCTACAAAAAGTACTGTTGACAATATTTTCAGCTTCCGCTATTTTTTTCATGGCCTGCCAGAAAGAGTTGTCTCTTCCGGAAGGTCCGGTGTTGCCGCCGGATCCGACACCCGTGACCATTGACTCTACGGATTACCTCGAAAAAATATTTTCTATCGATAGCCTCTCGGGTATCAGCGATACTACACAGATCGTGGATTTTGTATATGATGCATCAAAAAGGGTAACCGCCAGAATAATTTACGTTCATAACATACTCGCCTCCACCTACACATATAGTTATAATGGAAACGATACGCTGCCCTACAAGACCCAACAGGTAGATTTTGAAAACGGTATGCCACTTACGCAACGCAACGATACCACCCGTACTTTTTATCTCTATACCTCCGATGGCCGCAACCTGTATGATTCATCTTTTTACAGCGTGCATAATATGAACAACGGGCAACCCTATTATCAGCTGCAAAAGATCACTAACCGGTATGAATATGCTTCGGGGAGGATCTTTCGGTTATCATCCCGGCAGGTGTTGGAAGGAACCGTACCAGTCAGCGCCACGCCTTCTTATTCCGTAGATACCGCAGAGGTGGATGCAGGCAGAAATATCACGGGATATAAACATTACTCGATATTGCCCAGCGGTGCATCCCAGTTCACCAACCTGTATACTTACACTTACGATAACAAACCTTCACCTTTCGCAAAACTCAGCAATTTTAAAACGCTCGACCCTATGGCGTCGGGCAGCCAGAATAATAAACTTAAGATACATTACGAATTCCAGGGAGGCACGCTGGATGAAGATCTTTCAGGAAGGTATCTGTATAAAACAAATGGTTATCCTTACAGGCTGGCTTTTCCGTCGGGTACCAATTATTACCATATCGAAAGTTATATTTACAAAACATTGTGATGGGGGTAACAACTGGTAAGAGTCACGCAATTGCCCTCGTTCCCGATAAATTTGTACGAAGAAGATCTCACGGGTAAATATACTTATAACGCAACCGGGTATCCGAAAGAGATCAACTACCCAGGCTCAGCTTCCATAGAGGCGTGCAAAGTCATCTTTGTATACGGGGCGTTTTAACGATCACCGTATCTAACTTAAACACCATTAAAGCAAGATAAAATGTCTTCCGTTTTATATGACCAATACAAACAGCTTCTTCATAAAATCGCCGATGTAAAATACGCATCGGCAGTTTTACAGTGGGACCAGGAAACCTATCTTCCGCCAAAAGGTAATGATAAACGCGGGCAGCAGATCGCCACGCTGAGCGAACTGGCGCATGAACAATTTACCAGCGAACACACGGAAAACTTATTGCAGCAGCTGGTTTTGCAGGAAATGCCGGCAAACGAAAAACGCAATGTAGAGCTGAGCCTGGAAGATTACAACAAAAGCCGGAAGCTACCGGCAACGTTTGTACGAAAAATGAGCGAAGCTGTCAACAGGAGCTTTCATGCATGGATACAGGCGAGGAAGGAAAATAGTTTTGCTGTTTTTGAAAAACCCTTGAATGACATCATTGAATTAAAAAAACAGGAAGCTGACCTGCTGGGGTTTGCAGCACATCCTTACGATGCGTTGATGAACGATTACGACAAAGGGCTTACAGTAAAAAAAGTAGATGGATTGTTCGGTTCGTTGAAACCACAACTGAGTTCACTGCTGCAGGATATTGCTACAAAAGAGCAGGTGGATGATTCATTCCTTTTTCAGCATTTTGATAAACAGGCGCAATGGGATTTCGGTATCGAGATACTAAAAAAAATGCAGTTCGATTTTGAAGCGGGGCGGCAGGACCTGAGCGAACATCCGTTTACCACCAGCTTCAATAACCACGACGTAAGGCTCACCACCCGGGTGGACGAAAACGATTTCAGCAATATGTTGTGGAGCTGCATACACGAAGGTGGCCATGGCCTGTACGAACAAGGCCTTCCCGAAAACGAGTATGGGTTGCCGTTAGGCGAGTATTGCAGCCTGAGTATACACGAGAGCCAGAGCAGGTTGTGGGAAAATTGTATCGGCCGGGGTATAGCTTTTTGGGAACATAACTATCCCTCCTTGCAAAAAGTTTTTCCGCAACAATTAAGTAATATCACACTACAGCAATTTTATAAAGCCATCAACAAAGTACAGCCATCGCTGATCCGTACGGAAGCCGATGAACTGACCTACCATTTTCATGTAATGATCCGTTATGAAATTGAAAAAGGGTTGATCGAAGGAAGTATCCTCACAAGAGATATTCCCGCGGTGTGGAACGAACTTTACAAACAATACCTCGGAGTGGAAGTCCCGGACGACAGGCGGGGTTGCCTCCAGGATGTGCATTGGAGCCACGGCAGCTTCGGATATTTTGCAACCTACAGCATCGGCAGTTTGTATGCTGCCCAGTTGTATGCAGCTATTGCCGGGCAAAACCCGTCTTTGGAAAAGGAAGTTGCGGCAGGCGATAATGGCACAATTGTTAACTGGTTAAAGCAACATATTTACCGGCACGGGCGTTATTATTTATCTGACGAATTGTGCAGGCTCGCTACAGGCCAAACGCTGGATGCGGGTGCATTTATCAGTTATGCAACAAAAAAATATTCACTGATCTATGACACGGGCAAGAGATAATTTTAACGGGGCGTTTTTTAAATGGCGTTTCCTGATCGCTTTATTGTTGTCGGCTGTCATTTTGTTTCTCAACAGTTGTAGCAAGAAAGACATCAACGGCATCACCGGAAATACGCTGGAAGATTATTTTGAAAGCAATATCCTCAACCGCGATTTTGTAGTGGATCTGGCAATAGATACGGCTAATGACATTACTGCACAATACAACGGGTATGTTTTCAGGCTGTTCAAAAACACATTGTACGATGGGCCAATGACGGGAATCCGTGGCGGCAATACATATACCGGCACCTGGAGCAGCAACAGCGATTACAGTAAACTTACCATCAATATCAACCAGGCCCCCGTACCGGCCGAATTCACCTTCATCAACCGCTCGTGGAGGTTTATCAGCAAAGATCTGCCCGTAATGAAACTGTCGCCGTGGGGAAGCACCGATCCCAAAATCCTCCATATGCGGCGTTTGTAAAAAATGACTGTTGAAGTTATTCACCATTGTTAATAACAAATCCCACAATTTTTTCCGATCGCTATAATAAAAGAGTATCCCCGGCGTTATAGTAACATCTGAAATCTAATGAAAAAACTACCTGAGCATTTTATGAGGCAACATTCACTGCATTCCTCTTCCCATTCCTTTATTGTGCCATTGGTGTGTTCTGTAAACTTATCAGTTTCAGAGGTTTCAATATTATATAAGAATTCTATTTATCAGACCGGCATCAGTATGCCGAAAAAATAATAACAATCCACCTCAAAGGTCCTGTACTAACAATAACGATTTTTGTTTTTATGGATTGTTTGGATAACAGAAGCCCTGCCGAAAGGCGGGGCTTTCTAAAGAAAAGTGAATGGTCAATAGTGAATAGTGAAACCTTCGAGGTTTATATTTTTTTTGCAAATCAAATCAATAGCGATTTTGTAAGAAATATTTATAATTTCTGATAATAAATAGCTGAGGTCCAATTATAGAGTTTAAAGGTTTCACTATTCACTATTGACCATTCACTTATTGCCTCATTTACACATTGATCCATTAAAACATTTTGTAAATTATTTGGCATAAATTTAGTTGGAATTGTAAAAGAAATAGTTATTTTTACCTTGTTGAAAAATATTTTTGTTATACTAATCTTTATTATTGGATTAAACTTTACATCTTTCGCTCAAAATAAAATACCAGCCGATAACGGCGCTATTCAGGCAAAGCTGCTTAAAGTCTACCCAATTCCGGCCTACACGGTGATCAATTTTGATTTCCAAAGAGGTTATGATAAGTCGTATTCCATACAGATCTACAATTTCATTGGCAAAAAAGTCTACGAAAACAAAAATGTACCCAACAGGTTGAATGTAAACCTGGAAGATTTTTTCCGTGGAATCTATATTTACCAGTTGAGAGATAAGAACGGTGTGATCATTGAGTCAGGTAAGTTTCAGGTAGTCAAGTAAAATAGTCAGATTTTTTTTATACAGCCCGGTCAATGACCGGGTTTTTTATTTCGCAAAGGTTCATAAGTTCAACAGTTTAACATGTTCAAAAGGTTGAAAACAAGCAAATTTCTTAACATTTTAAACTTTTGAACCTCTTGAACTTTTTTGAACGTCCCAAATAATGTCAATTTGGCCGCAAAACCTCATTGGCAAAATGTTTGACTATTGTACCTTTGCAAACATTTTAAAAAGAGACCATGGCAGAAAAAGAAACTACAATCGATAATAATGATATGAATATCAACGCAGACGCGGATATTCCCGGGGATACGCATCTTAGTAATCCTTTAGATGAAACATCCGAACTGGAAAAGGTTTCGGCAGAATTGCAGGAGCAAAAAGACAAATACCTTCGCCAGGTTGCAGAATTTGACAATTTCCGTCGCCGTTCGGCCAAAGAAAGGATGGAACTGGTACAAACTGCCGGCAAGGATATCATCGTTTCCCTGTTGGATGTATTGGATGATTACGACAGGGCCGAAAAACAAATGCAGTCTACCGACGATATCGAACAGATTAAAACAGGTACAGTGCTGGTATTCAATAAACTACGAAATATTTTGCAGCAAAAAGGCGTATCAGCAATGAACAGCATCAATGAAGATTTTGACGTAGAAAAACATGAAGCCATTACCGAGATTGAAGTTCCCGCCGATCAAAAAGGCAAAGTGGTGGATGAATTACAAAAAGGTTACTATCTCAACGACAAACTTATCCGCTTCGCAAAAGTAGTGGTAGGTAAATAATATAACAGCCCTTCGATTTTAACACGCCTGACCGGCAAACAAATTCTTTCTCCCGTTATCGTGGCGGGAGAAAATAAAGTATATGAAAAGAGATTTTTACGAGATACTAGGCGTAAGCAAAACAGCTTCCCAGGAGGAGATCAAAAAAGCCTATCGCAAAGTGGCGATGCAATACCATCCCGACAGGAACCCTGGAGATAAAGCTTCCGAAGAAAAATTCAAGGAAGCGGCTGAAGCCTACGAGATATTGAATGATGCGGATAAAAAAGCCCAATACGACAGGTTTGGGCACAATGCCTTCAACGGCCGTGGCGGCGGAGGTGGATACAGCGGCGGGGGAATGAATATGGATGATATATTCAGCCAGTTCGGCGATATTTTTGGCGATGAGGGTTTTGGAAGCTTTTTCGGTGGTGGTGGAAGAAGAGGCGGCGGGGGCAGCCGGGGACGTGGCAGCCGTGGAAGCAACCTGCGGGTGAAGTTGAAAATGAATTATGAAGAGATCGCCAAAGGTGCCACCAAAACCATCAAGGTAAAAAAACATGTAAAATGTACTACCTGCCAGGGAAGCGGCGCAAAAGATAAAAACAGTGTACAGACATGTAGCGGCTGCGGTGGAAGCGGGCAGGTGCGAAAAGTTCAGAATACTTTCCTCGGGCAGATGCAGACCGTAACTACTTGTCCGACCTGTAATGGCGAAGGCAGCACCATTACCAATAAATGTACAAGCTGTAAAGGCGAAGGAAGGGTATATGGCGAAGAAACAGTAACGATCGATATTCCGGCAGGTGTGGCTGAAGGGATGCAATTGAGTATTTCCGGGAAAGGGAATGCAGGGGAACGTGGCGGCAGCGCCGGCGACCTGATCGTGCTGATAGAAGAAGAAGCGCATCCGCAATTGCACAGGGATGGATTGAATGTGGCATTTGATCTGCATATTTCATTTCCGGATGCAGTTTTTGGAACGCAGGTAGAAGTGCCTACCATCGATGGCCGCGCCAAAATAAAGATCCCGGCCGGTACGCAAAGCGGTAAAATATTCAGGCTGAAAGGAAAAGGTTTCCCGCAGGTGAATAGCTACGAAAAAGGCGATCAACTCATACAGGTAAATATCTGGACACCGCAGAATGTTAGTTCGGAGGAAAAAAATATGCTGGAAAAAATGCAGCAATCGGAGCACTTCGAACCCAAACCGGATAAGAACGAGAAATCGTTTTTTGATAAGGTTCGTGATATGTTCTCTTAATTAATAATTAATAATTAGTAATTAATAATGCCCAACACTAAAATGGTTGGCATTATTATTTGATACAGACGAAAAATACTTTAATCCTACTCCAGAAATGTTATTGACAGCTAAATAAATTTGAAGTGAAACTCAATTATTAATTAGCAATTCTTAATTATTCATTACCTAAATTTGTTGCTGCATCATGCTACAAAGACTACACATACGGAACTACGCGATCATCGAAGAATTGTCTATCAGTTTTTCGCCACAGCTCAATATCATTACCGGTGAAACCGGGGCAGGAAAGAGTATACTGATGGGGGCCCTCAACCTGATACTCGGGCAGCGTGCCGATAGTAATGTGTTACAGGATAAAGAGCAGAAATGTATTGTGGAAGCGGTATTTGCATTACAGGATAGCGGGCGGTTGCAGCAGTTTTTCAAAGAGAACGATCTTGATTTTTCCGAAGAAATACTGGTACGCAGGGAAATAGCGGTGAATGGGAAATCGCGTGGTTTTGTAAATGATACACCGGTCAATCTTTCACAGCTGAAAGAACTGAGCCTTCTGCTTGTAGATCTTCATCAGCAGTTTGATACGCTGGAACTTGGTAACGAAAATTTTCAACGTGAAGTACTCGATGCATTGGCCAATAATTCAGCACAACTGGCTATACTGAAAGAGAATTACAGTAAATATATCGCCACAAAAAACGAGCTGGAAGAGTTGCACCGGAAACAATTGGCCGCCAATAAGGAGCTCGATTATAACCAGTTCCTTTTCGAAGAGCTGGAAACGCTTTCACTCAAGCAAAACGAACTGGAAGAACTGGAAGCAGAATTGAAGTTGCTGAATAATTCAGAAAATATCAAGCAGCAACTTGGGGCCATTTATTTTGAAATAAAAGACAGCGATGAGCCGATCGTGCAGCAACTGAAAGTCTTGCAGCATAAATTGAATTCCCTGCAGCAATACCATCCTTCCGTAGAATCTTTGTGCGGACGGATGAACAGTTCTATTTTAGAGCTGCAGGATGTGGCGGAAGAACTTGAGCAGATAGATAGCAACATCCAGTTTGATGCCCAACGTATCCAGAAAGCGAATGACAGGCTTTCGGAAGGGTACAAATTGCTGAAGAAACATGGAGTGAATGAAACCAGCCAGCTGCTCGAAATTCAGCAGGTACTGCAGCAAAAGCTGGATGACGTGTTGAACGCATCTGCCACTATAGAAGCACTCGAAAAAGAAACAGCAACACTTTACGGAATATGTGAAAGCATTGCAGGGAAAATATCTGCCGCGAGATCTGCACAGGTAAAATCGTTTACCGATAAAGTGAACAAGCTCCTGGTGCAGGTAGGTATGCCGAATGCGCAATTGAAAGTGCTGATACAACCGGCAAAATTATCGGTAACAGGTATGGACGAAATAGGGTTTTTGTTTGATGCCAATAAAAGCAACCGTTTTGAGCCATTGCATAAAGTGGCGAGTGGGGGTGAGCTTAGCCGCCTCATGCTGAGCATAAAATCATTGGTAGCGAAAAAACTTCAGCTGCCTACGCTCATTTTTGATGAGATCGACACGGGTATCAGCGGTGAAGCTGCCAGGCAGGTAGGTATCATCATGAAAGAACTCTCTGCCGGCCATCAGCTGATCGTCATTTCGCATCAGCCACAGATTGCCGCGAAAGCATCGGCGCATTATTTTGTTTACAAAGCTATCGTGAAAGATAAGATCGCTACGTCCATCCGTTTGCTGGATAATGACGAACGGATTACCGCCATTGCTAAAATGCTGAGTGGCGAAAAACCTACTGCGGCAGCATTGGAAAATGCCCGCGAGATGGTAAGTAATTGACCGGGTTGAAATATTCCATTATGGATTATCGCCTTTAATTTTTTTGTAAAAAATAAGATTTGATAAAAATAAAGATCCTGGCCGTATTGATATTGGTGCTTGTCCTGGGGTATGGAGCACACATGCTCATAAAGAAATTCATCAATCCGCGGGCATCGTTAAATCATTTGTTCCTGTTTTTCCTGGCACATTTCATCGCCATCTTCACCTTGGCATTCCTGGTGAATTTTTTTATCCTTCATTTTTCTAAATACTTATTTCATACATAAAGGTTATTTTTACCGCACAAAATCAATCACTCATTAATTTTTGATCATGAGCCATAACTTATTAAAAGGTAAAAAAGGGATCATCTTTGGTGCCCTCGACGAAAAATCAATCGCATGGATAACAGCTATAAAATGCCATGAAGAAGGTGCGGAGATCGTACTGACCAATGCACCGGTGGCGATGCGTATGGGAGAGATCAATAAACTGGCAGAAAAGATCAATGCGCCCGTGATCGCCTGCGATGTAAGTAATGCAGAAGATGTAGATAACCTGATCACAAAATCGATGGAGCATTTTGGCGGCAGTTTCGATTTCATCCTGCATTCAATAGGCATGAGCCTCAATGTTCGTAAAGGGAAAGCCTATACCGAACTCGATTACGGATTCAATGAAAAAACCTTCGCGATCTCCTCGATGAGCCTTCACAGGGTATTGGCGACCTGCATGAAAAAAGATGCTTTGAATGAATGGGCAAGTGTAATAGCCCTCACATATATTGCTGCGCAGCGTGTATTCCCGGATTACAACGAAATGGCAGATGCCAAATCATTGCTGGAAAGTGTTGCCCGCAGCTTTGGTTACCACTACGGCGTAAAAAAACATGTAAGGGTCAATACCATCTCTCAATCACCTACACGCACTACTGCCGGTAGCGGTGTAAAGGGTTTTGACGGTTTTATTACCTATGCAGAAAAAATGAGCCCGCTCGGTAATGCAAGTGCAGAAGACTGTGCCAACTACTGCGTTATCATGTTCAGCGATATGACTAAAATGGTGACCATGCAAAACCTTTTCCACGATGGAGGGTTCTCCAATACCGGGGTAAGCCACGCTGTGATTGAGCAAATGGAGAAATAAGGGCATAATTATTGTTTCTGGAAGAGCAACCTTAAATGATAATTTATGAAAAACTTTCTTTTTGCCGCCATGGCGGTCATGTTATTTGCAGCAACGGGATGCGACAAGGATGATGATAATCCATCCAACGTCATCTCAGCGGAAAACGTAAAAAATACTTTGATAACTGGTACCTGGAGAGTGTCTTATTATTATGATACCGACCACGAGGAAACATCCAATTTTACCGGGTATAATTTCACTTTCCAGGCAAATGGTATAGTTTCCGCAGCTAACGATATCCTTTCCCATACCGGGACCTGGTCAGCGGTAAACGATAGCAACCGTTCGAAACTGGTTCTTGATTTCGCCACACCGGCAGAATTTGAAGAGATCAGTGAAGATTGGGAAGTGGTGGAAATCTCGGCTACTAAGGTTCAGCTGAAGCATGTGAGCGGAGGCGGTGGCGGAACCGATCTGTTAACTTTTACGAAGAATTAATAAGGTTTTAATAAAAATTGCCCCGCTCTAAACCGGGGCAATTTTTATTAAAACCATCTTATTTTAAAAGGATCGTGCTGCCATTTCGTTTTACGATCTTCCCGGTAAAGTCCACCGTTTCAGCCACCCACACGTAACTCCCCGGTGATTGCGGCATGCCCTTCATTTTTCCATCCCATCCCTTTGTGAAATCTTTAGTGGTAAAGACTGGCTGGCCCCAGCGATTGTAAATGATAAAATAATGATACTCCTTCATGCCGATCGCGATAGCCTTCAGCAGATCATTACGGCCATCGTTATTTGGGGTAAATGCGGTGGGTACATATATCTCAGGCCCTTTGTATGCTTTCACAAAGATCTCGGCACTGCCTTCGCAATCTGCGGGAGTTTTACCGGTTACCACATAAGTGATATCCCTGTCGAGGCGGGTTACCGGATTGGCTATATTTGGGTTGTTGAGCCCGTAAGATGGAGACCAGGTATATCTTGTTACGCCACTGGTACCCAGTTCATAAGCTTTCAACTGTAGTGGCTGGTTGAAGGCGACAACAGTATCCCTTCCGGCAAACATCCGGACGGCAGGCGTTACTTTCACTTTTACAGTATCTGGTTTCAGTGAATAACATCCGTTCGCATCTTTTACGTTGAGGTAATAAGTTATATTGTCGAGCGGCCTGTTTATCCGTGTTACCGGATCTGTTGTGTTTTGCAGATAAGTAGCAGGCGACCAGATATATTCCACCGCTCCTGTTGCATGAAGATTTGTACTGGCGCCATAACAGATGGAGATATCAGCCCCGGCATCAGGCTTGGGTGCCGCATTTACATTTACTGTTACAGAATCTTTTTTGATACAAATTCCTTTTACAGCAGTTACATAATATTTGGTTGTAACAGTTGGGGCTGCCAGTGGACTTGCAGAATTGCTTCCCGTAAGTGTATTGGCCGGGCTCCACGAAAAACTCTGCCCGTTCGATACGGCATTCAACCGGATATTTTTTCCTTCGCAGATCAGTTCCGGCAAGCCGGCATCTACTACCAGGTCATTGTTGAAAGCTACCTGCTGCGCCTTGCTGATGGTACAGCCATTATTGTCTTTGATGATGATGTTGTGCAAACCAGCCAGCACATTAAAATTATTCAGCGGTTGAAAGCTTGTTCCGTTATTGATCGAATACAGGTAAGGGGCTTTTCCCCCCGTAGGCGTGATCGTAATATTGCCATCCGGATTGCCTGTGCAGGTTGCAGCAGCCGTTACCAGGCCAGCATCAAGATCCGGGAATAGTTGAGTCAGCGTTACCGCGATGCTATCTACACAGCCACTGGCATCTTTTACGCGAATGGTATAATTTCCTTTGATAAGATTATTGAAAGTGCTGTCGGATTGATAAGGCGAACTGTTAATTGAAAGCTGAACAGGATGTGCCCATTCCGGCCCGGTAGCAACCTTTATCTGCCCGGTCGCTGCATCCTTGCACAATAATTCTCTTTTGGATAAAAAATCTACGTCTTTCCATTTTACAAATGCCGAGTCCCTTGCCTGGCAGGTGCCAACGGAGGCGGTGCAGTAATACATGGTAGCAGTCGCCGTTGGCGTAGCGACAGCGCTGGCTGTAACTGTACTGCCCAACGTGCTGTTGACATCCCAGTTATAAAGGGAATAACCTGCCGATGCATTCAGGGTGATGTTTGCGCCGCGGCAGATATAAGAAGTGTCGGGGCTGATGCCAAGGATATCGTAATCCCTGATCTGGATCTCGACGCTGTCGGTAGGTGTTGGTGTGCCTGTTGCGCAAGGCGCCAATGTATATATTTTCAACAACTCTATGCCTTCGGGTGCCAGGTCCATGACCGGATAAATATTGAGCAACACTTCATCCTGCCCGGGTGGAATGGTGACGGAAGATGGTAATGTCTGCACATCGATCGAATTGAGCACGCTGCCTCCATACGCCAGGTTGATGGTCTGGCTGAAAGAACTGGCCGATTGCCGCTTGATCTTCAGAGCGCCGGTAGCGCAACCTTCCACCAGGTAACTCATGTTTGTCACCGGGTCTTTCTGTGTAAGATTGGTCAGCTGAAATGCGTTGGAGGTAAGGCTTTTGGCTTCCAGGAAAACTCCGCTGTCGTAATCATCATCCCACCCCGCATCTGCTATCACCAGTTTCAGGTGATAAGTTACGCAAGGCTGCACTTTCGCCAAAGCGGTCAATACTTTTGTATGGCCATCGTGTGTAAAGAATTTATTGGTGAGGTTATCTACATAATAAGCAGGGTTATTGACACATCCTCCCATGAGGATATTATTCACATTCAGGATCGAAACAGGTATGGTGGTATTTGGTATCAGGGCTATATTGGTGAGCGAAGGAAAACCGGGCCCTGAAATGAAAAAAGCAAAAGCATCATTGTAATCGCAAACGAAAGTAGGATTGTATTCTTCCGAACTGAAGACATAACGAAACCGGATACTGTCGCCCAGTGGAATAAAATCGAATTCCAGGACACATGCATCACGGGTAGCGCCGCCGCCAATAACGACGCTTAGGTCGCCGTCACCAGGTAAATTCCATGAATTGTGTGCATCTGCAAATTCTGCAGTAACGGTCCCATTTCCATTTACGCCCCTGTTTTGACCATTTCCATTCGGGCTTTTAGCCCTTCCGTTGGTCAATACGATCCCGGAATCTATGTTGATATTCGTTCCGCCAATATTTTTGAAAAAGCCTGCCATCAAGGGATTGCCTGTAAAAGTTACATTACTGATGCTAACCCCGTCGCCCACCAGTTTCTGTGCAAGATCTACCGCATTCGTTTGAGCGGTAATGTTTAGTTGGGCCTGGGTGGAACTAAATATGAAAATAAATAACAGGAAGAATAATCCGGGTAAAATCCTTTTCATGGTCGGTAGTTAGTTTGGCAAACTAAAATTAAGCATTTAAAATGAAAAAAGGCAGCCCCGCGATTAATGGGGCTGCCTTCAATATGTTATTCAGGCTTATTAAAACGAGCGATTATACATCCAGGGTCGATAATACGCTGTTCATGTTCCTTACCGCGTCAGCGCTCTTATTGAAAGCAGCCTGTTCTTCTTCCGTCAGTTTGTAGTCAACGATCTTTTCCCAGCCGTTCTTCCCGATGATCACCGGTACGCCGATGCAGATATCCGACTGTCCGTATTCACCTTCCAGGGAAACGCAGCAAGGCATCAGTTTCTTTTCGTCCCTTACGATCGCTTCCACCAGTGCCGCTCCCGCAGCACCTGGTGCATACCATGCGCTGGTGCCCAGCAATCCGGTAAGGGTAGCACCGCCAACCATGGTATCAGCTGCTACTTTTTTCAATGCTTCTTCGCTCAGGTAATTTGCCGCAGGCGTGCCGCAGTAAGTAGCGAGCCTTGTCAGCGGGATCATGGTAGTATCGCCGTGTCCGCCAACAACAGTGGCCTGCAGGTCATTTGCCGAACAACCGATCGCCTGGCTCAGGTAGTACCTGAAACGTGCGCTATCAAGGATGCCGCCCATACCAATGATCCTGTTCTTTGGCAATCCGCTGGATTTCAATGCCAGGTAGGTCATGGTATCCATCGGGTTGCTGATAACGATGATGATGCAGTCCGGTGAATGTTGTAAAATATTTTGAGTAACTGTTTTTACAATACCTGCGTTGATACCGATCAGTTCTTCCCTGGTCATACCCGGCTTACGCGGAATGCCCGAAGTGATAACAGCAACGGTGCTTCCGGCTGTCTTGGCATAATCATTCGTACTGCCGATGATCTTGGTGTCAAAACCTTCGATCTGCGCAGTCTGCATAAGGTCCATCGCTTTACCTTCGGCAACGCCTTCTTTAATATCTACCAGTATCAGTTCATCGCACAATTGCTTGCGGGCAATATTATCGGCACAGGTAGCTCCCACGGCACCAGCACCTACTACAGTTACTTTCATATAAAACAATTTATTTTAAAGATGAATTTTGCGGGGCAAAGGTAGTGGAAATGGTTTAGAGTTTAGGGATTTGAGATTAGAAGGAGGTTAGGATTTAGGAGGTTTAGAAGTTTAGGGATGCCTGTGGCACGAACTTTTTAATTAAGCAACGCCCCAGGCAGATCAACCTTTCAAAAATCTTACAAACCTCATATTTTCACTATTCACTATTGACTATTGACCATTCACTATTTAACTGTTTAGTAAGAAATTGCGGTGTAATATTCGCTCCTGCAAGTCAATAAAATCCCTCAGACTTGAAAATCCTCTCAGCAATCTTTCTTTTTGTAATGAGCACCTGTGCGTACGCCCAGGAAAGCGGTTCAGCATCTCCGGGCCTTACGGCTGTTTACGATCCGCAGAAAAATATTGTAAAGCTGAAGTGGCAGCAAAACGATCCCGATGTGATAAAATTTGTGTTGCAGCGCAGCAATGATAATTCTTCCTGGACAGACATTGCCGTACTCAATGTAACCACTGCCAACAAAGGAAAATTTGTAAAACATGCCGATGAAAAAGTGGCCGCCGGAAAAAATTATTACCGCCTGAAGATATTCCTCGCATCGAATGTTTATCGCTATAGTTCGTCGATCATGGTCATCATCGGCAAGCCGGGCAACAACTGGATCATGTATCCCGTACCGGTGACCACCATGCTCAACCTGCAATATAATGGCAGCGAACTGATCCCCGGGGTAATATCAGTGATCATCCAGAGCGTTTCCAGCGGGCAGATATTAGGAAGATTAAGGGTGGCGTCTACCACCAGGCTGATCCAGATCCCCGTCAGCAACCTTGGCAAAGGCGTGTATGATGTCAGGATATCGATAGAGAACAGGGTGGTGTGGAATCAGCGATTTATTAAGTGAATGGTGAATAGTCAATAGTCAAACCTTTGAGGTTTGTAAGTTTTTTGTACCGACTTTCCATCAAAACCTTTTTAAAACGCTGATTATATAGAGTTTCTAATAGTGTATAGCCTCACGAAGATTTGACTAATGACTATTCACTATTGACTACAAGTAAGTCGCGATCTTTTCAAACGACACACTTCCTTCAAACCCCTCCTTAAAATTCCCTTTCTTATCATACAGGAAAATAGAAGGATAATTGTGTACGCTGAAAAACTGACCCAGGAAATAAGTGGCATCTCGGCCGACGGTGATATTGGGGTGCTCCGCCAGCCTGTATTTTTCGTAAAAAGGAACGATGAACTGGTATTCGAGCGGCGTAGCCATCACGATCTGTACATTTTTGAAAAGCCCGGCATGTTTCAGCAGGTCTTCCGTAGCGTGCTGGCAATGCTCACAATCGGGGCTGAATATCATGATGAGCGTGGCTTTCTTTTTTTTCAGATCAGCTTTAACGAACCTCGTGCTGTCGGGCAACCGTACAATGCTGAAAGGCGGCACTGCAGGAAAACGTTTGTAGATCGGCAGGCTGTCCGTTTGCGCTGAACCGGCCTTAAAAGCCAGCAGCCATAAAACAGCGAGGAGAATTTTTTTCAAATTGATTTTTTTTCAAAGCTAAGGTACCACGAAGAGACTAAGACACAAAGAATTGTGAAGGTTGTTCCGCTTCGCGGAAAAGACGGAACGCAGACTATTATGATTGATAACGATATTGATAAAAAGATCATGCTCAATCACAATCATCATAATAATATGCGTTGCCGCATATGATTTTCTATGAAAATCATATGCAATCATAATAATCTGCGTTGCGTCTCTCTCCATTCACCAAAATTCCCCTAGTTTTGCAGCCTAATAAAAAAGCAACAATGGCAACTACAGCAGACATGCGTTCAGGGCTTATCATCAAAGTGGATGGTAGCCTTTATTCAGTAATTGAATTCGGCCAAAATAAAACGGCCCGTGCGGCGGCGAAAGTTTGGGCTAAGCTGAAAGGCGTAGACAATACAAGGACCATCGAACTTACCTGGAACAGTGGGGAAACCATATATCCTGTAAGGGTAGAAAAAAAGCCTTACCAGTATTTGTATAAAGACGATACAGGTTATACTTTCATGGATGTGGAAACCTACGAACAGATCACTGTACCCGAAACGATGGTGGATGCGCCTAAGTTTTTGAAAGACGGGCAGGAAGTTTCTGTTGCCATCAATGGGGAAACAGATCAGCCTATGTCGGTAGAATTGCCTGACAAGATCGTTCTTACCGTTACTTACAGCGAACCGGGCATGAAAGGGGATACTGCTACAAAAACGTTGAAACCTGCTACTGTTGAAACAGGCGCAACCGTAAACGTTCCCTTGTTTGTGAATGAAGGTGAGCAGATCCGTGTAAATGCCAAAACCGGTGAATACATCGAACGTGTAAAATGATCAGTTACGATATTTCCTAAAAGGCCCTGGTTTCAGGGTCTTTTTTTTGGAGATAAGAACAGTATTTTAATCTCTTTCTAATGAATTAAAGGCGAAAAAGAAGAAGCGGCATTAATTTTACCCCGAATAAAAAATGGCAATTTTCAGGTATTTTTGCCCATATTTCGGGCATTTTTACCCAATTTTGGCACAATTTGAAACTTTTTTTAAAAAATGGACTGTTTAATTGATGTAGTATTTCTATCTTAGCAGCCCGTTTGCAATTGCACAATTAATCACTTAATATCTTAACATGGACATTAAACAAATCCAGGAACTTGTAAAGTTGATAAACAAGACCTCCATCGGTGAAATTACCATCGAAGAAGATGGGACCAAGATCACCATCAAACAAAAGAAAGACCCTAGTCAGAAAATATATACAAACGGTGGTGGATTTGCAGCAGCAGCCCCGGCACCAGCACAAGCAACACCTCCTCCAGCCACTACCACGGCACCTCCGGCAGCCCCTACACCCGCAGCCGCTCCAAAAGCAGATAATCTTATTACCATAAAAAGCCCGATGATCGGCACTTTCTATCGCCAGGCAGGCCCGGGCAAACCGATCTTCGTCAATATCGGCGACGAAGTTTCTCCAGGCAAAGTTGTCTGCATCATCGAAGCCATGAAACTTTTCAACGAGATCGAAAGTGAAGTGAAAGGTAAGATCGTGAAAGTATTGGTGGAAGATGCCAGCCCTGTGGAGTACGATCAGCCGCTGTTCCTTGTGGAACCGGCATAATCCACCATTAGTCATCCGGTATTATAAATAGAGCAACCGCTTTACATTATTTCGCAAAAGCTGTGTAGCCATATATTCTCATATGGTATACCGGCATACCAGTTAATTTGAAAATCATGTTTAATAAAATACTCATAGCTAACAGGGGGGAGATCGCGTTGCGCATTATCCGTACCTGTAGGGAAATGGGCATCAAGACCGTTGCCGTTTATTCCACAGCAGATAAAGACAGCCTGCACGTAAAATTTGCGGATGAGGCCGTTTGTATCGGGAAACCGGCGAGTTCAGACAGTTATCTCAACGTAGCTCATATCATGGCCGCGGCCGAAATTACGAACGCGGATGCCATCCATCCCGGTTATGGATTCCTGGCAGAAAATGCAAAATTCGCGAAGATCTGCGGCGATCATGGGATCAAGTTTATCGGCCCAACGCCGGAAATGATCAATTCCATGGGCGATAAAGTGACAGCAAAAGAAACTATGATCAAGGCCGGTGTACCGGTGGTGCCAGGTGTGGAAGGTTTGCTGCAAAGCGTAGAGCATGCTAAAGAATCTGCCAAACTGATCGGTTATCCTGTGATCCTGAAAGCAACTGCCGGTGGCGGTGGTAAAGGGATGAGAGTGGTATGGTCTGATGGTGAAATTGAAAAAGCATACGATACCGCCAAGCAGGAAGCTGCCGCCTCATTTAAGAACGATGGTATCTACATGGAAAAATTTGTAGAAGAGCCTCGTCATATCGAGATACAGGTTGCCGGCGATCAGTATGGCAACGTTTGCCATCTCAGCGAAAGGGATTGCTCCATCCAGCGTCGTCACCAGAAACTGGTAGAAGAAAGCCCTTCACCATTCATGACCCCCGAACTGCGTGAAGCGATGGGAACTGCGGCCATCAAAGCGGCGCAGGCCATCAATTACGAAAGTGTAGGAACGATCGAGTTCCTGGTAGACAAACACCGCAATTTTTATTTCATGGAAATGAACACCCGTATCCAGGTAGAACATTGTGTTACGGAAGAAGTGATCAATTTCGATCTTATAAAAGAACAGATCAAGATCGCCGCAGGCGAAAAGATCGTCGGAAAAGCTTACTATCCGCAGATGCACGCGATCGAATGCCGTATCAATGCCGAAGATCCATACAATGATTTTCGCCCGAGCCCGGGAAAGATCACCGTATTGCACCAGCCCGGCGGACATGGGGTACGCGTGGATAGCCATGTGTATTCAGGCTACGTGATCCCTCCTTACTACGACAGCATGATCGGCAAGCTCATCGCGGTGGCACAAACCCGTGAGGAAGCCATCAACACGATGCACCGTGCTCTGAGCGAATATGTGATCGAAGGTATCAAAACCACGATACCATTTCATCTGCAGCTTATGCAAAATGAAGATTTCCGCAGCGGAAATTTTACTACAAAGTTTTTGGAAACGTTTACGATGCAATAAAAAAATTAATAAGAGCCGGAATTTTTCGGCTCTTGTTTTTTTGTACTTAATTTCTAATAACCAAGCATTGAATTATTAAAAGAGTTCAATGATTTGACTATTCACCATTCACCATTCACTTTGCCCATTGACCCCTTCCATCGACATACAGCTCAAAGCCTATCGCTTCATGTGTACCGCCAGAGCGATGGCGGATATTTATGAAGCAAACCGCCCCATCTGCAAATATGTGCACAGTACCAGTCGCGGCCACGAAGCCATTCAGCTGGCTACAGCTTTTCAGTTGCAACCCTGCGATTATGTAAGCCCGTATTACCGCGATGAAAGTATCATGCTCGGCCTCGGGTTTCAACCTTATCAATTGATGCTGCAATTGCTTGCCAAGGGCGATGATATTTTTACAGGCGGCCGTGAATATTACAACCACCCGAATTATAGAGGTAATGATAAGCCCAATATCATTCACCAGAGCAGCGCCACAGGCATGCAGGCTATTCCAACCACCGGTGTAGCGCAGGGATTAAAATACCTGGAGCGGATCAACTCTTCTTTGTTGAAAAAAGATGAGAATGGCCGTGGCGGTGTGGTGATCTGTTCCTTAGGGGATGCATCAGTTACCGAAGGTGAAGTAAGCGAAGCATTCCAGTTTGCGGCATTGCATCAGCTGCCGGTCATTTTCCTGGTGCAGGACAATGATTGGGGCATCAGTGTATCAAGTTCTGAAGCACGCACCAACAATGCATTTGAGTTTATACAGGGTTTCAAAGGGATAAATCGTATAACCGTTGACGGTAGTGATTTTGCCAAAAGTTTTACTGTGATGGAACATGTGGTAAACGATGTACGTACCCAAAGGCAACCCTGGCTGGTGCACGCAAAAGTGCCATTGCTGGGGCATCATACAAGCGGTGTCAGAAAAGATTTTTATCGTACCGATGAAGATCTGACGAAACATTATATGGATGATCCCGGTCCGAAACTCAGGGCAATTTTGTTACAGCAAGGGATAGACGAAGCTGCATTAATCGATATTGAGGAAGAAGCATCAGCGCTGGTAAAAATTGATTTTGATAAAGCAGTTGCGGCACCCGAACCATCCCCCGAAACTGTGAGCGATTTTGTTTTTGCCCCACAGGAAATCACCGAAGAAAAAGGCGAAAGGGCAGGAGCAGGAAAAGAAAAAGTACTGATGGTAGATGCTGCATTGTTTGCGATCAGGGAGATCATGGAAGATTTTCCGGAAGCATTGTTATACGGGCAGGATGTAGGGCGAAGGCTGGGTGGGGTTTTCAGGGAAGCGGCTACATTGGCTGAGCAATTCGGCGATCACCGTGTATTCAACACCGCTATCCAGGAGGCATACATTATCGGCTCTACCGTAGGTATGAGTGCCGTTGGTGCAAAGCCGATCGTGGAAGTGCAGTTTGCAGATTATATCTATCCCGGGCTCAATCAACTGGTAACGGAAATATCCAAAAGCAGTTATCTCAGTTGTGGTAAATTTCCGGTACAGGCATTGATCCGTGTGCCGATCGGCGCTTACGGCGGTGGCGGTCCGTACCATAGTGGCAGTATCGAAAGTACATTACTTACCATCAAAGGCATCAAGATAGTTTACCCATCAAACGCCGCGGATATGAAAGGCTTGCTGAAAGCAGCTTTCCTCGATCCAAACCCGGTGGTGATGCTGGAGCATAAAGGATTGTACTGGAGTAAGGTTCCGGGAACCGAAGAAGCTAAAATGACTGAACCGGGAAGGGATTATGTCATTCCGTTAGGAAAAGGAAATGTGGTATTGAATGCTGATCAGGAAAAAATTGACAGTGGCGGAAGTTGCTGTGTGATCACCTACGGAATGGGGGTGTATTGGGCGAAAGCGGCCGCGAAAAAATTTGCCGGCCAGGTAGAGATCATCGATTTGCGGACATTATTTCCGTTGGATGAAGAACTCGTTTTTGCTACTGTAAAAAAACACGGAAAGTGCCTGATCCTGACAGAAGAGCAACAGAATAATTCTTTTGCTGAAGCGCTTGCAGGAAGAGTGGGCAAAGCATGTTTTAAAAACCTGGATGCTGCAGTGGAGGTATTGGGTGCGTTGGATCTGCCTGCAGTGCCTATGAATACTATACTTGAACAGGCAATGCTGCCGAATGCGGAGAAAGTAGCTGCGAGATTGAAAGAGCTTTTGAATTATTAATTATTAATTATTAATTGCTCAATGATCCTTCCATCTTTCATATGCACAATGCGGTCACTCATCTGCGCCAGTTCTTCATTGTGTGTAACAATCAAAAATGTCTGCTGATATTTATCGCGAAGTTCTAAAAAAAGTTTGTGGAGTTCGCGCCCGTTGGTGCTGTCGAGATTTCCGGTAGGTTCATCTGCCATCACTATTGCAGGATTATTGATCAACGCCCTGGCTACAGCCACACGTTGTTGTTCACCTCCGGATAACTGGTGTGGTTTATTTTCCAGCCGCTGGCCAAGGCCAAGATTAGTAAGTAATTCGACGGCCCTTTGTTGTACTTCTTTCTTTTTTTTGCCGGCAATCCAACCCGGGATGCAAACATTTTCCAATGCAGTAAATTCGGGAAGCAGGTGATGAAACTGGAAGATAAAACCGATGTGCAGGTTCCTGAATTTTGCCAGGGCATTCCCGGTAAGTTTGTCGATCCGTTGCTCCTGCAATTTCACTTCGCCTTTGCCGGGTTTGTCGAGTGTGCCTAAAATATGCAGTAAAGTGCTTTTGCCGGCACCGGAAGAACCGACGATGCTTACGATCTCGCCTTTGGCGATATCTATATCCACGCCCTTCAATACCTGCAGTTCGCCATAATATTTAACGATGTTCCTTGCACTTAACATGCGCCGAAAATAAACCATTTATAGCTATATTTTGTTAAATATTTGCATGAATATGAGCAATTTGCATGATCTGGCATGCAGGATGTGCGCAACTGGTATATTATGTTTGGAAAAACACTTTTGGTTATTTCGTACGAACATATACATTTGCAAAAAATTAAATCTTTTCTTACGATGTTTTGGACACTAGAATTGGCCTCACACTTAGAAGATGCTCCATGGCCGGCAACTAAAGATGAATTGATTGATTACAGCATTCGCAGTGGTGCTCCAATTGAAGTAATTGAAAATCTCCAGGAACTGGAAGACGAGGGCGACCTGTATGAAGGGTTGGAAGATATATGGCCGGATTACCCAAGCCAGGAAGATTTTTTCTTCAATGAAGATGAATATTAATTAGATCAGTTTCTTCAAGTGATAAAAAATTAAAAGCCCTTTGCGATCGCGAAGGGCTTTTTGGTTGATCCAATATTTTTTGATGCAGGATGCTGGTTGCTGGTATGTTTGTCAATTTTCAACTTCGCTTAACTCTTCGCTAAGATATCCATTATCCATTATCCAGCATCAGTCTTAGTTTACTCCATCCACTACCATCTCTTTATTGATCTTCATCACCAATCCCTGCAATACTTTTCCTGGTCCGCATTCGGTAAATCTTGTTGCGCCATCGGCTACCATGGCCTGCACACATTGTGTCCACTTTACAGCGCCGGTCAATTGGGCAATCAGGTTTTCTTTTATAGCAGTTGCGTCTGTAACTGCGGCTGCTACTACGTTCTGGTAAACCGGGCAGCTTGGTTCGCTGAAAGTTGTTGTGTTGATTGCTGCTGCTAATTCTTCTTTTGCAGGCAGCATCAAAGGTGAATGGAAGGCTCCACCAACCGGCAATACCAGTGCACGTTTGGCTCCCGCTTCTTTCATTTGTCCGCAGGCGAATTCAATTCCTGCCAGCGTACCGCTGATCACGAGTTGCCCCGGACAATTATAATTGGCAGCCACCACTATTTCGCCGGTGGAGTTAGTTACATGCTGACAAATTTCTTCTACTTTGGTATCCTCCAGTCCAAGTACAGCAGCCATAGTAGAGGGGTTGATCTCCGTTGCTTTCTGCATGGCTGTAGCCCTGATGGATACCAGCTTAAGCGCATCTTCAAAACTGAGTGTCTTATTAGCTACCAATGCCGAAAACTCTCCGAGTGAATGTCCTGCAACCATATCCGGTACTGCATTTTCAATAGTAAGATAAGCAGCTACCGAATGAATGAAAATAGCAGGTTGCGTTACGGCAGTCTGTTTGAGTTCTTCATCCGTACCGGAAAACATGATGTCCGAAATACGGAAACCGAGTATCTCGTTCGCATTTTCTATCAGTTGTTTTGCCTGTTCATTGGTATCATACAGGTTTTTACCCATTCCGCTGAACTGTGCTCCCTGGCCGGGAAAAATATATGCATGCTTCATGTTGTAAATTTAAAAATGGATAGTTAGCTAATGAATAATGGATAATTTTTTCCATTCGAAAATACTTCAATTTTACAGAAGAACATTCAAACCGAAAACATTATCCATTATCAATTATCCGTTCAACTTTTTAATGGGCTATCTTTAATGTAATGTCGCGCTTATCAATTTCATAAATTCACTCCTGGTCTCATTTTTTTCAAACTGCCCTGAAAAAGCGGAAGTAGTGGTTACTGAATTTTGTTTTTGTACTCCCCGCATCATCATGCAAAGGTGCGATGCCTCTATCACTACAGCTACCCCCTGGGGGTTCAGGGTATCCTTAATGGCATCCAGTATCTGGTGTGTGAGCCTTTCCTGCACCTGTAGCCTGCGGCTGTAAACATCTACTACACGGGCTATTTTACTAAGCCCGGTAATATAACCATTAGGGATATACGCAATATGTGCTTTGCCATAAAAAGGAAGCATATGATGCTCACACATACTGTACAATTCAATGTCTTTCACAATCACCATTTCATTTACATCTTCATGAAATTTTGCGGATTCTAGTATGGCATGGGCATCCAGCTGGTAACCTTGCGTCAGGAATTGCATGGCTTTAGCCATTCTTTCAGGTGTCTTTAAAAGCCCCTCCCTTTCTGAGTCTTCACCCAGCAGGTCGATGCTTTCTTTGTATGTTTTTATCAGGCCCGCAGTTACATCCTCGTCATACTGCTCTGTTTTTTTATATGCCATGTCAATAGTTTTATTTATGCCGGGTATTGTACAAAATTCCTTTCTGTTTCATAAAGCCTTACGGTCATTTTCAAAACAGGATCGATATGTTGTGATAAAATGTTGTAGATCGTTACTACGATGTTTTCGGCCGTTGGGTTCAATTGTGCAAATTCGTTACAATCTTCATTCAGGTTCTTGTGGTCGAAACGTTCGATGATTTGTTCCTGGATAACATCACTCAGCAATTTCATATCCATCACAAATCCTGTCTTCGGATTGATCTCTCCCACCAGTTTAACGATCAGCTCATAGTTATGGCCATGGTAATGCGGATTGCTGCATTTGCCAAAAACCTTTTTATTCATCTCATCATCCCAATCGGCATTGAATAACCGGTGTGCTGAATTGAAATGCTCTTTCCTGTAAACTGCTACTTTATTGCTCATAGTGCCAATTGTAAGATGATAACAATTTTATTCCGTAAATGTTTGATCATTATTCCCCGAAATATTCAACATAGATCCTTGGGGTTTCGTACAATTTCAAACAATGTAACTGTATCGATGGGGGAATGTGTGGTACCAGCTGGTTCCAGATGCCGATCACCAGGTTTTCGATGGAACAAAGTTTTCCCTCCATGAAATCTACATCAAGGTTTAAATTCTTATGATCCAGTTTTTCCGTCACGTGCTCCTTGATGATAGCACTGAGTTTTTTTGCATCATATACGAAACCGGTTTCGATATCCGGAATTCCTTTGATCGTAACGTATAGTTCGAAGTTGTGCCCATGCCATTTTTCGTTGGCACATTTGCCAAAAATTTCCTCGTTCTTTTCCTTGCTCCACTTGGGATTGTAGAGTTTGTGGGCTGCGTTGAAATGTTCTATCCTGGTGATGTATACCATTGCCTGTTGTATAATATTTTGCAAAGTTAACCCGTATTGGCTTAAATGTACCTTCAAACAACGAAATTTGTGGGATGCAAATATTGGTCATCGCGGCTACGGAAATGGAAATAACGCCGTTCATTGAAGCCGGCCTGCCGGTAGATATACTTACTACGGGAGTGGGCGTTCCTGCTACGATCTATAACCTGTTAAAAAAAATACAGGAAAAGCAATACGATCTTGTGATACAGGCGGGTATTGCAGGCGTTTTTTCGCCCGTTGCCTACGAACTGGCCAGCGTGGTAATGGTGCGTAAAGATACCTTCGCGGACCTCGGCATCGAAGAAAAAAAATCATTTAAGACATTGTTTGACCTGGGTTTTGCGCTTCCTGACGAATTCCCGTATAAAAATGGATGGTTGAACAATGATTTTGAGTTTTTTGAAAAGCTTCCGCTTCAGAAAGTCACGGGCATAACGGTCAATAAAGTGAGCGATGAAGCTTTCCAGGCAGAAACATTCCTGTATAAATTTTCACCCGATATAGAAAGCATGGAAGGGGCGGCTCTTCATTTTGTGTGCCTGCAGGAAAATATTCCTTTTCTTCAATTGCGCAGCATCAGCAATGTGGTGGGTGAGCGGGACAAAGCAAAATGGAAGATCAGGGATGCTGTGGTTAATTTGAATGCGGTATTGTCAACAATGGTGAACAGCCTTTTAAATGAATAATAATGAACAACAGAATAGAGATCGGGTTTTCTCCCTGCCCGAATGATACGTTTATCTTTGATGCATTGGTCAATCAAAAGATCGATACGGAAGGATTGGAATTTGCTGCGGTATTGGAAGATGTGCAAACTCTTAATCAGTGGGCGATCGCAAGGAAACTCATGGTAACAAAATTGAGTTACGGCGTTTTGCCGCTCGTAGCAGAAAAGTATAACCTGCTGAATAGTGGTAGCGCTTTGGGGAGAGGAGTGGGGCCTTTGTTAATAAGGAATAAGAAAGATGAAATAAGAAATAAGGAGGATGAAATAAGGAATAAAAAAGTGGAAGACTTTCTGATAGCCATCCCGGGGGAGAATACGACGGCGCATTTATTATTTTCCCTGGCTTATCCAACAGCTGTCAATAAGATTTTTCTTCGATATGACGAGATTGAAAATTTTGTATTGGAAGGAAAAGGGCTGGGAGTGATCATCCACGAAAACCGCTTCACTTACCAGGATAAAGGATTGGAAAAGATAACCGACCTGGGCGATTACTGGGAAACAGAAACGGGTAATTCTATCCCGTTAGGTGGCATTGTGATCGACAGGAATATTGATCCTGCGTTACAACAAAAGATAGATCGCCTGATCAGGAAAAGTATTGAGTTCGCGTTTTCAAAATACCCGGAATTAAACGATTACATACGTTTGCATTCGCAAGAGATGAGTGAAGATGTAATGCGTAAACATATTGACCTGTATGTAAATGAATTTTCACTTGATCTGGGCAGGGAAGGGAAAAAAGCTGTGCTCAAATTGATGGAAGTTTATCACAATATTCATCCGGGAGTGGAGATTGTGACCGATAACATATTTGTATAAAAAAACCTTCCCGGATGGGAAGGTTTTTTTATACAAATATTATTGTTGAAGAATGAATTGCCCGCTTTCTTTTTTCGCAGGCGAAATAAATCTATAAGTATATACACCACTAACAGGACTGCTGAAAACAACCGTATGTTTTCCGGCGTTCCTGGCACTGTTGATCAGTGTCTTTACTAATTTTCCTTCCGCATTATAGATATCCAGCTTTACATCCTGTTTTTCTTTCAGTTCAAAACCTATATTAATAAAAGATTTTGACGGGTTCGGGTATACGGTAATGGCAGTATTGTCGTCCAGTGATTTCGGGGTGGATGGCTGAACCTGCCGCAGTGCTATCTGTTCCGACTGTAGTACCCAGATGGCGTAACCTCTTGCGGGCGCATACAGGTGAACACGGCCATCACTCGCTACCGTGGCAGTTTGGGAAGTGTTGAGGAGATTTACCAATGTCTGGTTTTTCCAATCCGCAAAACCTGAGGTGGCTGTGCCGTTAGGCGAACCATCATTATCCACCCATATTCCCCGGGTGAGTGAATTGTTATTGTTCATCACCAGGATGGCACCTGATTTGGTCCCATTGCCCTGGCGGCGGGCAACAAATACATTGTAAGTGTCTCCTCCAAAAGTAGTGGTGCCGTTTGGCGACGGCTCCGTTACAGGATTGCCTTGCTGGGTAAGCACGATCATAGACCCGTCGAGATATGTGTTTCTTACTTTTAGTAATTTATCGATATCTGTTTTTAAAGATGCAGGCGGGGTTACGGTAAGGGCGTTATTATTATTATCCACCTCGGTTACACCATAATAATGCGGGTAAAAGATGCATGGCCGGCCCTCGCCGAAGAGGAGGTACGCATACCCTAATTTCCAATCCTGCGTTACCCATTTATCGTGCTCTTTGCCCGTATCATGGTTATCCAGGAATGTAACCACGGAAGTGCCTGGCAAGGAGTTGCCTGTATTGTCGCGAACCATGCCGGCGTTGTTAAGCCACGCCATATTGAAACTTGAACCGGTGCCATTCGTCATTTCGGTAAGTGTGTTTTTTAAAGGGAAATCAAATACATCTACATCCGAGCCAAGTGTGGCCAGATCGTTCACCCAGTTTTTCAACCGGTATTTATAGCCCGTAAAATATTCTGCCACGATAAAGCGCTGGCTGCCCGATTTGAGCGGAAGATTGTTTACCCAGGTTGACACCATCTCTTTCTGGAAACCACGCACGAAATCGAGCCGGTACCCATCGAAACCTACCGTGTTCGTGAGCCATGTTCCCCATCTTTTAAGCCTTCCTTGCACAGTAGTATCGAATGTATTTAAATCGCTGCCAAACCATTTCGTATTTGGCACCAGTTGATCTTCAAAACCACCTTCCGAACTGCCGCCATCACCCAGGTAATCGGCCGCGTCCACCGGGTGAAAGTTGGTATAGCCCCATGTGTAATTAGGTTCGCCGGTGCCGGTATGTGTTACATAATCCACGTTGGTAGCGGTGTAAGCCTTCATCACAGAGGTAGCTAAATTGGAGGAGCCATACCAAACAGCTACGGGGTAGTAACCGTTTGTCTGTGCCGCCCATTGCCATTCCCACGCACCCAGCGAGTTGGTACCTTCCCGTTTTGCGGTAAGCGTTATTTCAATGTCGTGACCGGCGGGCAGCGTGATCTTGTATTCATCAATATCGGTATTGCTGGCCATATGGCCACTGTAAACCTTTTGGTCCAGCGCCACATTGAAGTTGCCGCTGCCGTTGTTAGGTTCAAATTCCCAGGTTTGCGATCCTGGTGATGGAGGTGCATTGCTGGTGAATTTGAATGATACATCATACCCCCTTTCACCTACGGCGCCGGCGTAGTTGAGGAAATAACCGGCGATCTGTATATAATAATCGCCCGCGGCCGCAGAAGGTATTATCCAGCGGATCTCATTGGTGGGATAAGGTACGCGTTGTACGCCGCTGCTGATAGCTTTGTTGAATACATAAGTTTTCACCGCAGGGTTGTCGCCGCTTTCCTCGGAGTCTGTATTATTGTTATAAGTATGGTTGAGAATGATGTCGGCATAAATATCCATGTATGGAACGCCCCCTGTTACGGAGTGTGCTGTCGTTAGCAGGCTGTTCAGTTCCGACCTTGAGCCGAAACGTGTTTCCGTGGTGCCTTTCTGGTTATAGTTTCCAAGGTCGTAGTGATCAAAAATACCATAACCCATATCGGAAATCCCAAAATTTCCTTTGCTGGGTGGTGGCATCCAGAGGGCAGTGATACCCGCAGTCTTCATCGCCGGGATCTTGGCTTGGATGGTATCGTACCAACTGCCGTTCTTGGTGGTTTCATTCACCGGTACGTTCCAGTAGAAGGCCTGCATCATGGCATCGTTTTGGGCTTTTAAAACCTGGCTGCAGGCAAATAGACAGGCGAAGCAGACGAATAGAATTTTCGTTTTCATATGTGTAGGTTTAAATTACAAAGCGGATCGAAAACTTTATTGTGTAAAAAATACACATTGAGTCTTACATAAAGATATATCTTCCTCAAAATATTTGCAAGCGTAAAAGCACGATAATTTTCCGGTGCGTCAATTATTTCAGCAATGGATCCTGAATAAAGTGGGAATGAACCGGTTATGCGAAAAAAAGCTGTAGAAAGTTTTTATCCGGCAGTAAACAGGTAAGCAAATTTACGCAGGTGCAGAAGGTACACCCCTGGTGAACGGCCGGGAAAAGGTCATTGTTCCTCTTTTTTTAAGGCCCGGGCGTACCTTTCCAGGCAACGTTTCCTGGCAAATTCATGATTGACGATAGGTGTTGGATAATCGAATTCCTGGAACTCCGGTACCCATTTTTTTATGTAGGTAAAATCCGGGTCAAACCTTTTCATCTGCAGTGTGGGATTGAATATCCGGAAATAGGGTGCCGCGTCGCAACCGCTGCTGCTGGCCCATTGCCAGCCCCCGTTGTTGGCAGCCAGATCGAAGTCCAGGAGTTTTGCGGCAAAATATGCTTCGCCGAGGCGCCAGTCGAGCAACAGATGTTTGCATAAAAATGAGGCCGTTATCATACGCACACGATTATGCATGAAGCCGGTTTCATTGAGTTCCCGCATGCCCGCATCCACGATGGGGTAGCCGGTCTGGCCGTTGCACCATTTGCCGAATTCGCCGTTATCTTTTTCCCATTCAATCGCATCATACGCCGGCTTGAATGATCTGCCTTTTCCCACCTGCGGAAAATGCCAGAGTATCATGTGGTAAAATTCCCGCCAGATGAGTTCGTTGAGAAAAGTTTCCGATAATCCCTGTGATCTTGTAGCAAGATGCCTGATGGAAATTGTGCCGAACCTCAGGTGCATACCCAGGTGAGATGTTCCATGAATGCCTGGGAAATCGCGTTGCTGCGCATATTTTTTTATCAGCTCTTCATGCATGGTTTTGGGAGGATAATTTTTTTCACCAGCTTCAAAGCCGATGCTTTTTAATGAAGGAAATTTCACCGGGGAAATCTGCAGGAAATTTTTATAATATTTTTTTACAGGATAAGCTTTCAGATGAAAATCAGTCAATGTATTTTTCCATTTTTTGCTGTAGGGGGTAAACACCGTGTAGGGAGTGCCATCGTCTTTCAGCACTTCATCTTTTTCAAGTATCACCTGATCTTTGAATGTTTGAAAATCTACGCCCTCTTTTTTAAGCAAGGCGGCTATTCTTTTATCTCTTGTGGTGGCATACGGTTCATAATCGTGATTGGTAAAAACCGTTCCGAGAGAATATTTTTTCAGCAAAGTAGCATAACAGTCTTCAGGTGTGCCATGCAGGATATGCAATGTAGA
This sequence comes from Ferruginibacter sp. HRS2-29, assembly GCF_024343615.1. GTDB lineage: Bacteria > Bacteroidota > Bacteroidia > Chitinophagales > Chitinophagaceae > Ferruginibacter. Next base: position 18,438 of record NZ_RJUB01000008.1, on the reverse strand, counting down.
ACCTAGCTCTACAAGTTCCGTTTGCATTGCGTCCAGTGTTTCATAAATGAAATTCACCCGCCTGTCGTTCCTGTCTTCCAGTTTTTCCAGGATTTCCGTATCAAAAATAAAGATGGGCAATACAGGCTTGCCTGATCTTAAAGCATGGTATAATCCTGCATTATCCGTTAACCGCAGATCCCGCCTGAACCAGAATATGTTGATCTTTTGCTTCATTATACCTTTGTTTCAGGATATTAACAGAAAACACCGGCATTTGTTTGCTTTAAAGCAGCGTCTATCTTCAGGATAAATGCATGAGAATACATATTATCCTCCAAACCTCCCACCCATCGGATATTGTAGATAGAGTTGGATAAAAATATTTCGTCGGCGGCTTTCAGCATTTCTATCGAAATTTCTGTTTCAATTATTTCAAAACCAGCTGCAGGCAATGTTTGTAAAAGGACTTTCCGCAATACACCGGCCACGCATCCTTCTGCCAGTGATGGCGTATAGACCGTTTGATCTTTTACCAGGAAGATATTCGCGATCGTGCTGTCGCAAACCCGGCCATGTTGATTAAGGATCACCGCATCATTGAATTTATTTTCTTTTGCGAACAGGGCGCCCATGAAGTAGGGGAGATAATTATTGTGTTTGATATTGGCAAATGCATCGCAACTTTTTGCGGCATCCCGGTAAATGCCCAACTGTAAACCATTGTTATTGAGCTGCCCGTTTCCGAAGGCGAGCGGCCATGCCTGGATGGTATAATTGGGATGCATATTTTCGGCATCGTACAGGCCACCGTTGCCGCGAAAGACCGCGATACGTATCCTTGCATTGGTCAGCTTATTTTTCTTTGCCAGCTGAAATATTTCACCCGAGATCTTTTCCGGGGTGAAGAGCCTGGGGATTTCAAATCTTAATAATTGCATGCCCTTCCACAGCCGGGAAAAATGCTCATCGGCGAGGATCAGTTTGCCATCTGCCAGTTTCATGGTTTCGAAGAGGCCGTCGCCGTAACGGGCAGCACGGCTGTCGGGGGTTAATACAGCCTGCCCTTCAGGAAATGATTTACCGTTAAAAATGAAATGACGCATAGTGTAAAATAAAAAATCTCCATGAGAATGGAGATTTTAATGAATGATCTTATGTGGGTTACATTTCTTCGATGATCTTATTTTTTACCGCGTACATGATGAGCCCGGCGGTGCTTTTTGCCCCGGTCTTTACTTTGAGTTTGTCGCGGATAGCTTCTACGGTACGTGGGCTCAGATCCACCATATCAGCAATTTCCTTGGTGCTTTTTTCTTCGCACATCAGCCTTAAGATGGTAGTTTCCTTATCGTTCAGGTGTACTTCCTGGGGCATCAGTTGTTGCGGAGGAGCTGCATTGCGTTGTTTCAGGTTGGAAAGCAATGCGTTATTGGTAAGAGAATTAAAATAATATTCCTGTTCGAAGCATGTTTTGATGGCTTCGTAAATGATCTCGCTATCGCTTGTTTTGGAAAGGTAGCTGTTGGCGCCGAGTTCCATAAGTTTGGTGATCATACTATGATCGTCCATCATGGTGAGCATGATGATCTTGGTTTGCGGGCAAAGTTTTTTTATTTCCGGTAAAGCGGTCACCCCATCCATGATAGGCATCTGGATATCCAGCAGTATCACATCGGGTTTGATGGTTTTTACCAGGTTGAGGAGGTGCATGCCATTATCGGCTTCCGCTATTACGCGGATGTCTTTTTTGGCGCTGAGGGCGGTTTTTACACCGGCCCTGTAAAGTACATGGTCGTCTGCTATAATGACTTGTATGGGTTCTGAATCTTGTTTCATATTGATTTAAAGGGTGAAATTAATGTATTTTTTAATAGTAAGAGTACGATACTATAACGCATTGCTTACGTGTAAATTATAACGAAAATGAATAAAGAGTGTAATTACCCGTTAATCAGGATAGGGAATTTACGTAAAATTATAGGAGTAGTACACACAATTACAGTAAAAGTATTGGATAAAAGGGGATCAGGTTTTTTTGATTTGGTTGGATGAATCCGGGAAGCATACGTTCGAAACTGTCCAATGTATTGAAAATCCGGAGAAATAAAAAAGGGAAAAATCCCGGAATTTTTTGGTGTTTTTCTCCTGCTTGATATCGAAGTTAGATTTATTCTTTCTGTAGATTGTGATAACAAATTAAATAAAAAGAAAAATAATCAAAGTCTTACAGACTTTTCATATTTCGTTTACAACTATCTCTCGTTCGAAATCTGGTAAATGCTAAGCACAGGAAAATAACGCTTTTGGAACTTTAACAAGGGCGTTATTTAATTATTTGTACACTTATTAATAAACATATTATGACAACACTACCTGCAGAAATTCAAGAAATTTATTATAACCTAGAAAAGTCAGCTTCGCCCGAGGATGTACAGGAAATTGTAAGAACTTTTTTCGAGGAGTACACAAATGAAGAGGCGGAACGAGAATTATGGCTTTTATTTAGTGGAGCACTTACCTCTAGTCATTTACCTTATAATAATCTTCCTGAGGAAAGAAAGTGTATGTTGCATTTTTATGAGTATACGAAGGCACTTCTTAGTGCAGTCTCAGTGCTAAAGGATATGTGGCCAAAAACCACCAAAACTATATAGCTTAAGATTTCTTGAATACATGCCGCAGATTTTTAAAGGGATATAAAATAGAATAGGTAATGCAGAATATCAGGAAAGAATAATTAGGAATTAGCGGAAACAAAAAACCATCTCAATGAGACGGTCTTAATATGATTAAAAAAAGGGATTGTTATCCCCAATTATCGTCAGGTGTTCGCAAAATCGAAGAAATTCTTGCTGTTTTAACTGTTGCCATAATTTTATTTTTATTGGTTAAGAAACGTAGTTAAAGATAATAATATTATTTAAATATCAAAATAAACCCTTGTTTAGGCAAAATTAGTCCTTTATATGCCCATTTCATCATTTTTGAGTTTCCATTAATTTCCGGGTCTGATGGTATAAACGAATTAATGGTTCCTCCTGGATGTAATCCAATATTTATACCCACTCTAGAAATTACAGTAATCTCCATGTCTTTTACAATATGGGTGGAAAACATCCTTTTATCATTATTGGCAATTGAATCCACCATTTTTTCTCTTTGAATTTGAACCCTATACTCAGCGCAATCCGATTCTAAAGGGATTGACATTGAATGTTTTGTGTATCCGTCTTCTATAACAGAATCAGGAATCGTCATATTTGCATCTTCATCATTTACCATAACCCGAGTGACTTTACAGGCTGTTAAATCATTTCCTTGTATATTTCCTAAAGGGTGCTGGATACTTGTCATTACCTCATGAGTAAACTTAATTCCCTTTTGTTTTGGGATAATATTAAACGAAATTGTTTCATTTTGTTGCCAAAAATCCCCAACCTTATGGTTAATATTAACAAGGAATTTATAATCTTGTATATAGTATTCTTGGTTTGTAGGTAAGTACTCATACATAATAATCTTTTCCAAATCTTCATTTATATCTGGGAATTTCTCTTCATACATCACACTGCTTACCATACTCCAAAGTTCTTCTTTATCTTGTCTTTTTTCAATAAACTTCTTCGACCATATTATTTCTCCAATAATTTTGGAAAATATTTTCGCATATGAATCTGATTTAATTATCGCGGTAAATACTCCACTCCCCAGTAATGCAGATCCAATTAATTTTAAACTAGCTCTTATAGCTTGGTCGGTAAAATCATTGAACCACTGCGAATAAAAACTCATTTGTGAAAGCGCAATTATAATAACGCCTGCAAACAGGAATAAAGTAACTACTCCGGTAAGATATTGTTGAATTTTATTTGGAACGCCTGAAGTGTCATCCGCAGGAGCGGACTTTTTTTGAGGATTGGGTACGGGAGCCATAATTTATTTTTCGCAATAAAGTACTAAAAAATAAATTATGCAAGTTTTGGGCTATTATTATTTGCTTTATTTTTCGAAAATTATTCAATAAGTTTATTCCTCATTCCATACATGATCAGCCCCCCGATGGTTTTAGCATTCACCTTGGTTTTCATATTCTGGCGAATGGTTTCTATAGTACGCGGGCTTAGAAAAATGGTTTTGGATATTTCTTCTGTTGTTTTATCCTCTGCCAGTAGCTGAAGGATCTTGATCTCTTTTTCGTTGAAATGGATAGGGGTATTCGATCCGTAATGTTGGCGTACATTCTTTTTTTGCATCAACCTGCCCATTACGGCCTTATTAACGAGTTCGTTAAAATAAAAATCGTCGTTCATGCAGGTCAGTATCGCTTCGTAAATTTCCTCGGGATCTGTTGTTTTGGTGAGGTATGCATTTGCCCCCATTTCCATCATTTTGGAAATCATCTGCTGATCGTCATACATGGTCAGTACGATGATCTTGATATCTTCAAATTCTTTCCTGATGAGCTGAATACCATTAATACCGTCAATTTCGGGCATCCTGATATCCATTAATAATACATCGGGCTTTTTGATGGCGATCTTATGCATCATATCCTTACCATCTTCGGCTTCCCAAAGCATTTTGAGGTTGGGCTTGCCGGATAGCGCCATTTTTATACCATCTCTAAATATCTTATGATCGTCGGCTATGGCGATCTTAATGAGGTTCTCGGTAGACATTGTTAACTATGGGGGTTAGTATTAACAGGTTGAAGTTAGGGAATAACTTTCTCTTAACAGAAAAAAACTTCCTTGTAGATGAATATGTTACTAATAATCAATATTTTAGAATTTTTGTTATAGTAAAAATACGATTGTTTTTATACGTATATCTACTTTTGTAAAATATTTTTTTAGAAGTTTCGTTCTTGGAATGGTGACCGGTTTCTACCCCAATCACTCATACAATTGAAGAGTTTGATAAATTCGACCCTAAAAAGGGCGCTTATCCACAGGTTTATCCACATTTTGTCTAATAAGTAAAATTACCCTCGTAAAGTTACGGTCAAACTTAATAGTAAAATTACTATATTTGAATCGTATATCTACCTTAATTTAATCAGGGCTTTTTCCCTTTTTTGGAGGTGAAATCCTTACTGGTATTGAGTTTTATATCAAACGTATAAATACGGGTTGATGTTCATCAATTGTTTCAAAATTAAAATAGGGGCAAGTTTGTACTGATATTTAATCGTAAACCACTGAAATTTTATTTTATTATGTTTAGCGGAGTTTTAAACCTGTTGGATTTATTGGAATTGTTTTGTTTCTAAGTATATTTTGATTTTGATAAACAGTTAGTTATTTTTGTTTCATACTAAAATAACTGTTTATCTCAAATACACTTACTTATATTACATTTTCTACCGAGATTCTACCTTTGATCTTTTGTATTTTTTTTTATAAAAAATTAAATACAAAAGCATTAAAGGTTTTTTTTATGTATTCAATCTTCCTGGCAGTATTTGCTTCTGCGGGATTTATCACACTTCAGATCTTTAGATCGCAAGCTAGTTATATTCTGATTTTGAAGTTTTATACAATATTTGAATATGCAGTCATTGCTTATTTCTTAATGAGTGTGCTAAAAAATCAACTCATTATAACTCTATTAAAATATTCAATAGTAGCTTTTACATTGATATCCGTGTATTTTTATTTTGTTTCTGATTTACATAAACTAAATAAATACCCTTCTGTTATTGAATTTCTACTGTTTATTGTCTTCATAATTTATTTTTTCTATGAAAAGATGAAGACTGTTATTATCTATCCTTTGTATCAGTCCACAACATTTTGGATTTGTGTAGCGTTCTTTCTATACTTCACGGGAAATTTCTTCTTTTTCTTATTTAGTAACCCGGCAAGTACACCAGAATTTAAAAAGCAAATGATACTTATATACAGTTTTGTTACGATAACTAAGAATTTTATCCTCAGTTTGTCATTATTGCCAAACGAGCCCATAGAAATAAGCGATGACGAATTACGAATACCTACTGATATAAACCTGGATGAATTTACAGTCACTAACTCTAAAAAATTGTAACGCCAGATGTTTTTTCTACAGGTATCAGCAAGTTCGGATGTATCGAAGCTAATGTTTATTGGGTCGGTAGGAATGATCACTCTGGCAGTGGGGATTATCGTATTTGTGATCATGCATCAGCGCAAAGTTATCCGCTATCATATCCAGATGAAAAAGCTGGAAGCGGAGAAACAGCAGATATATCTCAATGCAAGTATTCGTTTCCAGGAAGAAGAAAGGCAGCGCATTGCAGCTGATCTGCATGATGATGCAGGGCCATTGCTGGCAACTGCAAGGCTTTATCTCAACGAAAACCTCGTCAACCAAGACAAACCTCAGCAACTCCAAAGTATTTTCAGCGCCAAACAAATTCTGGATGACGCCATCCTGCTCATCCGCAATATCAGCCATAGCCTGATGCCGCCTACATTAAAGAATTTCGGCCTTGAAAGCGCTACTACCGATCTCTTCCAAAAGATCAGCGGCAGCGGTACCATCAACGCCAGCGCACGTTTTCATGATTACCGCGAACGTTTGAAAGTAGAGCAGGAACTCCTTGTATTTCGGGTTATTCAGGAACTGGTCAATAATATCATCAAACACAGTAATTCCGCTTTCATACATCTTACACAAAACGCCACCACCAACAATCTCTATATCCGCCTGCACCACGACGGCAAAGGGATCGTACAATCTGAGTTCGATAAACTGAACCACACTTCCAGCGGCCTTGGACTAAAAAATATCGCCAGCCGTATCAAGGTGTTGAATGGCCGTATTCTCTTTGAAATCGATTCGAGCCAGACCTACTACAAGGTCACATTAGAGATACCTAAGGAATCGATCATTTAATTTTTCGAAGTATATTTACGTAGCCCTGTTTACAAAACCCTTATTTTTGTAACGACTATATTATTATTAGCCCCCAAAGTATGTCTTCAGAACAGATTAAAGTTGCGATAGCAGACGATCATAAGATCTTTCGGAAAGGTGTGATCCTCTCCCTCAGGCCTTATGCCAATATCCGTTTTGTAATGGAAGCTGATAATGGTGAAGACCTGATCCAGAAGGTTCCCGATTCTTTACCCGATGTTATTCTTTGTGATCTGAAAATGCCTATCAAAGACGGCATCGATGCTACAAAAGTCATTACCAAAAATTACCCCAATATCCGTGTCATCATCCTCACTATGTATGAAGACGAACGTTTCGTAGGCCACCTCATGGATTGCGGGGCCGCAGGATACCTTTTAAAAAGTACCGATCCTGCCGAGATCAGGCGTGCCATCATGGATGTGATGCGTACCGGTTTTTACCTCAATCCTTTCGTGAATAAGGTGCTGATCAAAAAGAATTACAGCAAACAGAAATTCAACCCTTCCCTTACCACAGAAGTCGTGCTCAGCGACAGGGAAAAAGAGGTGCTCACATTGGTGTGTATGGAATTTACCGCTACCGAAATTGCCCAGAAGATGAGCATCAGCGCCCGTACTGTAGAGGCCATCAAAGACAGGCTGATGGAACGTTTTGGCGTAAAGAACTCTGTAGGGCTGGTATTCTATGCCATGAAGAACCAATTGATAGATTAGGGTTTAGGAGTTTAGGAAGTTTAGAGGGTTTAGGGATTTAGTTTCCGCAATTACATGAAGTGTAAAGATGGGGCTGCATTTCCTTCATGAAATTCGTGTTTTAAATAAAAATCCTGCCGAAGCAGGATATAGTTTCTTTCATAAAATTTACAGCGGCAATCTTCGCCAATTCGTGTAATTCGCTATAATTCGTGTAATCAAAATAATCCAAACAACTGCGAATCGATCTGGTTAATGATCTTACCCAGATCTTCATCATTTTCTGCAAACTTATTATTATCTGCATCAATGATCAGCAAGGGGCCTTCTTTGTAAGTATCGATCCAGCTATTGTAATAATCATTCAGTTTTTTCAGGTAATCCAGGCGGATATTTTCTTCATATTCACGGCCGCGTTTCTGTATCTGTGCTACCAATGTAGGCACCGATGCTTTCAGATAGATCAATAGATCAGGCGGCTGCACCATCGATTTCAAGGTCTCGAAGAATTTATAATAATTTTCAAAATCCCTTTTACCCATCAGTTGCATGTCATGCAGGTTGGGGGCAAATATGTTCGCATCTTCATAGATCGTCCTGTCTTGTATAACTGTTTCTGTACCGCGATGGATCTCCAGCAATTGATTCAGTCTGCTGTTCAGGAAAAATATCTGCAGGTTGAAACTCCAGCGGGGCATATCCTCGTAAAAATCGTTGAGGTAAGGATTATGGTCTACGTCTTCAAACTGAGGGATCCATTTGTAATGTTTACTCAGCATTTCTGTAAGTGTGGTCTTTCCGGCACCTATATTTCCTGCAATCGCAATGTGTTTTGGTTTTTTTGCTTTGGCCATGATCCGATATTCGTGTTATGAGATACTTCTTACGAATGTAAGCGTATTTATGTCAAACTTCACAAGGTTTTCACCCTTTATTAAAAATATTTTAAACCCATCGATTCCCGCACCAGCGACATTGTTGCGGCGGCACTTTTCCGGGCTTTTTCAGCACCTTTTTCCATCACTTCCTGCAGGTAGGACGGATTGTTGAGCATATCGCTGGCTTTCTGGCGGATAGGAGAAATGAACTGCACCATATCTTCTGCCAGTTGCTTTTTCATATCGCCGTAGCGTATAGTGCATTCATTGAAGTCATGTTCAAATTTTGCGATCACTTCTTCGATACTCACCAGTTTCATCAGCTGGAATATATTGGCGATGTAATCCGGCTTTTCCGAATTCTTTTCCGTAGGCCCCGCATCCGTTTTGGCTTTCATCACTTTTTTACGGATCGTATCATCATCGTCCGCCAGGTAAAGCGTGGCCATCTGGTTTTCACTTTTACTCATTTTTCCGGTACCATCCAATGAAGGCACTTTGATGAGATCGAGGTTATAATTGAACGCCACCGGCTCCGGAAAAACTTCTCCATACCGGTGGTTGAAACGATTTACATAGGTACGTGCCATTTCGAGGTGCTGTTCCTGGTCTTTCCCTACGGGAACATAAGTCGCCCTGTGGAGAAGGATGTCAGCCGCCTGCAATACCGGGTAGGTCAGCAAGCCGGCATTGATATTGTCGGGGCTCAACCTGGCTTTTTCTTTAAAAGTCACCGTTTTTTCCAGTTCGCCCTTATAGGCCAGCATGTTGAGGTAAAGGTATAATTCACCGGTTTCGTATACGTGGCTCTGGCAATAAAAAGCCGCTTTTTCAGGGTCGAGGCCGCAGGCGATGTTTTCGGCCAATACCCTGTGTACATTGCCTTTCAGTTCTTTTGTATCGGGATGCGTGGTAAGCGAATGCAGGTCCGCCACCATGAAATAACATTCAAATTCATTCTGTAGTTTCACATAATTGCGGATAGCGCCGAAGTAGTTGCCCAGGTGCAAAAAACCCGTAGGACGGATACCGCTCATTACAATTTTCTTATCTATCATCTCAAAAATAATTTCGGCGAAGATACTAAAATGCGAAAGCTTTTCACCGCAGAGAACCAGAGAAAACAGCGTTTACGCAGAGGATCAAAAATTTCTGCGTAAACGCGCTGCCACCTCTCTTCTCCGCGGTGAAGAAACCCCACCACTCATACAAAATTTCCCCACGCCTGTGATACTAAACCGTTATTTTTGTTATATGGAAGTAAATGACCAGATGGTAGACAAACTGGCGCAACTGGCGAGGCTGGAATTTGCGCAGGATGAAAAAGCGGCGATCAAAAAAGACCTGCAGCGCATGATCGATTTTGTACACAAGATGGACGAAGTAAACACCGGCCATGTAGAACCATTGCTGCACATCGGCACTTCCAAAAACGTATTGCGTCCAGACAAAACGGAAGGAATGCTTTCCACAGAAGACGCGATGAAGAATGCAGCGGTAAACGATGGCACATTTTTTAAAGTTCCTAAAGTGATCAAAAAATAAATTACTCCTATGGCTTCATCTATTCTGCAATTGGAAAATATCCGCAAAAGTTACTTTTTGGGTAAACAGGAATTGCCTGTATTGAAAGGCATTTCGCTGGATATTTTTAAAAACGAATATGTGGCGCTCATGGGGCCCAGCGGTAGCGGTAAGTCTACCCTGATGAACATACTCGGCTGCCTTGATTCACCTACAGGTGGAAGATATATCCTGAACGGAAAGGATGTAAGCCGCATGCCCGACGATGATCTTGCAGCGGTGCGCAACAGGGATATCGGTTTCGTATTTCAACAATTCAACCTGCTGCCGCGATTGACGGCGCTTGAAAATGTGGCATTACCACTCATCTATAGCGGTGTTTCCAAAAAAGAACGCATCGAAAGGGCAGAGGGTGTATTGAGTAAAGTAAAGCTGGAAGACCGTATGGATCATAAACCCAACGAACTCAGTGGTGGCCAATGCCAGCGTGTGGCCATCGCCAGGGCGCTGATCAACAATCCTGCGATCATACTTGCCGATGAACCTACCGGTAACCTCGATTCCAAAACTTCGTACGAGATCATGGATATCCTTGGTAAAATCCATGCCGATGGAAATACAGTGATACTCGTAACGCATGAAGAAGATATTTCCGCGTTCGCACATCGTGTAGTGCGGTTGAAAGATGGGTTGATAGAAACCGACAAACGCAACGAAAAGCCCGTGCTTTCGAGCCTGCCTTCATAATTACAACTTTACATCATGGCATTGAAAATTTATACCAAAACCGGCGACCTTGGCAAAACAAGTCTCATCGGTGGAACCAAAGTACCCAAAAGCCATCTGCGCATAGAAAGTTATGGTACGGTAGATGAACTCAATTCTTTTATCGGCCTGGTGAACGATCTGTTTGTTCACGAGGAAAGCAATCTCATTTTAAAAGAAATACAGGATCGTTTGTTCACCATCGGTTCGTCCCTGGCCTGCGATCCCGAAAAAGAGCCCCTGATGAAAATACCTGATCTCAAACAGGCGGATGTTCAGCTGCTGGAAAAGGAAATGGATAAGATGAATGAGCTATTACCCGTCATGAAATCGTTCATACTTCCGGGCGGGCATGCAACGGTCTCTAATTTTCATATTGCCCGCTGCGTTTGCCGCAGGGCCGAAAGGATCTGTGTGGCCATGCAGGAAGAAAATGTTTTTGTAGACCCGCTGGTGATCACCTATCTCAACAGGCTGAGCGATTATTTATTTGTGTTGGCACGTTTTGCAGCGCATATTTTAAATGTTCCGGAAGTCGCATGGAAACCGAGAGTCAATTGATAATTACGAATTACAAATTACGAATGTTGGCAGCCTGCGTCCAACCTTTCTGTCAGCCTGAGCTTGTCGAAGGCTAAGCTCATCATACCGAACCTGCCTTCGACAAGCTCAGGCTGACAATCGTGATGAACGAGGCTAACATCTAACAACTAATATCTAATCTTCTTCTTCCTCCTCGTCTTCCGGAATATTTCCTTTGAACGTTTTTCCGGGGGTGAATTTTTTTGTAGGGTAACCTTTTGAGGGGATGGTAAAATATGAAGCAGCCAGGGGTTCAAAGCTGATGTTGGAAGCGGTGTACAGGATCCCTTTCTTTCCCTGGTGGTATTCGTACTGCAGTACGATGCCGGGCAAGCCGGCAAACATCGGCTCTGCCGCAGCCAGCGCTTCGTTTTTTGTACCGGGCACGTAATACGCTGTGAGCTTCGATCCGTTGGGGTAGGTGAGTACCGCTTTTTTGCAAACCCTGTTCAGCAGGAGCAGGCTATCTTCCGATAATTTTATTTCAGCGGAAACATATTTCGCATTGAACAATTCCCAGTTCGACTTTCCCAGCTTGAATTTATATTTGCTCTTGCCCGATTCTTTTACAATGACAGCAACAGCGGAAGTATCTTTTGTGAGATGTGTGTAATAAATATTCTGTATCCTCATCAGGCTTACCAGGCGCAGCTTTACGGAATTTCCTTTTACATACACGGATTTTACAGCGCCATTATACGTTTCGGCGATGGTCTTTTTTTTATTGCTGATGATATTGATATCGTAGGTGATCGTAAAATCCTTCTGGTGAAATTCATTTTCGCCAGCCGTTGATTGTGCTTTGGCAGCTACGCTGAATAGAAAACAGAAGATAAAAAGAGATGCGCTGCGCATGATGGGTGGTAAAGTTTGTTTGTTTCTAAAAAATGAATTCCGCCAGGTCCAGTGGATCCATCGGGTTCTTCTCTACATGTTTATCAAAGAATTTTACATCCGAATCTTTCCATCGCTGCAATTTCTTTCTTTCCCTGCGGGCCCTGGCAGTAGGCTTGCCATTCTTTTTTTGCTGGTACATCCTTTTCATAATGCCCACCATGCCTTCCGAAATGGTGATGGAACTCGAATGATCCAGGTTTACTTTTACGGCCTCCGTGCTTTCACTGGTGATGAAAGAAGGCAATTCGTTGTACTTGAAATTAGTAAAAGAAAAGAAGAGGTCGTTGTTGTGCACCACAAAATCTTGTCCGTCTATCCAGGCTTTCCCGGTTTTGCTGTCGGGCTTACTGCGGATCTTCTTTTTTGTGTTGGATGCCAGGTAAGTGGAATGTTTAGGCAAAACAACCGGGGCTATCACCGAATCTTTTTTGGCTGGAGAATCGGTAGCCAGCGATTTATTTTCTGTTGACGGAATGGTGGCAGTCTCTTTGGCAACATCTTTTTTGCCGGTAAGGCGGATGATGACTGCTACGGCTGCTATCACTAACAAGGCAGCTGCTATGCGGGGAATATATTGGCGGAAAGAAACCACTTTAGCAGGCTTTGCTTCGCGGAGTATATTTTCCAGTAAAAAAGCAGGGGGTGTTACAGACCTGTTTTTCAGTTCGCTTACCTGTTCAAATTCTTTTTTAAGGCCGGCTTCCGCTTTTTCTTCCTGTATATTCCTGTATATGGCATCCGTGACCTCCGCAGGTGGTGTGATGCTGTGGTCTTGTAATTTCTTTAATATGGTATGCAGGTAAGACACTATATATTATTCGCGGTAATTTTTTGTTTTAACAGGTTTCTTGCCTTGTGTAATTTCGATTTGCTGCCACTTTCTGTTATTCCCAGTATATCAGCTATTTCCTTGTGGCTGTAGTCTTCTATTATGTAAAGGTTTACGATTGTGCGGTAACTATCAGGGAGTTCCTGTACGATCTTCATGAGGTCGTCCAGGTCGAGCTTGTCATTGGCACCGAGTACACCGGATTCGATGATAAGCTCTTCATTCACTTCAGAAAACTGCACTTTCTTTTTCTTAAGCGCATCAAGGCAGGTAGTAACGAAAATGGTACGGGCCCATCCTTCAAAAGATCCTTCAAACCTGTAATTGGCCAGGTTTCGATATAATTTGATAAAACCTTCCTGGAACAGGTCGTTTGCGTCTTCTGCATTGGCGGCGTACCTCAGGCATAAACTGTACATTTTGCCAGAGAGCATCCCATACAATTCTTTAAAAGCGGCATCATCGCCCAGCGCGGCTTGCTTTATTAAGACGGGAGTAAAGTGTAAAATGTTTCCACGTGTATCCATTCAATGTGTAAATTATATTGTTTTCATACGCCACTCAATCCATTAAATAATATAATGATTGCACATTTACCATAGGAATCATCCTAAAAAGAAGGGTTGTTTCAAATACCGAAAATACTGAAAATAAAAAAAGCCCAATCACTATTGACAGGAGAATTGGGCTTTGTATCGGGGAGCAGACTTGAACTGCCGACCTTCGGGTTATGAATCCGATGCTCTAACCAGCTGAGCTACCCCGACGTACCATCTAATGGGCGGCAAAAATAAAGATATTTGGTTAGATGGAAAAAGAATTTGGGATATTTCTTTGAAAACCTCCGGGGTTTTGCTGCACCCCGGAGGTTTGATGGGCAGAAACTCCCGGAGGTTGGAAGAAAACCTCCGGGGTTTACCCTCCACCCCGGAGCGTTTGCCAGACAGAAACGCCCGGAGGTTGGAAGAAAACCTCCGGGGTTTTGCTCAACCCCGGAGTGTTTGATAAGCAAAAACGCCCGGAGGTTAGAAGAAAACCTCCGGGGTTTTTAGCTCATTTCCGTAAAATACTGGTGGAAATAAGGGATCGTTTCAATTCCTTTATAAAAATTTTCTACGTTGAATTTCTCGTTGGGGCTGTGCAGGTTATCGCTATCGAGGCCAAAACCAAGGAAAACGATCTTTACACCCAGTTCTTTTTCAAACAAAGCGCAGATGGGGATGCTTCCGCCGCCACGTACCGGTATCGGCGCTTTGCCCAGGGTAGCTTCCATGGCTTTGGAAGCCGCTTTGTAGCCGATGCTGTCGATGGGGGTCATGTAGGCTTCGCCGCCATGGTGCAGGCTGGCTTTTACGGTTACGTTGGGTGGCGCTATCTTTTCGAGGTGGCTGATGAGCAGGGAAGTGATCTTATCCGATCCCTGGTCGGGTACCAGCCGGGCCGATATTTTTGCGAATGCCTTGCTAGGCAACACCGTTTTGGCGCCTTCGCCGGTGTAGCCACCCCAGATGCCGTTGAGCTCGAGGGTAGGGCGGATGCCGGTGCGTTCGTTGGTGCTGAACCCTTTTTCGCCCCAGAGTTCTTTTACGCCAAGGTCTTTTTTATATTCTTCTTCGTCAAACGGGGCCTGCGCCATCAGTTTGCGTTCTTCGTCGGTAGCCACGGCCACATCATCATAAAAACCCGGGATGGTGATGTGATTATTCTCGTCGTGCAGGCTGGCGATCATTTTTGCCAGTATGGTGATGGGGTTGGCAACTGCGCCTCCGTACACACCACTGTGAAGGTCGCGGTTGGGGCCGGTTACTTCCACTTCGATGTAGCTGAGCCCGCGTACGCCTATGTCGAGGCTGGGGGTATCGAGGCTGATGAGGGCGGTATCGCTGATGAGGATCACATCCGATTTAAGGAGTTCCTTGTGCGTGGAAACAAATTTTGCCAGGTTGGGCGAGCCTACTTCTTCTTCGCCTTCAATGATGAATTTTACATTGTTGTTGAGCGTGCCGGTCTGCGTGAGTATCTCCAGCGCTTTCACGTGCATGTAAAACTGCCCTTTATCGTCGCAGCTGCCGCGTGCGAATATTTTGCCATCGATGATCACCGGCTCAAATGGCCCGCTTTTCCAGAGGTCGAGCGGTTCGGCGGGTTGCACATCGTAATGGCCGTATACCAGTACGGTAGGCTTTGCCGAGTCGATGATCTTTTCGCCATACACTACCGGGTGGCCTTCTGTTTCAAATATTTCTACTTTGTCTGCACCTGCTTTCAGCAGCCTGTCCTTCACCGCTTCGGCGCATTTAAGCATGTCTGCTTTATGTTCGCTTTTGGCACTGATGCTGGGTATGCGGAGGAGCTCCAACAGCTCTTCTAAAAAACGGTCTTTATTCTTTTCCTGGTAATCTTTCCAAGCCTGCATGGTGGTTGTTTTTGGTTGATTAAATGTAAGTGGAATTTGGAGGACGAAGGTAGGGATTTTTTGGGGTGGGGAGGAGAGGAGTTTATGGGAAAGGGTTTGGGAAGAATGAAGAGAACAGATGATATTAGTTGGGGGATTTGTGGTATACTAACTATAAGCTGTCTTACACTGAATCTTATTTACCAATAAAATAAAATAGGTTTTCAGTTTTTCGGAATTATTTCAATTATAACCCGACAAGAATATCTATAAAACCTAGGGAGTTTGCCACCAATTTGAAAAACCTTAGATTTAAATCATTTTATTTAGCTTATCTGCCTAGAAACGGTCATCTAAATATTATTAAACAAATGTTATCTTTACAAAGCAACTAAATTTAATATCACAGCTTAATGGCAAGAATTAAAATAAAAGATTTTGGACCAATAAAAATAGGATTCACAGAAAATAGTGGGTTTTTATCTATAAAAAAAGTAACTGTTTTTATTGGCAACCAAGGAACAGGTAAAAGTAGTATCGCCAAGTTGATTTCGACGTTCACATGGTTGGAAAAAGCTCTATATCGGGGAGATGTTTCGGAAAATGAAGTAACTCGAAAAAATAAGTTTGAAAAGAACTATTGTGATTATCATAGACTGAAAGATTATTTTCAACCAAACACAGAAATAGAATACAAAGGTGATGCATATTCATTTCATTATGTATCTGGAAGACTAAATATTACTTCAAATCATTCGAATACGAATTTTCTAATTCCTAAAATAATGTATGTTCCTGCTGAACGCAACTTTTTAAGTGCAGTTAGTAGACCTGAAAAATTGAAGGGTTTGCCACTTCCACTATATACTTTTTTGGAAGAATTTGATAGGTCTCAGCAGGAATTGTCAGAAAACTTAGACCTCCCGATTGGAAATTTAAAGTTTCAATATCAAAAGTTAAATAAGATAGCAAATATTATTGGCGATGATTATAAGATTAAATTACTCGACGCATCTAGTGGAATTCAATCTTCCGTTCCATTATTTCTTGTATCAAGAAATCTTTCATTATCAATAAATAAAGAAAAAGATTCTTCGAGAAAAGAAATAAGTATTGAAGAAGAAAAAAAAATTAGGGAAGAAATTAAAAAAATACTATCCAATAATAAACTATCGGACGATCTAAAGAAAGCAGCCTTAGAAGTACTATCTGCAAGATATAAGAGTAGCCGCTTTATTAATATTGTTGAAGAAATTGAGCAAAACCTCTTTCCGAAATCACAGAAAGAAATCCTTTTTAAACTTTTGGAATTCGCCAATTATTCGCAAGGGAGTGAACTAATATTAACTACCCATAGTCCATATATTATTAATTATTTGACCTTGGCTATAAAAGCTGACTCAATTTTAAAAAAAATAAATAACTCATCAAGTAGAGGAAATTTATTAGGCCAACTAGAACTAATTGCTAATTTAAATAAGATTGTGCCTACAAAATCTTGTATATCTTCTGAAGATGCAATTGTTTATGAATTATCAGAAGATGGCAAAATTGTTAAACTAAATAATTATGAAGGAATTCCATCTGATGAAAACTATTTAAACCAGTCATTAGCGGAAACTAATCAATTATTTGATGATATATTAGAAATCGAAGAATTATTATGAGCATAAATTTTTATGCGGCTGCTTGCCAAGACTTGACAAATGAAATTTTATTTGGCTTATGCGATGACCAAAATAATACTCGTGCTTATATTGATACAGTTGATAGAAATAAATGGATTGCCATTGTAGAAAATGAAAGTAGCATTGAAATTACTTTTACAGCTATTGATAATTGCATAACCATCTTACGTTCGAACGGCGATTTAGATAGTCGTTGTGATGGAATGTTAACATATACAAATAATATTATTTTTGTAGAGTTAAAGGAAATTAGAACCGGTGGCTGGATTAGTGCTGGAATTGATCAATTAAAGCATACAATTTCATTATATGCAGCAAATAATATTTTAACTGATATAAGAAAACGAAGAGCCTTTTTATCAAATAAAAAATTTCCGAAATTTCAATATGGACATCAAGAACAAATGGAACAATTTAAAAACGAGGTGAATGTTAGATTAATTATTCATAATACAATAAAAATTTAATCACAACTTTTTTTAACACATAATATCTTTCACCGTGGTTGACGCCCATTTCCATCCTCACAACGCCCACGGCCTGGCCTCTCGCCAGCCGGTCCCCTTTAAAGTCGAATTCGCGGCTGGCCAAGCGGGAAACTCTTTCGGTCAGCTATTTCGCAATTAAACAATTAAGCAATCCTCTCCTCCACCAGCCACCCTCCCTCTACAACTCCCATCATCCGCTCCTTCCATTGCATCACTTCGCCGATAGAATACCACCCATCAATGCTCCCTTTACTCAGCGCAGCTTCCATCAGTTCCTGCAGCACTTGCTCCCACTGCGGGATGTGGTTGATTTTTTCCAGGGCAAAATAAGGGTTCAGGTATTCTTCAGCGGTAAGGTGCCGGGGAAAGCATTCCCATGATGAATCGGATTTTTCGTTGCTGAAGGGGCATCCATGGGCAAACCCCGGAGGTTGGGGCCAAACCTCCGGGGTTAATACCGCCGAAAATTTTCTTCCGAGGCTGTAGCTGATTATTTCGGCTGCCGAAAACAACCGGTGCAATTGCTGTGCAAGAAAAACAATATTGACCGGGGGAGCTCCTTTATAGTATTTTTCTTTGCATGCCCATTCAAACAGTTGTGCTACTTCTTCCCGTGCTTCGGGGCAATGATAACAGCTGAAAAATTCGTGAATGGCTTCGTAGGCTTCTTTGAGCGTGCAGATCCGCTGCGGGTAGATGTTCATTTGTTTGTTATTTGATGGTGAGCGGTACATCAAATAATACAAATAAAGTTCCCGCATCGTCATGCAAGAACTTTAGCCTTTCCTGTGCTTAGATGTACCAGATTTCAGAAC
>NZ_RJUB01000007.1 GCF_024343615.1 Ferruginibacter sp. HRS2-29 | reverse complement strand
GACGAGCCTTCCGTCTTTCATCACGATCTGATCTGGTTGTTGCGCCTGCATTTTCGGACTTGTAGTTACGGGCGGCTGATTATTCATTTTCTTTACGGGTGTATCCTGTGCGTAACCTATTGCGCATAGCATCATAGCCATCGCACTGGTCAGAATTATTCTTTTCATGTTTTCAGATTTAATATATGAACGATATATTTCCAAAAACAAAGGCCAAGCCAAAGGGGGAAAGCGTGAAAAACTTTTGGGCAGTACCTGCTGCTGTTTACGCGAAATTTTAACAGGGCGAAAAGTGAAACATAAGGCGCAACCAACTCTCTCCGTGATGGTTAAAATACCTTGTAAAAAAAGTCACCTTGTTGAAAAGTTAAAGACTGTTTTGCTGTAAAATTTTTCTCCTGCTTTTAGTACTGTACTGGGAAAATGATCGTGGCGGGGAGCGTTGGGGAAATGTTGGGTCTCGAGGCAAAATCCCGCCCGTGGCTGATATACCACCTTATTTTTACCCTGTACATCTTTCAGGAAATTACCCGTATAAAGATGCACGGAAGGCTCTGTGGTAAACACTTCCATAACGCGGCCTGTGGTTGGTTCGTATACTGCAGCGGCTTTTTTAAGTTGGTCGCTGTGTGTTGTTTCCAACACAAAACTGTGGTCATAGCCGTTGCTCAATTTCAGTTGTGCATCATCCGCATGAATATCTTTTCCGATTGGTTTGCTACTGGTAAAATCGAAGGGAGTACCTTTCACATCAGCAAGAATACCGGTTGGTACTTGTGTATCATTTACGGGTAAAAATTGTTCGGCGTTGATCTGTAGTTCATGTGCATCAATGGCATTCGCAGGATCGCCGGCAAGATTGAAATACGCATGCTGCGTGAGATTGATGATAGTGGTTTTGTCTGAAATGGCTTTGTATTCTACCGTCCAGCTATTATCATCACCCAATGTATAGATCACTTCCAGTTTTAATTCTCCGGGAAACCCTTCTTCCAGGTGCGGGCTCGTATAAGTAAATACGATCCCGCTTTTGCCCACCTGGTGAAATTCGCAGGCCCCGAATTGTTTTTTATTAAACCCTACTTTACCACCATGATGATGATAAGTGCCGTCTTTTGTAAAAAGTTTATAAGGATTGTTTTCTATCACAACTGTATCGCCGGAAATCCTGTTGGCATAACGGCCCACTACCGTGCCCATGTAAAATTCATCCTGCAGGTACTCTTCAGGCGTTTGATATCCCAGCAACACATCCTCCTTTTTACCAGTACGATCTGCTACGAACAGGGAAATGGCAGCTGCTCCAAAGTCCGACACTACCAGTTTTGTTCCCTGAATATTTTCTATTGTATACACCCGCATGCCACCCGCCCCGGGAATTTCCCTGGAGCCCGCAGGCTGATTGATTGAGTTTACGTCCACTTGATTTTTTTTGAGTATAAGCCGTCCTGTCCCTTACAAGTTCAAGATGACGGATATGAATCATTACATTTCAGCCATATTATCATCATCCTGAGCTAGTTGAAGGATTGCCCAAACGTCTGCTATATTGATTCGCTTATAGAGGTATCTTGATGAAGGCAGATGTCGGGTTCAACGCTTCCGGAATTTTCCCCACATCAGCATATCCGGAAGTGAGCTCGATGAAAGCGAAATTCACATAACCACTCAATGCCCCCAGTGCACTTTTTTTCAATGAAAATTCGATCGCTTTTTTTCCGCTCACGGTCTTAATAGCGGAAAAATTCATTACTTCACCAAAAGATGCCACCGGCGAAAAAGTGAATCCGCTTGGCGGGCCTGAATGTTTGTACAATGCACCATTTGCATCTATGGGGCCCTCGCCAAGGAAGTCGGCGCCAGAGCCCCCCGGGTAAAGAAATGTACTGAACCCCGTTGCAGGATTGTTATCCGCATCGATGTACATGTCAAACAATTCTATTTTCATGTCGGCAGTTCCTTCCAGGTAAAAATTCAGCAGGTCGCTGGAAGCGAATGTTTTTATACCTAACAGCGTACCTGCTGTAGGGCCTCCTGTATTTTCATGTGTGTAAGCCACATATTGCCAGTCGGAAAAATCCCCATCTATCTTGATGTTTGGCCCAATGATACTCACCGTATCGACGAAGATGCTGGAGTCAGCGCCATTTTTCGCCACCAGCGAAACCAGGAAATCGCCTTTCTGCGTGAAGATATGCTGCGGCGAACGACTGGTGGAAATTTCCCCGCTGCCATCGCCAAATTCCCATTTGTAAGTGGTAGCGCCGGTAGAGAAATTGGTAAAATTCACTTTGTAGCCATCTGCTACATAACTGAACACGGCTTTGGTTCCATTGGTGGCTTCGTCTTTTTTACACGAAACCATGCACGCCAGCATTACCAGCGAAACGGCTAAAAAAAGATTATTCTTATACATAACTTTTGTCTTTTAATGTTTAGTGATCTAAAAAATGATCAATTGATTTTCACAGTTTGTTTGAGATTATTGATCCCCCCATTCTCTTCCACCCAGGTGCCTGTGTTGGCCAGCCTTACCGAGTATTCGATCCTGTTCTTCAATGCATCGGCACGATCTGCTATTTTCAGGTATAGATCGTACTCACCCGCAGGGATACCCGAAAGTGAAAGCGATTCATTCACCACCACGCTCAATGAGGGCTTGATGGTACGCAGATCTGTTGCCATCGGCACATTATAAAATGCTCCCGAAGTTTTATTTTTCAATACCAGCGATACATTCTTCTTGTGGTACAACGGAGCATATCCACGATTGATGAGCTCGATCTTTACAGCCAATGCTGAATTAAGTGCAGCAGCATCGGCGATATCGGATTTCACCATCGCCAGCCTGTGTCCGAGGCTTCTCTGGAACTCATCGAAGCATCCGCTGGTTCTCCAGCCATTGATGGTGGCAGGATAATAATCGAGATTGAGATAAGTCCATTTCAGCAACTTCATCTGGTTCTGGCTTTCCACGCAGGTGGGCGAATACCCTCCTGTAGGCGGACACGTCTCTCCGCCTACCGGAACAAAATTGGCTTCATTGCTGATGTATTGTTTTTCCAGGGTGATGTTGCTGTAAGTACCGTATTCAGTACCGCCCGATAAAAAACAATCGTTGTGATGGCCAACCCTGGCACGGGCTTCGGTTGAATACGCGATGTCGGCCGTAACCGGTGAATTATTCGTAAATATCTGCTGCTTTTGTAACGGGGTGCGCACCTGCACCATGATTTCCGGGGGCAATACACTCAGCAGTTTGTTGAGCACCGTTTTTTCATTCTCGATCGTAGCCAGGCCATTGCTCGAGCTATGCCATTCGCCGTAGGCGCCAATGAAACCGGCCTGTACAAACGCGATGATATCTTTGTTATTTTCAAAAACAGGTTTCAACTGATCGAGATGCTGTTGTACGATAGCCAGCGGCGCATCCGTACCACTCATATCATCAGTGTAAGCGAAGCGCAGTATGGCTTTCAGGCCGGCATCACGGATGGTGTTAAGATCATTTTGTATCAGCTGCAATTCACTGGCACTGATGGCTGTATTCTTGAAGTTGTCCAGATAGAACACACGCAGCACGAGCGAAATGTTTTGCCCGCGAAGCAGGTTCATCTGCGCAAGGCTCAACGGTGCACCATCCGAAAACACGATCAGCGTTTTCATAAATCCCCGTTCCGGATTCGGAAAAAGTGCAGACGAAATTTCGTACGTCACCCCCTGGTCTACCGGCGCAGATACCGCCCCATCTTTCTTACAACCAACAATACCGGATGTAAGAAGCGCTGCAAGAATGAAAAATATTTTACGTAAGGTCATTTGTTTTGCATTCTGAATTTATAAATTATTTTACCCGGACTGTCATCCTGAGTTTGTCGAAGGATGACAAGAGATTTAATAGTAAGGATTAATTATATCCCGGATTTTGAATGAACAACCCTTTTCCTTCGCTCACAGCCCTCAGTGAGAATGGATATAATACTTTGTGAGGTGCCGTAAAAGTTGACCCTGTCACTTCCTGGCAGCGGGAAATGAATTTACCATGACGGATAAGGTCCGCACGGTACTGCCCGTTTTCGCACCAGAATTCGTGGCTTCTTTCAAGCAATATCAGGTCGTTGAATAAAGTCAGCGTAGCATAATTGGCCAGTTGTTTATCCGGCAATCCTGCCCTCCTTCTTACCACATTCACCAGCTCCATGGCTTCACCGGTTGGCGCTCCGCCAGCATTGGCAATGGCTTCCGCTTTTGATAACAATACATCTGCATAGCGGTACATGATGATATCAACTGTTGTAAGCCCTGTTGTCCTGTCTGCATCGGGATTGATCTTCAGCGGTATTGGCCCTTTGTCGAGTATCGCCCCGGGGCTGCTGCGGTTGTAGGTGATGTCGTCAGTTCCTGTAAATTCGGCGATGAGCATTTTCTTTCTTTTGTCATCTGATTCAAAACGATCGTAGAACCACCAGGTGCTGGTGATCGTACCAAATCCTCCTTTAGGCGCATATACCGCCGGAAGCACCATCAGCTGCCATTGGTTTTCGCTGGTGCCGGCGTAATCGCATGGTATGGCCCAGATCACTTCTTTACTTGCTTTGGCCCCTTCAAGGTCCCACATGGCCGCGTAATCAGCATCAAGTGCATATGCATTGTAAGCGATGATATCGTCTGCAAGCGTTTTTACTTTAGCCCAGTTTTTTTCGTGTAGCCATAACCGGATGCTCACCATTTTAGCCAGTGCTTTATTGAAACGGCCATATTCGGCATCCTGGGGCATCGGAAGATCTTCAGCAGCTGCTGTGAGATCGGCATCTATATAAGCCACCATCTCCGCGTTGGAAAGCCTTGCCAGTGGCGTTTCTACCAATGGTTTGTTCAATACTTCCAGCGGCGCTACTACCAGCGGGCCATACAGGTCAAACAATGTATAAGCGAGCAAACCTCTTGCACATCTTACCTGGGCAACCGCTTTCTTTTTAAGTGCATCGCTTAAAGTGGATCGTTCTATAAGATCGATCGTGGTGGTCATGCGGCTGATCTTGTTGTAAAAATCATCGTAGTAATGAGTGAAGCCCGCATCGGTAGGGCGATAGTTTTGCAGCGAAGCCGTTTGCTGATCGCCATATTTGCCGAATAATATTTCAGTGGTGGCGTCGCTCAGGTACATCACCCCTCTTTCCGAAGTGGAAAAGATACCATCGCCATAAGCGCCTCTTAATGGATAATACGCGGCATTTACCATGGCTTCAAGATCGGCTTCGGATTTAGGAAATATCGCCGGGTTGATATCGCCGTAATCAACTGACACCAGGTCTTTGGTACAACCGGTTGTCAGCATTATCAATGGGAGCAAAAGCAGTTTAACTATTTTCATTTTTTTATCTTTTGAATGGATCATTAAAAGTTAACATTCACGCCGAAAGTAAACGTGCGTATGTACGGGTATGCCGCGGTGTAAGAATCTGTTTCAGGATCTACACCTTTGTACGGGCTTATCACAAACAGGTTGGCTGCATCCGCATGTATACGTACGGAAGAAAAAACATTTCCTAATATCTTACGTGGCAGGTTGTAACCCAGGGAAACATTCTGGCAACGGATGAACCATGCTTTTTGCTGGAAGAAATCCCCTACTCCGTATTCAGAGAAACCCCAGAAAGAACTTGGCTGGGTGGTGGATGGATTGGTTGGTGTCCACCTGTCTTTCACTGTGCGCAAAGCATTGTAGCCATTGGAATAAATACCATAAGCGCTGATGCCATAAGCCGTGAAATTAGGATCAGCCTGGTTGCGGCCAAACAATGCGGTGAAGTCGAAGTTCAGGCTGAAATTTTTATACGTGATAATGTTGGTGATACCCGCCATAGCGCTCGGATCGCTGGTGCCCAGCATTTTTGTATCGGCGTCATCAATGATCCCATCGGGAGCGCCGGTGCGCAGGAAGCGGCCATTAGCATCTACTGAAGGATTGCCGGCACCATCACGAAGGTATCCATCGATATCCCTTATCTTGATCATACCCGGCTTGAGCGTTGGCTGTGAAACCGGTGCCGCTTCGCCGATCTGGAGAATACCATCAGACAAACGATAATAACGGGCACGGATAGGGTCTTTTTCATTTTCATACACCGCTGGTTTCCAATCCGGCGCCCTTTCTTCCCAATTGTCTTTATACTTCGAGAAGTTGAATTGGGTGCGCCACAGGAAATTACTGGTCTGCATATTCCTTGTGTTGATGCTGATCTCAAAACCACGGCTTCTTGTTTTACCAACATTGGCAATGATCGTATTGATATCCTGGTAAGAGTTCAGATTTTTTGTAGCCAGCAGATCGGATATCACGTTGTTGTATACTTCCACCGAACCATCAACTTTTCCATTGAATAAAGAGAAATCCAGCCCAAGGTTGGCGCCTGTGGTAGTTTCCCATTTCAGGTCCGGGTTTTCAAGCCTTGTAAGCGAAACGCCTATCAGACGGAGGTCTTCACCGGACAACCAGGCAGGATAAGCACCATATGCCGCAAACGCATTGCTGTTGATAGAAGCATTACCCGTTTGTCCGTAACTGAAACGTAGCTTCAACTGTGATACCACTTTATTATATCTTTTGAAAAAAGATTCCTGCGAAATATTCCATGCAACTGCCGCAGACGGGAATGTCCCCCATTTGTTATTTCGGGCAAATACGCTCGCCCCATCTGTACGAACTGTAGCCGTCAACAGATAGCGATCTTTAAAATTGTAATTCAGCCGGCCGAAGTA
Source organism: Ferruginibacter sp. HRS2-29 (assembly GCF_024343615.1). Classification (GTDB taxonomy): domain Bacteria; phylum Bacteroidota; class Bacteroidia; order Chitinophagales; family Chitinophagaceae; genus Ferruginibacter. The sequence goes on along the minus strand of NZ_RJUB01000007.1, from coordinate 113,147 downwards.
AGAAGCGATCATGTTCTTGGAACCATAAGAAGTGCTCGCCAGCCTGATGGCGCCGGCACCAAGATTGTTCCACAAAAATGCATCCGTGATAAAACCTGACGCGCCTTCGCTGTTTACACTGGTGTTGAATTTTTGTTGTGATACACCACCCAGCAATTCAACTTTATGAACGGAAGCAAATGTGCGCACATAATTAGCGGTCGCTTCCAGCAGGTAGTCATCCCTGTCGCTGTTGGAGATGGTAGCCCTTCCCTGTTCCAGCTCTCCGGCGAATGTAGTTTTTGGAAGATAACTCTGGCGCTTGGTAATGGTACGGTCCATACCTGCTTTTAATTTGATGGTAAGCCCCTGTATCGGCGTAATGTCGATGTAAGAGTTAAGCAACATCCTTTCAAGACGGCTCTTATCCGTAATCGTCAATAAGGAATAAGGGTTGGGCTGCAATACGAGTTGTGGGTTCAGAGGATAATTTCCGTTTTCATCGATCGCCTGAATGTGCGGACCCTGCTGTATGGCAGCACGGATGATACCGGAATTTTCAAACTGGTCGCCACCCAGTTGAGTATTGTCATTGTCTATCCTGCTGGTCGTTAACGTAACACCGGCTTTTACATATTTATTTACTTCCTGATCGATGTTTGCCTTAACGGAATAACGGCTGAAGCCGGATTTTTTAATGATCCCTTTCTGATCATAGTAGTTTCCTGAAAGAAGATATTTAGTGGTTTTTGATCCACCTGAGAGCGAAAGGTTATGCTGAGTTGTGCCACCACTGCGGGTTACAAGATCAAACCAATCGGTACCACGGCCTACATTATTGATCGCATTTTGAGTGTATAATTTTTTAAACGGAGCAACACCATTTTGAATTACCTGTTCCCTTGTATTTGTTCCGTAAGGGATAACACCGTTATCAAAATCCCATTGTTCCTGGCCGGCTTCATTTCGCACCTGCATCCATTCGTTGAGCGGCAATACATCAAAATCATTTTTATATTTCTGAAATGAAAAATTATTGGAGTACTGAACCTTCACAGCCCCTGCCGCACCACGTTTGGTGGTGATCAGTATCACGCCGTTGGCAGCCCTTGAACCGTAGATGGAAGTGGCGCTTGCATCTTTCAATACTTCGATGGATTCGATATCATTGGGGTTGAAAGAATTGAGGATGCTCTGTGTTCCTGCATTGTAGCGGTTATTGCTTTCAGGCTGCTGAAGATCGGTGATAGGAAAACCATCTACAACAAACAAAGGTGAATTACTGGCATTGATGGATCCGGCGCCACGTATCTGGATATCGAGCCCGCCGCCAGGTTGCGCACTGTTCTGCCTGATTGTAAGACCCGCCACTTTACCTTTCAGCATACTTCCTATTTCCGGCCCGGAAGAAATGACCAGGTCTTTCGTTTTCACGGAAGATACTGCACCGGTAAGATCCCGCTTCTTTTGTGTGCCATACCCTACCACTATCACTTCATCCATGGATTTATTGTCCGGCTGAAGCCTGATGTCCGGTAAAGCGTTACCCGTTACCGTTAGTTCGCGGGTTACATAGGCGGTTGATGAAATTACGAGGACATCAGCATTGGCAGCTTCTATACTGAAGTTTCCTTTTTGGTTGGTCACGACTGTTTTGTTCGTGCCCTTAATACTTACGCTGACATCCGCCAGGGGGCTTCCATCGGCATCCGTTACTTTTCCCGTTACAGTACGCTGCGCTAAAACTGTAACCTGAAAAACGAAAAGCGCAAGAAAAAATAAAACTGATTTTTTAAATAATGTACTAGGCATGCATATAAGTTTTGGATAAATACTGTGTGTGACAATCTGCCACTCTAAGATGATGTTATTTTTTTGAATACCACACAACAACGATTTCATGTGCAGAATTTCAATCAACGCAAACGCTTGATATTTACAGGCAAACGGTTGCGTAAATTTTGACTAAAAACGATCTCTGTTACGAAACACTCTGTTTTCCGGTATCTGCCGGGAAAACAGCAAGAATTATTTTTATTTTTATTCCCGTCTTCCCGCAAAGAAATTTTTGTTCTGTTATCATCGTAAAAATACTGGTGCCAGAATTTCACGCAACCGATTGCCTTTCGCAAACAAGCGATTGCGTAGCCAGGATACTTATGTCTAAAGGGTTTCAGCTCTTTCATCTAAAAATATTAATGTCAATATTTGATTCATTAATCACCACTAAATCTTCTTTATGAAAAAAATTATTCCTTCCCTTATGTTGATCTTTTTTGCCTGCTCAGGTTATGCGCAGGTGTACGTAGCCGTTACCGGCAATGATGTAACGGGTACCGGCTCATCAGGCAATCCTTACAAAACGATCGTAAAAGGTGTGCAGGCTGCAGCTGCCGGCGCAACGGTGTATGTATCGGGTGGTACGTACAATGAAGTCTCTGAAATTTACATCAGCAAAGCTTTGACACTACAAAAGACGGGCGCCACCGAAGTCATTGTAAATGCATCGGGCCGTGGTACGGGTTCTTTCAAATACATGCTTGGTATTGTGAATACCAGCAATGTAACCATCGATGGCATTACGTTTGCCAACAATATCGGGAATGGCAGCAAAGGTGCATGGGTGCTTGGCTCGGGCAACAATATCACGATTAAGAATTGTTCATTTGAAAACATCGGCTGGGTAAGCAATGACCTTGATTCTATCCCTCCAAACAGCGGTACTGTTACCAATGCCATCAAAGTGGAAGGCAACAGCGCAACTGCTTTGACCAACATCACATTGCTGGACAACAATGTTGAAAATTGTGCTACCGGCTGGGGCGAAGCAGTTACTATTACAGGAAATGTGAACGGGTTTATTGTAGATGGAAACCTGATCTACGACATTGCCAACATCGGTATTGTTGCAGCAGGCAATTATACCAGTACCGGCGCACCTTCCGGCGTGAACCAGGCACGCAATGGTACGATCATCGGCAACGAAGTACATCATTGCATGAGCGCCGTGGCCAACAGCGCCGGCATCTATCTGGATGGCGCTATCAACATCCGCGTTGAAAAAAATGAAGTATATCAAAGCGGCGTAGGCATTTCCGTTGGTGGCGAACAACCTACAGGGGTGGGCGCTACAACTCCCGGCGGACATGTGATCAACAACAATCTCATTTATAATAATGTGATTGCCGGCGCTTACTTCGGCACCAACCTCGCAGGTAACGCCATTCAGAATACCAAGATCTTCAATAATACTTTTTATAAAAACAGGACGGGCGCTGTGGTTAATGGCGTAACCACCATTAATGGAGTTGCGGTTGGCACAGCTGCTGACAACTTTGGGGGCGAAGTGCATCTTCAGAATATCAATGGTACTACTTTCAAAAACAACATCGTGTATGCGAGCAACAATAAAAAAGCCCTGGTTGCGCTAAGCGGCTATTCTGTTGCCAGCTATGCATCCAATTACAATCTTTATTACAGGGATGGCAGCACTACTTTCATCATGGATCTTACCGGAACCAGCTTCAATGGAAGCTCTACCACCGGCTCATATTCGCCCGCCCAGTTTACTACACAAACCACGCTGGACTCCAATGCAGTTGTAGGCGCTCCGGGTTTCGTGAATGCAGGAAGTTTTGACTTTGCGCTCACTTCTTCTGCATCCGCAAAAAATAAAGGCGATGTAACTTATGACTCAAATGCTTCTGGAACCACCGACAGGGATTATTCAACAAGAAAAAGAGATGGCCGTGTAGACATCGGCTGTTATGAAGTACAAAGCGGAGCATTCAGAACGGCAGCTCCACAGGAGCAAGTTATCATCCCGGAATTCAGCATTTATCCAAACCCGGCAACCGATAAGGTTAATATCAATTTCGGAAAGCAGGTAACCGACGCCGTTATACGCATCACAGATGTAAATGGGCGTCTGCTATTGCTTAAGAATGTGAAGAATACTACGTTTGAAAGGATAGACATCCGGGCGCTGAAAGCCGCCACAGGATTAGTGACTGTGACGATCGTGGAAAACAGATCCAGCAGTTCGTTTAAAGTATTGATCCGGTAAGGCCTCACCACAGAGAAAAGAGAGAGCGGAGTTTACGCAGAGATATTATTATGCTCTGCGTAAACTCCGCTCTCTCTTTTCTCTGCGGTTAAAAAACCTTTCTGGTTGAACGTACTTTCATCCGGCTCATTTCACCTCCACCACATGCAAAAGTTTATTGTATCCTGTGGCAGGTTCCCATACATCCGTATTGGCCAACCGGATACTATAGGAGGGATCATTTTGCAATGAAGCGTATCCATCAGGAAGGTTCAATAATAATTCATATTGGCCGGCAGTAATTCCTTTCGGCAAACTGAAAGATTGTTTAAGACGAATGTTCCCCGTATACCACCTTTTTACAGAAGTATTGAAAAGAAGCGTAAATGTCTTTCCATTTTGTTTGTTACGCAATACAAGCTGCACCGGCCGTGGATTATAGGGCGCTGCAAACCCGATGTTTGCCATATTGATCTGTACCGGTAATTTTCCGCCTTGCGAAACAGATATGGGAAAAACGTTTTTTTTCAATACCAACCTATATCCAAGTTTTTGTTTGATCGCTTTCATACATCCCAGCGAATCCCAGTCATTATTCACCTGGTTATTGTAAGCAGCATTAAGATAACTGTAATGCATAGACGCCATTTCCTGTTCGGCTATTCCAAATGGGGCACAGTCGTTCTGAGGACTATAGGCATCATCGCAGGTTTCGCCTCCCACTGCTACATAACGGCTATCGGCTTCGAAGTAATTTCTCAATCGTTTATTGGCGGTATCACGTTTACCTGCCGAATTTCCATAATCATAAAAAGTTCCGTAATCATCTTCACTCGCCAAAAAACAATCATTGTGAAACCCAACCCTTGCCGCGTCTTTTTTGGTGAAGATCGTTTTTTCGTTCAGCGGTGCGGAAGTAACAGTTGCTGCAACTCCATACACAAACCTTTGTTTGATCTGCGGGGTACGCACCTGCACCATCCTCGAGTCGGACATCGCATCCAGCAAAGCTTTCAGCAATTGATTGCGGTGTGCCCAGCTGCTATCCGCGATGATCTTCAGTTCGCTTGTAGAAGCGTCGCCCCAGTGATCCGTAAAATAATTTTCTCCCCAGATGCCGATGAACCCTTCCTGCAGCACCGCTATTACATCTGCATTTTTTTTAAGCAACGGTTTCAATTGGCTGATATGATTGAAAGTCACCTCCCGTGGCGCATCCCCGTATGGCGGGCATATCTTATACTCATCCGTGCAATCGCCGCCATGGGTGGTGTTGGTGTAAGCAAAACGAAGGATCATTTTCAAACCGGCTTTTCTTACAACATCAAAGTCGGACTGAAGATTTTTTAAAAAATCCGCAGACAAAGGCTTATTGACAAAATCATCCAGTTCGTATCCACGATACAGCAAGGAGACATTTACGGAATAGGTAGCTGAACCCAGCTTCTGTGGCTGCTTCCGGTATTGCAGTAGCTGCCTGATATCCAGTGGCACAAACTTACTTGATCTTGTTCCCGAAGGGATATAAAATCCACGCTCAGGATTGGTAAAATCTGTATCATCGGGTTCATAACGGATTGTTTTAAGTTGAGCGGCAGATGCCAATGTAACAACCAGGCATGTCAACAGCAATAGTGTTTTTTTCGTCATAGCTTGAAAAATATTTTCTTTTTATACAACCATAAACAAAGATACCATTCGGCAAAAAGCGTAACGATCGCGGAGCATACATCCAGCCATTTTTCCTGCATTCCCGTAAAACCTGCAAAACCCTTTACAAATACGGCTATCACGGGATTGAGCCATTGGTGGCCGGCTGTTTCGAAGAATAAATAAATGAAAATAGCATTCATTCCAATCACCACGAATATCCATGCAAAACGGTTGTAGTGCCTGACATCGGTGATCCAGTAAAGCAATGCCATTATCAGCAACACCCAGCCGCCGGATACCAATACAAATGAACTGGTACTGATGCGTTTGATGATGGGGGTGATATCAGTAAGATCAAGTGTGTACCCCAGCAAGAGACATATTGCAGCAGCTATCAGCAACACTGTTATTTTTCGGGAAGAAGAATTTGCGCTGATCAGCAGTTTGCCCGCCAACACTCCCCAGATGGTATGTGCAGCGGTGGGAATGATGTTGATGGCGACCCATCCGTCGGTATTTACCTTGCCCATAAGGATCATGTCCATCCAGTTACCGAAATTTTTACCGCTTACAAATGGCTCTGTGTATCCATCTGCGGGCACATAGCGGTATAATAATTCGGTGAGCAGCAATAATGCTATTGAAAAAATAACCTGGAACCGATCGGATTTTTGTATGATCATATAAGCTATGATGGTAGTAACTGACAGCTGTGTAAGCACATTCCATAATTCCCAAACTAACCGTCCCGCATAGACGCAATGCAACGCTGTACCGAATAAAAATAATCTGAAACACCGGATGGCGATATGCCGGAAATTCTCTTTCCAGCTGATGCCTTTCATTTTTTTGTAATGAAAAGAAATAAACAGGGATGCCCCGGCCATCGTCATAAATGCGGGCTGTACAAGATCCCAGAAGCGAAGGCCATGCCAGGGATGATGAAAGAACTGCTGCACTATAACTCCGGCAAAACCATGTATTTCGAGGGCCGACAGGGATTCGTATACCATGCAGCTTTCCGCTGCCAGCAGGATCATGATGAGGCCACGCATGACATCGAGCGAGAGCAACCGGTTTGAATTGTTATTTGCTTGAATGGATGGCATCCGGTAAATTAAGCATAGTTGTGCGGTTTGCAATAAACGGTAAACGTATGTAAACGAATACAAACGTTTGAAATAATAAGTCAAGCGTTTGCGTAAAATTATTATCTTACGGATAGCTTAAATTGATGAAAAAAACATTGCCTACCATAAAAGAAATTGCCAAACAGCTGAATATTTCCATTTCTACCGTGTCGCGTGCGTTGCATGACCATCCCAGTATAGGCCTGCGTACAAAGACAAGGGTGCAGGAATTGGCGAAGCAATTACAATACGAACCTAACCAGACAGCCATCTTTTTTCAGCAGGGAAAAACATTCACCATAGGTGTGATATTGCCGGAACTGAGCGAAGCATTCTTTTCTTCCGCCATCAGCGGTATTGAAGACGCGGCACATAAAAGCGGCTACACGGTACTGTTAGGACAGTCGCACGACAGTGTCGACAAAGAAAAACAGCTGATAGAAACGATGAAGAAACATCGTGTGGACGGCCTTTTGATCTCAATTTCAAAAAATACCAACAACTACGAACACTTTGAAGCGCTTCAGCGTTATAATATCCCGATCGTTTTTTTTGATCGCATCCCAAAGATCCCCAACATTCATTATGTAGCCTGCAACATGATCAACGGCACTGTACAGGCCATCAATTTTTTACTCAAAAAAGGCCACCGTATCATCGGTATGATCAATGGCCCGGAAAAATTACCCGCTACCAAAGAAAGACTGGATGGATATATTCAGGCAATGATCAAAAGCAGGCTGAAGTATGATGCAGGCCTGGTACTGAACAGCGATCTTACCAAAGAAAGTGTATGCGCCGCTACTGAAAAATTGCTGACAGGCAAACGAAAACCCACAGCCATAGTTACTTTCAATGATTATGTAGCCATGGATGCCGTACAACAGGCACGTAAGATGAAACTGAAGATCAATAAGGATATCTGTTTTGTCTCTTACGCCAATCTTCCCATCAGTCATTATACTGCCTACCCGCCAATGGCATCGGTAGAGCAGTTTCCGTATCAGCAAGGACAAAAAGCTACGGAAACACTCATTGATCTGCTTCAGCGAAAAACGAATGCAGACAACGAAGCTATCAATACCACTTATTATAAGATCATCCTCGAATCGCAGTTAGTAATTCATGAAGGAGTTTAGAGATTAGGGATTAGAGGGTCATTCTCTTTGGGGTCTAAACCCAAATCCCTAAACTCATCTAAACTTTCCCGCAAGCGTTTGCACTTCATTAAGCCATAAACATGTAATACTTTCATAGCCTGATATTTTATTGAATGAGTATGATGCAAACTATTCTAACCGCTTATGGGCTGGATGAAAACACGGCTAAGGTAAAACCCTTTGGCACCGGGCTTATCAACCATACCTGGCTGGTGAATTCCGGGGATGATAATTTTATCCTGCAACGCATCAATCATAATATCTTCAAGGCTCCGCAGCAGATAGCGGATAACCTGCACATGATCGGGACTTATCTTGCAGAAAAATATCCTGACTATCTTTTTGTGATGCCGGAACGTACCCTTGGAAATGAAGACATGCTTCATCTGCCCGATTCGGGTTATTACCGTTCTTTTAATTTTGTAAAAAATTCGCACAGCATAGATGTGGTGAACAGCACTCAGCAGGCTTATGAAGCTGCTGCCCAGTTCGGACGCTTTACCAGGTTGCTGGCGGGTTTTCCTTCGGAAAGATTAAATACGACACTACCCGATTTTCACAACCTTACTTTGCGTTATGCCCAATTTGAAGATGCTTTAAAAAACGGCAACCAGGAAAGAATAAAGGAAGCAGAAACGATCATTGATTACCTGAAATCGCAAAAAAATATCGCCGACACTTACGAAGAGATCTGCCGGTCGGGAGAATTTAAAAAACGGGTAACCCATCACGATACCAAAATCAGCAATGTACTTTTTGATGACAACGACAATGGCCTTTGCGTGATTGACCTGGACACTGTGATGCCCGGTTATTTCATCAGCGATGTGGGAGATATGATGCGTACCTATCTCTCACCCGTAAACGAAGAGGAGAAAGACTTTAGCAGGATCACCATACGCAATGAATATTTCAACGCCATCAGGGCAGGCTATCTCAGCGAAATGTCTGCTGAGCTTACAGAAAAAGAAAAACAACATTTTGTTTATGCCGGCAAATTCATGATCTACATGCAGGCGCTGCGGTTCATTACAGACCACCTCAACAACGACCAGTACTATGGCGCTGCTTACGAAGGGCATAATTTTGTGAGGGCCAATAACCAGGCGGTACTGCTTAAACTCCTGATCGAAAAAGAAAGCGAGCTTAGCTTTTAAGGAATAAGAAAGTGAGTTCACTCTGTCTGAGATCTTTAATAGTACGTACCTTTCCTATTCCTTATTTGTTTTCCTTATTTCTTATTTTTCAAAAAAAAATTCCGATATGGAAATACCGGAATTATGGATAAAATCTAAACGATTGCGCTTACGCAAAAATATTTAATACGCTGAACCCAGCCCGAATACCGGTTTTCTTGTTTTCCATTTACCCCTTGTGAAATCCGGGATCTGCTGCAATGCACCGCCCGCTGCAATGGATTGTTCGCTCAACGGGGTGATCGCATACCAGGTTGCCAGGTCATACACATCCAGCGGGAACGGTACGCCCCGTTTGATACTTTCGATGAAAGCATTGTCTACAAAGAAGTCCATCCCTCCATGGCCTGAATCTTTAGCGGCCGCTTCAAATTGTTTCCAAAGCGGATGATCATTATCCTGGAGCAATTTCTGCGGATTATCCCATACATGTTTTTCGCTCACTTTATCGATATGGATCATGCCGCGATCAAACTCGCCTTCGTGATGATCCTGCCAGATACCGTTTGTTCCCTGCACCCTGAAACCCAGGTTGTACGGGCGTGGAGAGCAGGTGTCCAATGTCAGCACGATCGTTTCGCCATTGGCGGTCTGTATCTGTGTAGTAACTATGTCGCCTTGTTTGAATTTAATATTCGCATTCGGGTGATTGGGGCCGCCTTTGGGATGTTCCCTGATATAACGGTTAAGCCCACGTGCTTTTGTAGCAACAGATGAAAGGCTGGTCAGGATATTTCCCCGATTGAGATCGATCATGGTACCAACAGGCCCAAGGCTGTGCGTTGGATAATTTTCTCCATTGCGGTCGACATAGTGTTGTGTACGCCACTTGGCTTCACTGTAACCTTTGGCCCCAAACTCTGCCCCACTGTTGTACGGCGTAATTCCATCGTTGAACAACACCCCGCGAAGATCGTGCTGGTAGCCGCCCTGCAGGTGAAGTATTTCGCCGAACATGCCTTTTGTAACCATATTGTGTACCGCCATGATATCGCGGCGGTAGCACACATTTTCCAATGGCATGATCGGGATACCCGTCTTTTCAGAAGTATTCACAAAGTCCCAGCAGTCCTGCAGCTTTACTGCCCCGCAAACTTCCATCCCTACTATCTTTCCTGCATTCATGGCATCGATGCCTTGTACGGCATGCCATTCCCATGGTGAAGCGATGAAGACCGCATCGATATCCGTACGTTTCAACAAATTCTGGTAATCCGTATTGCCATTGGTATATTCTACCGGGGCTTTCCTGTTGTATTTTTTTACCAGCGATTGTGCCATCGCCATCATATTCTTGTCGGGGTCGGCCATTGCTATCACGTCTACATCAGGGCGTTTCAGCATTTCTTCGAGATGCAGCTGGCCACGAAGCCCCACGGCTATCATACCTACTCTCACCCTGTTCATTTTTGTAGTGCTGAACGCTTTAAGCGCAGAAGGAAGAAAGACAAAACCTGCACTGGTGAGTGCGGCATCCCTGAGAAATTTCCGGCGGTTCAATGTATTGGTCATAATGGTCAATCGATTTATTGTTCAAACTTATGCTTTGCTGCTCATGATTTGTTGTGCAAACGTTTGATGCAATTTGAGTGTATCATTAATCAATGAGTAGTTGTATTTTTCCAATTCATCATTAAAAGCCAGTCATGCAGAAAAAAGAAACTAACTATTATGCCATCGTCATCATTGGCATCTTGTTCTTCGTATTTGGATTCGTTACCTGGCTGAACGGCGCACTGATACAGTTTCTTAAGCTCGTGTGCGAGCTGGAAAATGATACACAGGCATTTTTTGTAACATTCGCATTTTACATCGCCTACTTTTTTCTTGCGATCCCTTCTTCCATCATTCTCAAAAAGACCGGCTTCAAAAACGGCATGGCGCTGGGTTTGGTAGTAATAGCTGCCGGCTCGCTTATTTTTATTCCTGCGGCTAATGCCAGAAATTTTGGCTTGTTTCTTACGGGATTATTTATTCAGGGCACTGGATTGGCCTTGTTACAAACAGCCTCCAATCCCTACATAAGCATTGTGGGACCTATCGAAAGCGCCGCCAAACGTATCAGCATCATGGGCATCTGCAATAAGATCGCCGGGATGTTGAGCCCGTTGATACTGGCATCGCTTATTCTTAAAAATGCTACCGCAATAGAAACGGAAGTCAGTAAAACCACCGACCCCGTATTGAAAGCACAATTGCTGGATCAGCTGGCAGTAAAGGTCATCCCGCCGTACATCGTATTGGCCGTAATATTGGTATTGCTTGCTTTTATGATCAAACGATCGAAGCTGCCGGAAATCAATATCGATGAAGATCAACCTTTGGAAAATAATACGGCTGTTGTCAAAACAAGCGTATTTCAATACAAGCATCTTATGTTGGGTGTGCTTTGCCTCTTTTTATATGTTGGTGTGGAAGTGATGGCAGGGGATGCTATTGGCGCATACGGAAGAGAACTTGGCATCCCGCTCGACGAAACCAAATTTTTTACTACCTATACTTTACTGGCGATGCTGCTGGGTTATATCATCGGCATCATTTGTATACCGAAATATCTTTCGCAACAAAATGCGCTTGCCGTATCAGCCATACTCGGCGCCACATTCAGCATCTGCGTTTTTGCAACGGGTGGTTATACGGCCATCATTTTTATCGCATTGCTCGGGCTATCAAATGCACTTATGTGGCCTGCTATCTTTCCGCTGGCCATTGCCGGACTTGGGAAATTCACCAAGATCGGTTCTGCATTGCTCATCATGGGAATCGTTGGTGGCGCCATCTTTCCAATGTTATATACTGTATTGAAAGATAAAAATATTGCCAGCAATCATACGGCATTTCTCATTTGCATGTTGCCAGCCTATCTGTATATATTATATTATGCGGTGAGGGGGTATTCGGCAGGGAAAGCAAAATAATTTTCACGCAAAGACAAACCCCGGAGGTTTTCCTCAAACCTCCGGGGTTTTCACCTCAATTCCAGCGTTGCTTTGTAAGTATCGCAATACCAAAATACAATACAAAAAGCAATGCCGGTATCGCCAGTATCAATGTGAGCAGCATGGCAAAACCCGGATAACCATTGCCTCGCAGCCAAAGGCTTCCAAATAATACCACGATCAATACTGCTATGATCATGGTCCATAACCCAAGGTTGGTGCCGCTTACAGTGCCATCGGCCATGCCGATAAAAAAGAAGATCAATACTACAGAGGCGGTGATGGCATCAATGCCCCACATGATGTTGAAGAAGGTCATGGTAAAAAGATTGATTTGTGTTAAAAGGATGCTGGTTACTGGATGCTGGTTACTGGTTATCGTAGCGAAGAACTAAGCGACATCAACTATTACGAACATCCAGCATCCGGCATCTACCAAAAGAAAGTCATTCCATTTGGATACAGCCATTTCAAACAACCAACGGAAGGATTCATTTTACCATCGTCACCGTATCAGGAGTACGATTCCTTTTAATTGCGTGGCAACGCCGCCTTTTGTAAAACTGCAGATCCATGTATAACCTCCCGGATCGGCAGGCTGCCCGTTGAGTGTACCATTCCAGCCTTTTGACTGGGTAGTAGATTGGAAGACCCTTATACCATAACGGTTAAATATCTGCAGGTTGTAATTCAGCAGCTGGCCTGTATACAGCACCCTGAACACATCATTCTTCGTATCGTTATTTGGGGTGAACGCGTTCGGGAAATATGGATTGCAGATGCCTGCGCTAATTTTTACCTGGTCTGTAGCCGAACCGCAGCTATTGGTAACCGTTACGAAGTAAGTGCCCGCCGATCTTACGATGAAAGAGGGCTGTGTAGAATTATCCTGCCACAGGTAAGAGCTGAAGGTACCTGGTGATAAGGTGAGCGTTTCGCCACCGCAGAGTTCCTTGTCGGCGCCCAGGCTGGGCGAAGGTTTGGCCAAAACAGTGAGTTTCAATGTACGCGTACTGTCGCAGCCACCGGTGGATGTAAAGTGATCCGTGTATGTGCCGCTCGTGCTGTAACCGAGGTATGACTGGCCTTCGCAGATATTCTGTGTAATGGATGATGATACTTTCGCTTTTACAGTCAGTATCAATGTGCGGGTACTATCGCAACCATTGGCTGCCGTAAAATGATCAACGTATGTACCGCTAACGGAATAACCCGCATAGCTGCTTCCGGCACAAATGGATTGTGTGATGGCGGAAACAGCTTTCGCTTTCACCGTAAGATGGAGAGTACGTGCGCTGTCGCAACCATTGGCCGCCGTAAAATGATCCGTATAAACCCCGGTAGCGGAATAACCAAGGTAAGTATCGCCGGCGCAGATGGAATGCGTGATGGCAGAAACTTTTTTCGGATTGACAGTAAGGTTTAGTGTCCGGATACTATCGCAACCATTGGCGGCAGTGAAGTTATCGACGTAAGTGCCGCTAATGCTATATCCAAGATAGGTTTGCCCATCGCAGATAGATTGATGGATGGTGGTAAATGATCTCGCATTCACGGTAAGATTTAAAGTACGCGTACTGTCGCAACCATTGGCCGCAGTAAATACATCTACATAAGTGCCGGTAGCAGAGTACCCGAGATATGTCTGCCCCTGGCAGATGGATTGATTAATGGTAACCGTTTGTTTTTGATTCACCGTGAGATTTAAGATCCGCGTACTATCGCAACCGTTATCGCCGGTGAAAATATCCGTATAAGTGCCGGTAGCGGAATAGCCTGAATATGTTTGCCCCTGGCAAATGGATTGGTTGATGGTAACCGTTTGCTTTTGATTCACCGTGAGGTTCAATATCCGCGTGCTATCACAACCGTTAGTGCCGGTAAAAATATCCGTGTACGTTCCGGTAGCGGAGTAGCCTGAATATGTTTGCCCCTGGCAAATGGATTGGTTGATGGTTACAGTTTGCTTTTGATTCACCGTTAGGTTTAATATCCGCGTGCTATCACAACCGTTAGTGCCGGTAAAAATATCCGTATAAGTGCCGGTAGCGGAGTAACCCAAATAGGTTTGCCCCTGGCAGATGGATTGGTTGATGGTAGTCGTCTGTTTCGGCTTCACCGTAAGGTTCAAGGTACGCGTGCTGTCGCAGCCATTGGTACCGGTAAATACATCTACGTAAGTTCCTGATGCGGAATACCCTTCAAAACTCTGGCCTTCGCAGATAGATTGATTGAAGATGCTTGTTTGTTTCAGCTTCACCGTAAGGTTCAATATACGCGTGCTGTCGCAACCATTGGCACCGGTAAATACATCTGCATACGTTCCAGGCGTTGAATACCCTTCGTAACTCTGGCCTTCGCAGATCGATTGGCTGATGGTGGAAACTGTTTTGGCACGTACGGTAAGATTCAATATACGGATGCTGTCGCAACCATTTACCGCGGCAAGTGTATCGCGGTATGTACCCGTAACTGTATAACCGAGGTACGACTGGCCCTCGCAGATGGATTGGTTGATGGTTGAAAAACTTTCCGGCAATATCGTCACCGGCTTTTGTGCGGTGCCGATACAGCCATCGGTGCGTACTGCTGTAAGATTTACATTGTAATCGCCGGCAATCGTGTAAGTTTTTGTCGCCACTTTTACAGAATCAATCGTGGCATCACCGAATGTCCACAACCATTTATTGGGAAAAATTGTAGCAGAAGAGGTTCCGGTAAAAGTGATCGGTTTGTTTACACACAATACCGGCGAAATGCTGAAATCCGCATCGGGGCCGGGTATCGAGCCTACAGGAATATTGAGTTCGGTACTGAAACTGCAATTTTCGATCAGCTGATCGTTAAGTGTTACAGGAATTGAGTAGCTTCCTGTTGTATTAAACGTATAATTGCCCGGTAATTCATACAGGTAAAATTTCCGTTGAAATTCCACCACCGAATCGGTTGGTACAGGGTAATTATTTTGCAGCACATCCGCGTTAGACGAAAGGCCCGCAACTGCGCTGATGTGCCATAAGATAGAGGAAGGACGATAGGTTGTTTTAAATACCAGCTTAAACGGTGTACCCGGACAACTATATCCTGTAAGCGCTGTACCGTAAAGATTTTTTACCTGGATATTCGATTCAAGATTGCGCAGGTTGGTTCCTGCATTGTACCCGTAAGATTCGTACTGGCCAAGGCCGTAAGTAATTGCCGTAAAATTAGAATCGCTGGTAGCCGTGTGCTGCGCCGGAGTCACCGGAAGTTGTTTTACCACCACACTATATCCCGGCGCATTGGGATGATTGAATACCCGGTCGAATGTATTACTGCCATCAATGAGTAAAGATGATAGCCCGTTTTGCGGGATCACCAGCGTGAGGTAATTTACCTGTATCGCTTCTTTGTTGGTATTGTAAAACACCACTTTATTAATGGCCTGTTCCACCGGGCTCAGGATAAACATTTCCGGATCGCCCAGCCCCTGCGTTCCACAGCCGGAAGCAGAAGGGATGAACTGCGCCATGAGCACGGGTTTCGTAGAAGTGATCACATCATTGGTGGTGGCTACAAAATCATAGAAAAAATTGTTGATCAGTCCGGTCAGCAGTACCCCGTTCTTTCTTACCAATGTATTCGGCTCTCTTATATAAACACGAAATTTATTGTTATTCTGCAATGAAGGCGATGCACTCTGCGACGTTAATGCGGTGATATATTTATTTCCCCATGCATTGATAGGAAACACCTGCTGCATCACAAAATCACTGCCACCGCTGAAAGGATTTACCGAACAGACGAGTGTACGGCTGCTGCCCGAGAACATTCCTACCGGGTGACAAATGCCATCGGCGCCCGGCAGCGACTGTACCTTGCTTCCCGAAAGATCATAACCGGTACTGCCGTTGATCGCCCCCATCACATTGTATATTTCCCCTTTGTTGAGGTTGACTGTAAAAGGAACATTCTGCGCATGCCCGCCAACCGTAGGCCGCGAAGGAGTGATACGGATGGTCGTATTATTTTCATTAGCCACTACATAAAACCAGGAGTAACTGTCACTCGCATTCTGCTCGGGGTTTACGGAAAAAAAAGTATAACTGTAAGTCTCCACCGGGATCAGCATGGTGGCGCCTGAAGTGTATTGGCCATACACATGTACATACGCTACAATCGGCACATCGCTTACAATATGGATACCTTTTGTGGAAAGCCCTTCGGCAGTGATCCTGCAATCGTCCGGCCCCGTTTTGGGAAGCAGGTCGGTGGGTATGGCTGTATTGGCCGGTATGGAATAATTTCTCACCCATGATGTTCCATTCACACTTACCGTAACGTTGGCTGCCTCAGTAGCGCTGAGGTAGATCACCATGTCCTGCGCATTGGTGGCAAACAACTGGTTATGCCCGTACCCTACCCAAAACTCCTTCCCTTTGTTGGTAAAGTTTTGGGCATTGCCCGAAAGGGCAAACAGAAAAGTGCATATGAGTAAAAAGAGTTTCAATTACAGAATTTAGTTTAAATGGTTGTTCTCTAACTGCCAATAAGCGAGGACAAACTTGTTGCCCTCGCTTATCACAGATGTGATCTCTACCTGATCACTTTTTGCACATAGGTATTATTATTTACTTCGATTGTTACAATGTACATTCCTTTCGGCAGCTGGCTTACCCGGTCTATGCTGATGAGATTTGTACCAGCATTTACCACAGCTGTCTGCCTGCTGATAACCCTTCCTGACAGGTCTGTTATTCTGATCGATGCTTTCCCTGCCGTATTGGTACTGATCCTTCCAAACAATTCGGATACAAATGGATTTGGCTGCACACTGATGGAAACTTTCTCTTCATTGCCCAGGCGAACGGCCAATACTGATGAATATTCAACATGCCCGTCGTTGTCGGTTATTTTCAAACGATAGTACAATACCCTCGTGTTATTGCCAGCAGCTTTTACATCGGTGAAATTGTAATACTGCGTCACCGAACTGTTACCGCGTGCCTGCACGATGCCCGCCGATACAAAATTTGCCGCATCCGTTGAACGTTCGATGGTGAAATTTTTGGTATTCTGCTCCGTTGATGTAGCCCATTTTACTGCTACATCATCGCCTGCTTTCACCGCAGAGAAACTCAGTAACTTAACCGGCAGTGCGCCTATGAATTCATATGCGCCGATGTCAGGTGTGGTAGCGCTTCTTGAAAAGTTATTGATATCTGTAGTGATACCTGCAAAAACCCCTTTGTTATCCAGTTCCAGGTTCGTAGGCGACAGATTTCCTGTGCTGAGGTCGGCGTACGCAGGATCGATGGATAAAGAATTGGCGTCATTGGCGCTTCCTGTTTTCCATGTTTCAATCGTTGTATACACCACCGCGTTTTTAAACCCGATCGTATTTACACCCGACCCTGCTACATAATAATTATTATTGCTGGCCACATATGCAGTAGCATTTGCATTCATGTAAATAGCGGTATTAGTCCCCAATCCGCTCCGGGTGATGGTCACATTATTGTTGCTGAACACAAGCCCCACGGCGGTGGTAGTCTGGTAGAAAGCACGCGTGGTCCTTGCAGCAGTGGGTGATCCTGTTTTACGGTCGAAAGAAATAGTGTTATGATAATATTCAGTATAATCCGATCCCGTATTCTGAATCCCTACCAGCGAACCAAGGGCACCAAAATCATACACCAGATTATTGATGATGAAATTTTTTGCGGTGGAAGCAGCATCACAATTGTTGGAAAATATCGCTATCGGAGTATTGGTGTCGTTTGGTATCAACGTATGAGAACCGTGTACTTTATTTTTGGAAACAGTCAGCGAAGTGCTCACGCCATTGAGGTAAATACCGGTGTAACTGCTCGTAGTAGTAGTCCTGGCTGGCCTCGACACATCGTTACCTTCTACAAGGCAGCGATCGGTACCTTTTATATAAATACCGTAAGCATACTGGTCTTTTAATACATTGTTGAGAATAGTGTCATTGGCGATACGAAGCGTTGCATCCGAAGAAACCGTCAATCCATAATAACCACCGGTAATAACGTTGTTGGCGATCACATTGAAATCGCATTTACTGTCTGCATTCACTACAGGATCGCTTGCCAGCCCGCCTATCAGCAACCCTGCATAACTCGGCGAAGTACTTGCTGTGGTCACATTTATTTTGCAATTGGTGATCCTGTTGTAATCGGCATCGTTCAACAATTGCACACCATAACCGTATTGGCTGGAAGTAGTACCCGCAGCATTGATCACAAGGTTATCGATGGTAACATATTTTGTCCCGTTGAGTTTTACGACCGCTCTTTCATTTGTATTCAACGCAAGATAATTGAGCGTTTCGCCATTACCGTTGATCTGGATGGTATTGGTGGCAGAAGTGCCCGGTATCACCCCCAGGATGATCTGCTCGTTGTAAGGCCCGCTGCCCGGCATTACATTCAACACTACAGGGCCAATGATGCCGCCACAATCCAGCGCCGCTATCACATCTGTAAATGAATTGAAATTGGTACCGCTGGTTGGCGCAGCTGCATTGACGGTATACGTACCGGATAATTCGTGACGTACGCTTATAAGTATAGGATCAGATATTGCTGTACCTGCCCCGCAGGTCACTACCGCCCTGTAATAAAGATCGGTGGAAGGAGTGACGTCGAACAACGGCACCACAAGTGTACTGCTGATGTTGGTATAAGTACCGTTGATAGTAGCAGAAGATTGCCACTGGTAAGTCTGACCGGAGCCGAAAGAATTTCCCGCCAGGTTCAGCGTTTTCACTATACCGCTACACGCAGGCGCTGAAGGTATGCCTACTGCAGCGCCTGGTATAACCGGTGTATTACATGGCGGGGTAAGGAATTCATAGGCACCAAGATCTGGTGTATTATTATTTCGTACATCGCCGTTGATATCTGTGGCGATGCCTGCGAATGTTCCGAGGTTATCGATGGATGCGCTGGTTGGCTTAAGGTTACCACCGGCAAGATCGGTAAATACAGGATCCTGCGAGGTGGAATGTATATCCCTTGAGGCAGCCGACTGCCATAATGCAAGCGTAGCAGAAGTAGTGCTTACATTCCTTCCAAAATTGTTTGGAGCAATAGTATATATATCATTATAATCGGAAACAAAGATCGAGGGAACCGCTGTAACCTGGATACCATAACCGGCACCCGCACCCTGCCTCAGCAATGAAACGATGTTGTTTTTAAAATTGACATTCGAATTTCCGCCTTCCGATTTAAGCCCTGCAGTGGTATTACCTGAAGCAGATGGCGTACCATCCAGCACGATGGTGTTGTGGTATACATTAATATAAGAGCTCCCTGAAATGTTGATGCCTTCCTGATCGGCCCCCGTCTGGATATCATAAATGACATTATTGGCGATCGTATTGATGGTGGTAGCAGAACCCGGGCTGTTAACGATCTCAATCCCTTTGAAAGTATTATCTGTAACTCCTACGGCCGAAGTGAAATTATGTATCCTGTTGCCTTCGATGCGCAGGTTGCCGTTCTTTTCATCAGACTGTATACCATACACACTTTGCTGCGAACTGACGCTGATATCATTTCCTTTCACCAGCGTCGATTTGTTCCAGATCATATGTATGCCGCTATGTAAAAAATCAGAGATCTTATTATTGGTCACCTTATTGAAATCCATACTGGTAAAATCGAACCCGAAATTACCGGCGTAATTATTCAGGTCGATTCCATCATACCCACCATGGATGATATTGTTATCGATGATGTTGTAATCACAATTGCTGATGCCATTGTTATCCGGAAAATCATCCGAAGAACCGATATAGATCCCGATGGTATTCTGCCCGCTGAAACCATTGGTGGTATCGATGTTGATCGTACAGTTTTTAACCGTATTGCTATCCGCATCCCTTACCAAAGCCACGCCCCAGGCGTAGGTAGAGGACGAAGATGTATTGATGGCGTGAAAAACAATGTTGTTGAGTATCACATTATGTGCGCCATCCAGTTTCAAAACCGCTCTTGCCACCGGGTTGGTGGAAGCGTTCTCAAGTGTAACACCATTTCCGTTGAACGTGATGGTATTGGTAGCAGAAGAACCCGGAATGGCGCTGATGTTTACCTGCTCCACATAGGGCCCGCTGCCCGGAGCTACGTTAAAAACAACCGGTCCGTCTACACCAAACCCAAGCGAGAAGACCGCTTCGGTGAAAGTCTGAAAATTCGTTTCCGAAGATGGCAGCGCCGAATTGATCGTAAAGGTGCCTGAAACCGGGTTCTGTGCCTTTACATCAATGGAAACCAATAAGAAAGAGAAAGATATTAAACAAATCAGCAATAAGTGGAATTTCGTCCCCCATGCCTTAAGTTTTGGTAGATGTAGCAACATAACAACAGTTTTTTTTACTTGAACAATTAGATTTTGCACCTTAGGATGGCGAATTCATAAAATTATAGTAAACACCTACTTATCTACCCACGTAAAACAGCCAAAATGGTTTCTAGTGGAAAACCACTGGTTTTGGTTTTTTAAATTATCTTTAGGTGAAATGTTGAGTATCAAGAACCGTCCGGCTGAGCTTGTCGAAGGCATGCTCATTATTAATAAAATCGCCTTCGACAGGCTCAGGCTGACAGCCGTTTTCACCATTACCGTTTTTTTCTGATCATCACCGTCCGTCGCCCCGTGGATCTGCAACTATGAAGAAGAAGGCACACATAATTTTTTTACTGAAAAAAAATATCCTTTGGCTACCGCTGATAGTATTTCAACTGACAGCCATTATGCCGTTGTATGCACAGGAGAAAAATTCACTTGGCCCCGATACGGCGCTCATCAACAAAACCATCAAACGTGCTTATAAACTCCGCGAATCAAATGCCGATAGCGCCCACCTGCTGTACCGGCAAACGCTGGACGCCAGCAGGTCACTTGGCTTCCGCAATGGTATTGCGGAATCGTTGTGCGGAATAGCCCGTTATTATAATATCAAGAACGAGCAGGCCACCGCGGTGAAATATATCCATGAGTCGATGCCTTATATTGAAGACAATCAGAAGGGAAAACAATTATTCGTGTCGGCCAATATCCTGCTCTCGGAAGCCTATTTTTACCTTGGCGCTTTTGATTCCTGTTCTTACTACCGGTATACCGCACTCAATTTTGTAGACAATAACCAGATCGATAATGCGCCATTGCGCCTGAGTGTTTACAGCAAGATCCTGCAGTTTTGGCTCAATGCCCATGAAGAGATCAAGCATGATGAAAATATACGGCAGATCATGCAGCGCATCAATCTCATCGAAAAAGAAGCCATCGCTAAAAACGACAGCAGTGTATTGCTGAATGTTTATTTTCAAAAAGAAGGGTATTATCACAACATTTTAAAAAATGATTCGGCCCGGTATTATGGCTTAAAGAATATCGAGTTCTGCAAGCGCCTGAAAGGTTCCCCTTCGATGATCATGGCGGCTTACCTCAACATCGCACTAACGTACATAGACGACAAGAACCCCGATGCCGCCATCGACAACATACGCCTGGCAATAGCTGCGGCGCCTGAGCAGGGAAAAGCGTCTAACCGTTACCTGATTTTCGCGGATATATTTTTAGGTGAAGCCTATATTTTGAAAGGCCGTTTCCGGGATGCGGTAAACCTCGTATTACCTGCCCTCGCCGAATCGCAAAAACTGAACATCGTCAACATCCTCGAGCATGCCCACAAAACGCTGGCAGATGCTTATGAGGGTTTGGGGCAATACCAAGAAGAAGCGGAGCAACGCAAATTATATTCCATCGCCAAAGACAGCCTGATGAAAACGCAGAAGATGGAACTGAGTTATACGATGGAAATGAAATACCGCATTGCTGAAAAAAATAAAGAGCTGGCGGAAAAAGAACTAAGCATCATCAAGAACAATAACCGCATCCGGAATAAAAATATCCTCATCGGCTGCATCACGGCGGGGCTGCTGCTCATCAGTATCATCAGCCTGCTGATCATGCGCAACAACCGGCACAAACAAAAACTACAGGCCGAAAAGATCCTTGGCCTTCAGCAGGACATGGAGATAAAAACACTCCGTGCGATGGTAAGCGGCAGCGAAAAAGAACGCAGCCGCATTGCCCGCGACCTGCACGATGGCATCAGCGGGACCATCGGCGCCATCAGGGCGATGGTAGGAAGGCTTTCGCGTAAGCCGGCAGCAGAAGCGGCTTCGGAAGATTTTGCCGAAGTGATGCACCTGCTCGAAGAAGCATCGGGAGAAATACGTAAGACCGCACACAACCTCATGCCGGAAATATTGCTACAGGAAGGATTGGTGAATGCGACAGAATTATTTTGCGAACGGACCGGTAAAAGCCATTCGATCGATATCCGTTTTTCCGCCTTCGGCGAAATAAAGAAAATACCTGCAGAACTGGAGCTGGCACTCTACAGGACCATCCAGGAACTCGTGAATAATATACTCAAACATGCTGCCGCAACGAGTGCGCTGGTGCAACTGAATTACCACGAAAGCATCCTCGGCATTACCGTGGAAGACAACGGGAAGGGAATTGTAGCGGGCCGTCAGCCGGAAGACTATGGCGTGGGGTTAAAAACGATCGCCGGACGCATCCGTTCGTGGAATGGCACCCTCGATATTTCAGGAAGCCCCGGCGAAGGCACCAGTATTTACATAGAAATTGATACCGATAACATTAAACAGCCTGCCTAATGAGCATTACCACCATCATGATCACAGATGACCATCCTTTGGTAGCAAAGGGTTTGGTGAAGATCTTCAACGAACACCCTGGCTTTGATGTGCTGGCCACATTTACCAATGGAAAAGAATTATTGAGCGAATTGAAAAACCGTTTACCCGACGTATTGATGCTCGATATGCACCTGCCGGAAATTGAAGGACCAGAGATTGCGGCGCAGATACTGGATAAATATCCTTCCGTAAAGATCATCATCCTCAGCAGCATCGATGTATTGATGCAGGTGAAAAAAATGTTGCAGCTCGGTTGTTCGGGTTACCTCCTGAAAGACGCGGATGATGCCACCATCATCACCGCTATTGAAACGGTAGTGGCCGGCGGACAGTTTCTCTCGCCCGTGTTGCAGCAACAATTACTCGAAGATCTTTTCAAGAAGAAAAAGCCCGTGACGGATCTTACCCGCCGGGAAAAAGAGATCTTACAACTGATCACCGAAGAATATACCAACCAGGAAATTGCCGATAAATTATTCATCAGCCCGCATACGGTAGATAACCACCGCGTGAGCCTGCTGAGTAAGATGCAGGCCAAAAATACCGCAGGACTGGTAAGGAAGGCGCTGGAGCAGGGATTGGTGAAATAGTTTTATTACACGAATTACACGAATTTGCAGGAACGTGCCTTTGGCGCGTTGATTTCGAACGCGCCAAAGGCACGTTCCTACAAATTATCGGCATTGTTAATTTTTAATTCTTAATTGATTCAATACACTCTCGCCTGCTTGATAAATATCTTCCTCGTGCCCGCATCCAGCTTGAATTCCACATCCATGCCAAAATTGTTATAGGTGCTGTTTCGTTTTCGCGGATACACTTTCCAGAAATGATCTTTGATGGCCTGCAGGTATTGTGTCAGCTGCCTGATCTCCGCTTTGGTCATCAATGGCTGACCGGGCTGCAAGGAAGAATGACAGATATAATCCACGGCGATATCATTGGTGCCGGTTACCGCGAGCGAAAGATTCACCAGGAACTGTTCTGCACGGATGCTGTCATCAGGCTGCACGATACTCTCCTCCCCTTTCTGCACATTTACGGTGAATGCCGGATAATCATCGCGATAAAGGTTACGGGTAACTGCTACGCCATTCGCTTCTTCGGTACCAAACGCTTTGTTTACAAGGATCCCCATCGCAAGGTTGGCCTGGTCGATGTTGAAAAAGACCCTTTCTTCAAAAGCCCGTATCTTCCAAAGGCTCGACCACACTTCCCTGATCGCTTTATCGATGGGGCGTTTTGGATTTTCTACATTTCCTGTTTTGGAATCATACAATCCTGCACCATTGAAGCCGGGAACGTCTTCCGCGTTTGTGGAAGACCGGAACCTGAAGTTGACCGCATGTGCATCGCCGATACGGGCCGTTACCATTTCAACAAGCGCTTCACTTAAAGGCGCATTTTCAATGCGATCGCGTATCTGTTTCAATTTTGCCGCCAGGATATTTTTATCGTTCACGGCATTTTTATCCTGCAGCAATGCGGTGATCAGCGAATCGATACGATGTTCTTTTATATGTTGATTGTAAAAATAAAACGGTATGGCAAATACAATTTCGGGTATGGGTAACCGTTGCCCTTTCTTCATTTTCACTTTTGCAAGTTCCCCCATATTGGCAGCCTTTCCTCCTACGATGCGGATGCTTCTGATGCTGAGGTCTTTCATTTCGGCGATTTGCTGAAAACTGTTATCACAATTCAATGCGATGAGTTTTTTTCTTTTTGTTTTATCCCAAAATTTTTGTGCCTGCGCAGGAGTAGCAGCCGTCACCTCAATCGTATCGCGTAACACTTTCAGCAAAACCAGCTGATCTTTATATTTCAGCAATGATGCATTGGTAAAAGCATCCCGTACCATGCAATTGGGTGTATTCCTGTTTTGCGACAATATATTGATATGACAAAGCGGTGTTTGAAAAACACTGGTAATGGTAGCTGCGCAAAGCGGGAGGTTGTTGGGAAGTTTATTGAGCACGGCTATATCATCCGGACCGATCTGCTGCTGCATGATTTTTTTGTCTTCAAAAAAACGCAGGTAACCATAGGCAGTTCCTTCCTTCATGGATTGAAAAGTCTGGCCGGCATAAAGCTCATCGGGGTTGATGAAACTTAAAGTATTGTTCCTGCGCCATTCGGCCGTATGCCAGTTGTTATCGGCAATACGAAGCCGGTCGCCAAAATATACCGTTCGTTTTACCTTGGTAAAAAACTCTGCTACATTCTCCGTACGGATCTCATCGTCGGGAAAAAACTCCAGTGTATAAATGTTACTGGCCGTGTAAAGGTTCAGGTTGGCGATGGCGAATTTCCGCCGGGAAGAGTTACTGTATTCGATGCGGTTGAATTCTTCGAGGGTGGAATAAGCATGCAGTACATTGCTGCAAAAATCGAAATGAAAACGGTGTTCTTTCGAATTGGAATAATATACCTGCCTGCTGCTGAGGTCGTAGATCACTTTGATGCTTTTTACTTCGGCATAATTATTTTTTACCGGCAGGCTTTGCATGGCATTGAAATCGCCGGGGCAATTGACCGAAGTGATATAATCCACTGTGCCGCCTTTGTAAGCACAGGGCTTTTGCTGCGCAAAAGTTGATTGCAGGGCAAATAGTAATAGTATGCTGAGGAAAGTTGATGACTTCATGCTGTGAAGGTAAATTTTCCCCGCAGATAAACGCCGATGTATAACACGCTGATCTTCGAAGACAATCAGCTAAAATCCGCGGGAAAAACCCTAGTTTTATTCCCCAATGATCAGCAACATGAAAATACTGGAAAGCTCACCGGAAATGGACGACCCCATTTTTAACCAGGCCGTACTGTTGATCACGCAGGAAGATGCTTCAGGTGCTGCGGGTTTCATCATCAATAAAGAACATCCCCGCAGGCTGAACGACCTGATAGAATTTCATCACTGCAAATCATGGCCGCTACATTTTGGCGGACCTGTAGAAGATGAAAAATTATTTTTTATTCATCGCCGCCCCGATCTTATCGAAGAGGGCGAACCACTCGGCAACGATATCTACCTCGGCGGAAACTTCAAACAGGCCATCCGGTTTATCAATGACAACACGCTCCGCGAAAACGAGATCAGGTTATTCGTCGGCTATTGCGGCTGGGATGCAGGCGAGCTGGAAGCAGAAATAAAAGAAGGTAGCTGGAAAAATGCAGACCGGGATATCAACGTGTTTGATAAATTTCCCGCGGATGAACGCTGATGTATACACGCAGATTTTCGCAGAAAAATCAGCGGTGATCCGCGTGTATACATTTGCGAAAATCTGCGGGAGAAAAAAATTATTGGCCGATCGTAAGCTTCATCAATGGCGCATCCAGGGCTGTATTCCCACTCATCAATACTGCGGGTTCATCATACACCGGTTCTGCTGCTCCCCTGTACGACCCTGAAGTGATATTCCTTAATGCACTGGCCAGGCTTGCTTCCGTAATGTCGCCCCAGTTTTTATCCAGCCCATCCGCTACCCTTGCATCGGGCGCAAACCCATTGTAATAATTCCCTTCATTATTTTTATTGACCGTTTTGAAAGAAACCGGGAACACATACCATTCACCATCTTCTATCGGAAAAAACCCGACAGGTTTTCCATGCGTATTGCCGGCGCCTATCAGGCGTACATCCATATACGGCTTTAGATTATTGATGAGCAATTCGCTTGCTGATGCGGTGCTACGGCCTACAATGAAATAAACTTTCGGGAGATTGACCCCGCCATTTTTATGAAAGGTCACCGTACTGTTTTCGGAAGTATGCGAAGTGTTATAGATCTGCTTGAACATCACACTGCCATTGGCCGAAGCGCTTACTATATAGTCTGCCAGCTGTTGCTGCAGGCTTACATATCCGCCGCCATTGTACCGCAGGTCCACCACAAGATGATTGATCCCGGCATTGGCAAATTTTGTAAATACGCGGTTATATTCTGCCGAAATTTTCGACTGGTCGCCTAAAAAAGAATTGTACACCAGGTAACCTACTTTCCCTGCGGGTGTAGAATACACCGTATCCATGTATACAGGCTTGGTGGTATAATGTGCCGCGTTGAGTGTAACGGTAACCGGGGAGCCATCGGGTTTTGTAAATTTAAAACTTCCCGATCCGCTGTTGTAAACAGCATTCACAATAAAATTACTGTTCGTTGTATTCATGGAAGAATTTCCATTGATGGCCGTGATGCGCCAGCCACGTTGAATGCCCGCAAGCCCGGCCGGGGATGCAGGTTCCACCAGGGATACCCGCAGATCACCTTCGGCGCGAAAAAATACATTGATACCAAGATCGCCGGCACCATCCGCTGTACCCGCCACCGTGCTCATGCCCCCACTCAGGGCATCCCATTCCGTTTTTTTCATAGCAAAACTCCAACGGTCTACCGCTGCTGTAAAACCTGTTTCGCGACTGTATTTCCTGATATCCGTCATCACTGCTGCCGGGTCGGCAAAGCCGGTGGCATCATAGGTGGAAGGCAATAAATTATTCCAGAGGTAATAGTCTTTGGCGGCCTCAAAAGCCGCCGTGTTGAGTTGAGCTGTACTGCTGCTGCCGGTATTCCCATTACCTCCGGGAGCAAGATTGGTTGTTAACGAATCGGTATTTTTCTGACACGATGAAAAAAGCAAAATGACTGCGGCAGCAAGTGCCGGAAGAGGTTTGATCATGGACATGGAATAATTTTTTTTGCGTAAACAAATACGCAAAATCCGGGCTGAAAGTTGTTAGGGAAAAGCAAAAGAAACCACCGAGAAACACAGAGGGGTTCACAGAGTTACTCAGAGCCCTTACACTCCTTTACCTCTGTGAACCCCTCTGTGCTACTCCGTGGTTAACCCTTAAAAATATGTCCCGTTCTCCATATCATCCAGCAGGCCCGTGTGTGTTGGCTTCCAGCCCAACACATTTCGCGTGAGTTCACTTGAAGACGGGTTGTCGATCGCCGCAAAATGTGCGATCCAGCCAAAATGGTCCGCGGCTTCTTCCGGTGTTTTGGATAGCACAGGCACGCCTAGCCGCTTACCGATGATGCCGGCTATTTCCCGCATGGGCACCCCTGTTTCGGCTACACCGTGGTACACGGCATCTTTGTCCCCCTTTTCCAAAGCCAGCCTGAAAAGCCGGGCCGCATCGAGGCGGTGTACGGCCGGCCAGCGATTGCCGCCGTCGCCTACATAAACCGCCGCATTTTTTTCGCGGGCAATATGAATGAGCATCGGAACAAATCCATGGTCGCCATCGCCATGCACAGATGGAGGTAGGCGTACTATGGCTACATTCACCCCCAATGCAGCAGCATCGGCAGCTGCCAGTTCGGATACACGGGGCAGGATAGAATCCGCCGGGCGGATACTTTCTTCGGTAGTCACATTCCCTGAAGCCAGCAATGCCGTGCCGGAAGTAACCACCAATGGTTTGCCCGAATGCGCCAGCCCCGCAGCCAGTGCGGCAATGGCTTTCCTGTCTGTTTCGCAGGCGGCAACATAATTGGAGAAGTCGTGGATAAAGCCGGTATGAATAACCCCGTCGCTGTTGGCTGCACCGGCCGTCAGGCTAACGGTATCCTCCAGCGACCCGTAGTGCACGTCGGCACCTGCGGCCTTCAATGCATCCGCCGATGCTTCAGACCGGGCAAGCCCCACCACCTGGTGGCCTGCATCCAGCAGTTCTTTTACTACTGCAGAACCTATGAAGCCTGTGGCTCCTGTAACAAATACTCGCATGATAATTTTTTTTGAATGAATGCCTTGTTTTAAGGCGATACAAAATTGAGGGAGTTGTTGTAGGAAAACGAGGACATTTGTCACCGATTTGATACAAACCTCCGGGGTTTTGAAAACCCCGGAGGTTTTGTGTTTAGTCTCTTTTCGTCTGCGCATGCCTTATCCGGCTGAGCGTTTCGCGGGTAACACCCAGGTAAGAAGCTACCATATGCAAGGGTACCCGTGCAAACAATCCCGGATAACTCTGTATGAATTCATCATATTTTTCTTCCGCGGTAGAACTGATGCTGCTGAAAACCCGTTGGCGGTTGAGGTAGATATTTGCGGAGATGATCTTCTCCGAAAAATTTTTAAATGCAGGAATATTGTTGAGCAGTGCTACAAAATCCGCTTTTGCCCACTGAAGTATTTTGCTGTCTTCCAAAGCGTCGATGAAATAATTGGAACGTACTTCTTCATTATAACTTTCGGGATCTACGGCCCAGGTATCCTCCGGCATAAACTGCAGGATGTGTTCGCTGCCCTCTTCCCTGGTGCGGTAAGTACGCAGTATGCCTGAGCTTATGAAAGTTTTGTAGCGGCAGATCTCCCCTTCCTGCAGGATGGCCTCTTTGCGGCGCAGTTTTCTTTCTACCGCTTTGGAGCAGATCAGCTGCAGCTCTTCGCGGGTAACCGTTGTCTGCGATCGTAAGTATGATTCAAATTCGGGAAACATTACGCAGCGAAATTAAAGCAAACAGGGCAATTTATCGCGGACGCAGAATAAGTATCAACGCTGAGCGGGATCCACTTAAAATCCATTCGTTTTTACCCGGTAAAAAATCTCTCCTTGCCTGATGACATTCTTTCCTCTTTTGCGATAAAAGGTAATTACGGCCCCTGGCCTTTACCAAATCAAAAGAGCATATGTACTTCAACAGCCACTGCCCAGCCGACAGTATAACCGGCATTGAAAAAAAAACTTCCCGGGTTTTACAGCAGCTTTCCCGCATCTTTTGCCTGTTCTTAGGGCTGCTTTGTTTTGTTTCCTGCAAAAAGGATACGGATGATGATGCAGAAGAAGCCCTTCCGCTATTGGGTACCTGCACGGCCGTATCGCCGGTGGCGGGCCTCACTTATTCCAATCCATCGGGGCCATACACTTTACACACCAGCGGCGGTGGCAAAGTGGTCATCGATCCGGCACTCAACATCATCATCTCCCACGATGCCTACCCGGGCTTTACCCTTGAGCTATGGGGCACCCTTACGGTAAATGGCGGCACAAAAACGGCCGGCAATCACGAAAACCTGAATGGAAAACATATCAAAGACAGGTTTGGCAACAACCGCACCATCCTTTTCCCCGATGGAGCAAAGCTTACCCTCGTTACCGAAGGGCCTTCCGGCAAATTGCTTTCCGTAACCCTGTACGACGGGGCCACGGCACACCACATCAATACTACCTGCAACAAACTCGAATACAGCGCCATTGAGGGTTCCATTGCCCGCTGCCTCGACGAGGAACAACCCGATGGAGAAACCGGCGGCTTTGAGATCTCCACAACAGGCCTTAAATTTTTCAACATTTATGTAGAAGAAACCAAAGGCAATAAAGTGACCAACCGGTACGAACTTGGCCAGCTCATCAAAGCAAGCCCCAACCAGGTAAATGATTTTTTTGACGATCCGAGGCTGGCGGCAACGTAGGTGGAAGCTTAAGTACTTTTTTCGCCGCTGTTGGTGTTTTCGCCGCTGTTGGTGTTTTCGCCGCTGTTGGTGTTTTCGCCGCTGTTGGTGTTTTCACCAACAGCATACGAATGTCTTTTCGCCGCTGTTGGTGTTTTCACCAACAGCATACGAATGTCTTTTCGCCACTGTTGGTGTTTTCACCAACAGCATACGAATGTCTTTTCGCCGCTGTTGGTGTTTTCACCAACATCATACGAATGTCTTTTCGCCGCTGTTGGTGTTTTCACCAACAGCATACGAATGTCTTTTCGCCGTTGTTGGTGTTTTCACCAACAGCATACGAATATTCGGAAAGTTGTTGGTGATAACACCAACAACGGCAAAAACAACACCAACAACGGCAAACGGCAAAACGGCAAAGCACAACTCCGGAAGAATCTATTATCCTTCTGCAAAATTCTATCATTCAAGTATGACACCGTCTACATTAACTGAATGAACCATTACGGGAAATCCGGGAAAGGGGTTATTTTTTACCGATTCGGGAAACCCGCTTTTTTTAAGATTTTACAAAATATCTACTTTCAAAAATTGCCCTTTCGTACCCACTTTTTTTCCCACCCTGTAAGGGGGTACAAAAAGTACCCACCCCGCCGTGCTAAAAAAAAGTAGACACGAAAGGGCAATTTTTGAAAAAGCCTTTTTTTGAATTTTCTCATTAGTTCATCTTCTTTGGCTGGTTTGCAGAGTTGGGGTGGATTTCTTATCTATGGTAAGTCAGGGGCCAGTCCTGTAGCCAGCACACTTCTGGCGCCAGTGTTCCGAAGGATCACTGGTGTCTACACAAGTTCGCAGGTCTGCGACCGGAATATGGTATACAAGGTCTTAAGTAAAATAACCATTCTCATTAGCAGGCATGAGCAGAAGAAAATTGCGAAACCGATCCCGGTCGCAGACCTGCATGCTTGTTAAGACACAAGTGGTCACGCAAGTTGTATTATAGCGGAAGTTGTTGTTGTGAACACTTGCGCCAGAATGGGAACACCTGTGGAGATATTACTGCCAATTTTCATTATCATTTTTTGGCTTAAAAGAAAGTGGTAAATATGGATTGTTGTATTCTTTCAAAATATTTCCATCAAAGTCCCAATCGTTTGAAATAAAATAATCTTTGATGGCTTCTAACGACCTGGAATAGGCAAATAAACAACCTTTTTCAAAAGAAGTATCGAATTCTGCTGATTGACCATCTTTATGCTTGATATATTGTGCCTTAGCAAAAATCTCAACATAAACATTAATAAGGTTTTGAATTATTTGTAACTGCGTTGTTTTATCCATCTATATTTCATATTTACTTTTTTCCATTTGCTACCTTGAAGAAACACAAGTGGTAACGTAAGCTTTATTATTGTGAAAGTTGGTACAGTGAATATTTGCGACAGTGGGGCTTTATTCAAAGAATTTTTTGCCGGCGATCACACCAATCAGTTCGCCAACAACAGTTTTGGTAGCGGGGTTAAGATATTCTTTCAAAAGCTTTCGCTCCGCGAGTATTAAGTCGATTTGTAATTGTGTTCGCAATTGCGCTACCGGCCCGTAAGCATGGAGTTGCTTTTCGGCATCTTTCTGCCTGTCGTCAAAATAGTCGATCTCAGCTTTTGCACCGCCGATAGAGGAAAGTTTTTCTACTACTTCCCACAACCTTTTACTTTTCGAAAGCGATTTATTGAATTTCTGTTCCATCTTTTGAAGCTGGCGGGTATATTTCGTGAGCTTGATATGATTTTCCACCAGCAGCTCTTCCCAGATATCCCTTGCCTGAAAACCCAGCATCTGCTCACTTGTCATCATGTCGATTTGGTTCTCAGCGGGCATTCTACCTGCCTGACCTGCATTTGCAATAAGTTCGTCCAGCCGTTGGGCAGCTTTCGGCGGCAGATTGCGCAGGCCACGTTCGGCCATATTGATCTGCGTACGGGTTGTTTTTAGCAGTTCTGCCATTGCCTGCTGGGTGAGTTTACCCATTTTTCTATATTGCCGTAGGGTCAAGATATTTTTTTTAAAAATGGAAGAATTGTACCAATTTAAAAAAGATTTTTGATTTTGGTACATACTATGTACCAAAATGAAATTTTCATTTTGAAATGGTACAATTCAGCCGATTAGCCGGTGCTATAAGAGGCGGAGCTTTTTACTCAGTAATATGAGTATGAAATTTTGGAATAGTCAATCATAAAAACTTCGCGTTGCGAAAGCCGACGCGTGGTCCCCAGACCTGCGGCGAGTGAAGAGTTAAATGAGTGTTCGGAGTAAGCATAATAATATTAATAAATAGGTTTTACAATTATGCAATATTTAGATTTCCTGAATAGTTATTACTTTTCGACTGTAGGAAGAATACACCTGTCAGCAGCAGAAAAATACCCGTTTACTCTGGTGTTTTTCCCAAGGTTTGCTCAGCATCCTCAAGTAGGTTTGAAGAAAAATTATGAAGCTATTTCAAGATGAAAAATTCGCTACGCTAGTGCTTGCGAAAATTGTAGACAGATTAATAATGTATGCCCCGGAAAATATCAAATTGATATTACTATTGGAACATGAGTATGGCAAGGACGCCTTAACTGAGCAATCATTAAATAGTATTGCCGATTCAACTATTGTCGCATTACTTGACAATGAAATTCCTTTCTGACGTTTGCCTATTAGAGTAATTACTGTAATGAGATGTTGAGTAACATCTCATTTTTGTTTTTCCACTAATTTGAAAAAATCTGAAAGCTTAATTTCAAAATAGTCTGCAAGCAACGACAAAGTACTAATTGATAAATTTCTCCCGGAAGTTTCAATTCTTCCTACATGCACTCCAGTATCATCATACATGTCTCTTTGGGAAACGCCTTTTTCCGCTCTCAATTGTTTTACAACAAGCCCGATTTTATTGATCAGGACAGTATTTATTTGTTCGCTCATAGCTACAAATAGACAAAAAAATAAATTAGGTAATGATACACTAAGTGTCATCATTTTGTTTTATCTTTATTCCGTCAACTTTCCGTTCTGAAATCTGGTACATCTAAGCACAGGAAAGGCTAAAGTTCTTGCATGACGATGCGGGAACTTTATTGTTATTATTTGATGTACCGCTCACCATCAAATAATACCAGCATGAAAACTCACCAACAGTCCATCCACAGCATTCAAGAAGCTTACGAAGCCATCCACGAATTTTTTAGTTGTTACCATCTTCCCGAAGCCCTGGAGGAAACCGACCGGTTGTTTAAATGGGCATGCAAAGAAAAATATTACAAAAAGTCTGCACCGGTGGATATTGTCTTCTTCAGCCAGCAGCTTTACCGGTTGTTTACCGCTGCCGAGATCATTAACTACAGTACAGGAAAGAAATTGAGCGTTATCGATCATGATACCGCAGGCGGCAAAGATATGCCTGGTACTTGCCTGAATCAGGCGCCATGTTTACCCCGATGGGAAGAACACTCCAGATATTTAAATTTTGCAGAATGGCAAACCCCCTATTGGGCGCTTAGAAAACTGAACGGCATACGCCAATGGGAAGAGGTACTGGAGGAATTGATGGAAGCGGCGTTGAGTAATGGGAGTATTGAAGGGAGGTATAAAATTGGGGATGTGCTGAAATGGAGGGAGAGGATGATGGGGATTGTGGAGGGAGGGTGGTTGGTGGAGGTGAAAAGAAGTCCATCTGAGTCGAATATATAAATTAATAAATTTGCTCTTTAGTAGCTAGGTCGCAAAATCGAAAAATCGATAAATATGGATGATCCTTCTAAACACTAACGGCCAATTATTTCATCGATCGGTTGATAGGAAATAATTCTTGTGGCACTACCAACATTGTGATACTACTTTACTAATTTAAATCACTTTTTATCTATCCTCCGATTTACTTTTTTAATTACTCGTTTCTTATACGCCTTTCCCGTATTAAATGCCTTTTGCAAACCGTAGTGTATTGAATATTTAACACCTTCTTTTACTTTAGGATTTATGTTTGAATAGGTTCTTTCTCTGTACGACCAATGTATATGAGGCTCGTAGTCCTCAGTTTCTTCAACATAGCAAATAATATTTAAGTCAAATAAAAACTGCAAAAAACTATCACTTGACTCGAAAAATTTAGGGGTGTCGATATTGTTTTTCTCAATATGAAGTGCAAACTGCTCATAACAAAACATAAATTCGTCATAGTTAAATTGAGCTTTGCCGTTTAGATATTCGAAGAATTTTAAAAATAATTCATAGTCTTTATCAGAATGATAAAAAGCTAAGTAATCCTTAATTTCTCCAAGGAGATAATCAGAATACTTCTTTTTGAACTCAGGATTCTCAAAATCCAATTGATCTATTACTGGTAGTTGTCTTTCCTTATCCTGTTTTAAATTTTCTTGAAGTATTTTCATCATCGTAACAATATCTCTAGGCCTAAACATAGAAAACCTTAAAAAAGAAATAAATGAATCTTCAATTTTATTGTATACTCGAGGTTTAAAAGGAAAATAATAATTCCAGCAATTACCGTCAACCTGATGTTCATCCTGTTGTGAATTTAAAATATTATCGGCCATCTTAAATATAGAAGAATTTTTATATGCAGGATAAGTTGTTTTCCAATCTAATAATACACCATTGTCTCTAACTTTATTATTCAAATTTTGAAGACCAAGCTGGGAAAAGATATCTGGTCTCACAAGAATCATAACTTTAAGGCGTCCTACCGAACCTTTAATCTTGGAAAAAAAATCGTTATTTAAAGTCCACACGGCATTAGCTAACCCCTTAACGCATTCTAAATAATCCTCAAACTCAATATTTCTTGGGCGAATATCAATCCCATCGATAAAAACAATATGGCTTTTCTCAAGTTTTAACGAGCCCAATGCATCTTCGAATTTTCTTTGAATATATAATAAATTAATTTGAAATTTACTTTCCGTAAAGGATTGACTAAGATTTTCTTGCCCAGATATTTTAAAAAATTTGTTTAATAATTCGGCAACCTCTTTTGTTTCTTCAATGACGTTTAAAGCATAAATGATTTCTGGAGAAAATGCTGATTTGTAAAAAGAATCCATTGCCTCTTTAAGAGGTTTAAATTTAGAAGTACTGGAAAAAAGAGTTGAGTCCTTTTCTCCTTTTTGAATTTGTTGTGCAAGCAACACATAAATTAGGACTTTCCAAATATTAGTATATTCGGTTAATGTTAACTGCTTTTCCTTTTTTAGTTGAATAAATTTTACATACTCTGTTTCGCGTATATAATTTAGATAAGAGGATGTATTTCCAAATTCATTATTCGAAAGAAATAGAGAATATGCAGTTTTCCCAGTTCCTTTATCACCAATAAGAAAATATCTGCTAGAGTCCAATATATTATATAGCTCTTCTGTTTTTATGAAATATCTATTTAATAAAGCTTTATTTTCTCTTTTTATATAATTTTCAGCATCCCCAAATCCCAAGTTTAGTTCTACATATTTTTTCATACTCTATTTTTTCGCGGTTTTCAGTTTTCAGACTTATCCAAAATTTCTAAACATATTAAATCATTTCTTTTTATTAAGTAACGCCTGCATACTATTTGTAAAGTTTTTCGCCGTTTGCTTACTTAGAATAATTTGAGTGCAAAGAAAGGTAAGAATTTCTCGGACATGACCTGCTACCTCAAGGCAATTTTCATCAGTCTCTGAGTGAATTCCTTCACTTAGTTCACTATGAAGAACACCTAATGGATTCATTCCATTTGGACGTAATACTGTGGGTAAAAGATCTTTTACAAGATCTATTTTTTCTTGTGTAACCCTAGTTTTTTTAGTTAGTATCAATGCAGCCTTATACTTTTCTCTATCGCCTGTTTCAATTAATTCGCTTATTGAATCAAGTAATTCGTCTATTATGTTTTCAGTTATTCTGCGATAGTATGCAAATGCTCCAATTCCATAACCTTGAGATTCACAGACCAATCCTTTTTTAAATACTGATAAATGTTTCCCTAATGTCAATTCTAGATTTTTATCTATTTTTATTTCCCACTCCGGATATTGTCCAATTTTATAAATATAATCAAGATTGGAGCTAATATAAATAAAGAATTCTCTTGTAAAATTTCTGCAAGATTGACACAAATATTCGAGTCGTACCTTACAGCCTGCAGCGGGATAGTTGATGTACTCTTTCAAGTCAAAAAATTCATTTGTCATGCTAAAAGTCTGTAAAGATTTACAGCTCTGACAATTCATATTTATTGCAGGTTTGGGATAATTATTTAAAGCATCCCAAAATTTAGCTTTATATTTTTTAAATAGGGGGAAATCCTCTAAAAAATCCTTATACGGCATATTAGTATTTTAGTGAAGTCTCTTCTGATTGTAAGTTAAAATTAATTCTTATATAAAAACGTTTTATTGATTCAATATCTAGTATTCCGTACTTGTTCCTCCGCCTTGATTCGTGGCAAATGAACCGTTCTCTCTGAAACTATTTATTTCGGTTCATGTACCATGAAACGAGGCGTAGGATGGACACAGAGAAAAATAAAAAAATCTCTCTGTGACCTCTACGTACTGTGTGTCCTCAGTGGTTCAACCTGCTCTGTTGTACACGACCGACAGATGACACCCCTCAGGCAATTGCCTTAAGAATCAGGTTTCCATCCACTTTTAGTTTATCGTGCACGGCTTTCACAAAAAAAATGTCAGGCTTTTGTTTTCCATTCATGATGAGTGAAAATTTGGCGTCACTCACGCCTAATAATTGGGCCGCATAATTTTGACGAATGCTCAATTGCAATAATTTCAACCGGATGATATCCGGCAAGGAAGCCGGAAGGGGCAAAGGATGGTTGGTATCTTCATACCGCTCAGCCGCATCAGCTAATGCTGCCAATCGGTTTTTTTCATTAACATTCAATTTCGCTTCGCCTTTACGCATCAGCGTATCGATCTCCTGCATGGTCAACTCGTAGGCTTCTTCGCTGCCAATACGAAAAGAAGTTCCTGTTTTGTTGGCTGCAAGTGAGGCGGCAGCAGAAAGTTTTTTTGACTTGCCTGCTACCGCACTTGTTGTTTTAGACATATTTACAATTTTGGATCCGGTACCTGCGGATACCCTGCACTTTTCAGCCAAGGCTATTTGATTTAGCGGATAGCTTTTGCTATCATTGTAAGCGCAGCAATGATAACAGCCATCAATGCAATTTGCTGCACAACCCTTGCAGTTTCTCCATATACTGTCATACAGGTGTTTCCACTGCATATTGTAGCTTTGTCAATTGTTGAATAGCGTAATGATTTTGTCATAAAAGTTAGATTTTAAAATAAAAAAATGCCACCCTCTTTTACCCGGGTGGCTTAGGTATTTTGTTCTGGGTAATTAGTTTTTCTCTGTGGTTACCCCCTTAAATTTACCACCAGTTGTTTTTACATCCATAAAACGACCTGTTTCTGTATCTCTTTTTACATAGAGGTCTGTTCTAGGATTTAACACCTGGCTCCTTTTGTCAACAGCCCCGTTGCGGTGGCCATCTCCAACTTTTCCATTCTTTGCCATAATAATTTGTTTTATAGCCGGCAGATAATTTTATATTGAGGCATCTGCCAACAATCCCAAGGAACAGCATATACAATTTTACAGATATACCTGTATATTTGTACGGTAAGGACCTCTTGCCAAAGTTTTCCTTTACCGCCGAAGCCTATTCCAGTGCTTCGGTTTTTAGTTTCAATACTCAAATATACTAAATTTTGGTTGACATTCCAAATAAATATTGTATTTTTGTCAACCAATCAACTTTTCTATATGTACTCCTTCGCCGAACGCCTCAAATCTGCCCGTAAAATGAAAGGCTGGTCCCTGCAGGAACTGGCTGATAATTTACCGATGAATATTTCCAGGCAAGCCATCAGTAAATATGAGCAAGAACACATGAAACCTACCGGTGAAGTGCTCATTGCGCTGGCTAAGATATTGGAGGTAAAGCCTGACTACTTTTTGAAAGAAAGCAAAATAGTGTTAGACGCCGTGGAATTCCGGAAAAACAAATTGCCTGCTAAAGAAGAAGAAAGCATTAAAGAAAGGGTGAAAGATTTTTTGGAACGCTACCTGGAGGTAGAACAGTTACTGAATATCAACACCGTATTTGCCAATCCGGTTAAAAAGCTGGTAATTGAAGAAGTGGAAGATGTGGAAGCAGCCGCCCTTCAACTGATAGACAAGTGGAACCTGGGCTACGACCCGATACCCAATGTAATTGAAATGCTGGAAGTAAATGGTATACGGGTGATTGAGCTGGAGGCACCCGATGAATTTGACGGGCTGAGCACTTATGTGGGAAAGATACCGGTGGTGGTGATCAATAAAAATTATTCGGTAGAACGAAAAAGATTTACCGGCCTGCATGAACTGGGCCACCTGGTATTGACCATAGCCGATGGCGCGGATAAGGAACGTATTTGCCATGCTTTTGCGGGAGCGCTTTTATTGCCCGATGATTGCCTCGAAAAACTCGTAGGAGAAAAGCGAAACAATATAGCGCCGGGCGAACTGGTAAATATTAAAGAACAGTTTGGGGTGTCGATACAGGCTATAGTGATGCGTATGAAAGTTAAACATATTATTTCCGATGCCGGCTTTAATAAATTCTGGAGAACCATTGCGAAGAATAAAAAGGAAGAGGGGCTTGGTTCATTTGCCGGGAGGGAAAAAAGCTATCGCTTTGAACATCTTGTGTATCGCCTGGCTGCAGAAGAGATTGTGAGTATGAGTAAAGCGGCGAACCTTGCAGGCAAGAAGCTGGCGGCATTCAGGGACGAATTTGATGCGCTCAAATAACTATCTGCCCATACTAATGTCTTATGAAAACAATTGCCATACAGGATGCCAACATTATGATAGATCTCGTTCGAACGGATCTGTTCGGTCATTGTATGGCACTTGATTACAATTTTATTACTACCGATATTATTTTAGCCGAATTATACGAGGAGCAAATAGCAGCCTTGCAGCCGCACATCGATTCGGGTAAGTTTGTAGTTGTTTCTTTATCGGAAGAAATGTTACTGGAAATTCAGTTGGCGGCATTAGAAGATACCCGTTTGTCGGAACAGGACTGGTCGGCATTATACTTTGCGCAAAAAGAGGATTCTTTTCTCCTCAGCGGCGATAAATATCTGAGGGCAGTGGCGCAGGCCAAAGCGGTTACTGTGTGTGGTATCCTATGGATCATGGATGAGTTGATCCTTCAGGGCCATTTACAAAAACCGGAAGCCATTGATTTTTTAAATAAAATAATCAGCATTAACCCTCGCCTCCCAAAAAAAGAATGCGACCATAGATTGAAAGATTGGGGAACTCAAGGATAGTTATTGGTATGATTGTAATACATCGCCATGGTTGGTGGCTGTTGTACCAGGAACAATATCTACTTCAACTCTGGCAATGCCCCGGCGTGGCATCCCCGCCAGCCAGTTCACTGATGAAGTTTATTATAGTATTCACGGCAGGCCGGGAGCAGCATTCGAGCATCTATTTAAAAACTGTGCTTTGGGCAAAATGAAAAAACCTGCGTTAAGCAGGTTTCATTTTGTGGTCCCGCCAAGAATCGAACTTGCATCTAAAGTTTAGTCCCCACAGTACTGTGGGGATATTCTATCCATTGAACCACGGCTCTGGAGACAAATAAAAAAGCGAAGTATTCCTACTTCGCTTTGTGGTCCCGCCAAGAATCGAACTTGGATCTGAAGTTTAGTCCCCACAGTACTGTGGGGATATTCTATCCATTGAACCACGGCTCTAGGAGACAAATAAAAAAGCGAAGTATTGCTACTTCGCTTTGTGGTCCCGCCAAGAATCGAACTTGGATCTAAAGTTTAGGAAACTTCTATTCTATCCATTGAACTACGGGACCGTTTTGATACTCACCCATCGACTTATTCGCCGATTTCGGGAGGCAAAAGTAAGGTTTTTGCTTAATTTTTAAGCAATTGCCAAAAAGGTTTTCAATTTTTATTTTTTGCTACATGATGATGTTATTCACCGGCTGCACCCGGGCAGGTATCTCTTTTTCGCCGAGTATTTCCCGCAGGTCTATCTCTATGGTGCGGCAAATGGCCGTCATGGGGATGTCGTTTACCCCGTTTTCGAAAGGGTTTTCGCTGCGGTCGCCAATGAGTTCCATCACGTAAAAGATCCAGGAGATCACCACGCTCATGGGTATGGCCAGCCATACCAGGCTGTCGCCGCCGTATTTGGCCAGCTCGCCTATGAGGCCGAAGGGCAGCACCGCCGCCAGCATCCACACAAAGGTTTCGCTGAAGTGGGCGTACTGCCGCGGAAAGGGGTACGATTTGATGCGCTCGCAGGCCCCCTGCTGATCGTACAGCTGGGCCACACTATTGCCCAGCGCCACCTGTTTGTAGCTGTCGATGCAGCCCTTGGAAGCCAGGAAGTTGATGTGTTCGTTTTGCTTGCGCAAAATATGCGTGGCGGTATTGCCCTGGTTGTAAAGCGGCTCGGCCTCATCGGAGTGCAGGTAATGCTTGATCTCCTGCAGCAGGTTTTGGTTTACAAACGGGGTATCGTCGGTAACGATGGTGGTAAACGGGTCGTCCTTGATCTCCCAGATCTGGCGCTGCCTCAGCTGTATGCGCAGGGCATTGATGTAGGCCAGGTGGCGGTGCACCAGTATGCGCTTGTGCTCCTGCAGGGCTTCCTCGGTCATGCTTTCGCAGGGCTGCAGGTAATCGAGCAGCAGCACGGTAAAGCTGCGGCTGATATTGACCAGCGAGCCCCAGATCTTACGGGCTTCCCAGAGCCGCTCGTACGACGAGTTGTTTTTGAACCCTACATAAAACGCCACTGCCGTGCCCACCAACCCGATAGGCACAAACGGCAGCGCCAGGAAATGGAACCCGGCCAGCTCATACAGCCCCACCACCAGTATGGCATAGGCCGAAAACATGAGCAACGGCTTCCAGGCAAAACGAACCACAAATTTGAGTGATAACTTACGTGCGGTATACATATAATTGATTTTTAATAAAGGTAGAAGGTTTGCAAATCTACCGCCAATTTAAAAAATGGGTTTTTGCTAAATCGGGCGGCCGCCAGGTTAGCAATGTACCATTAAACCTTACTGTCAGCCTGAGCTTGTCGAAGGCGGGGAGATCTAACCCGCCTTCGACAAGCTCAGGCTGACAGTAAATGGGATGGCGGAAGGATCATAAATCACACTATTTGTATCTCGGCAAGCAATGCCTATCTTTGCGCCCTAATTTTTCGACATCATGAAGTGGATGAATACTTTGATCAAGTACCGTTTGTGGCTGGGGATATTTATCCTGGCAGCCGCCGTTTTTGTGAATTACCAGACAAGTTTCTGGCCTTCCTTTATCCTGTACCTCGTAGGCGTGGTGCTGCTGGCCGGGCATTTCCTCTTTGGCCCCATGCGCCTCATACAGACCGCCATGGAAGAAGGCGATATGGAAGAAGCTAAAAAAGTGGTGAATGGCATCATGTTCCCCAAGCTGCTCATCAAGCCTATGCGCTCCGTTTATTATACCATCAAGGGCAACCTTGCCATGGTAGACCAGGACTACGACACTGCCGAAAAACACATGAAACAAAGCATCGCCCTGGGCGGCGGACAGCTGACCAAAGCTGCCGATGGCCCCAATAAACTCCAGATGGGTATGCTGCAGATGCAGAAAGGAAATATCAAGGAAGCCGAATCGTACATCCGCCAGGCCATCCGCGCCGGCCTGCCCGACAGCGAAAACAATGCGGCGGCTTACCTGCAGCTTTGCTCCATCATGATGAACAAAAGGGAATTTCGTGCAGCAAAAGAATATTTCAAAAAAGCAAAAAGCTTTAAAGCTACTACACCACAAATTGTAGATCAGATAAAACAGATTGAGAAATATATCACCCGGATGCCGGGGTAGAATGAAGAATTAAAAATGAAGAATGGTGATCGAAGCGAATGGGGAGATCACAGATTTCAAAGGGATAACAGGATTACACAGATTATTTTGCTGGCGCAAAATGAAAATGCAGTTTATAAGATATTGAACTTTTAATAGTCATTCAATTCCTTATAAACTGCATTTTCGTTTTTACGAAGTAAAAACAATCTGTGCAATCCCCTTCATCCTTCTGAAATCTGTGATCCCCTTCATCCCTTTGTAATCTGCGATCCCCCCATCTCCTATTCGTCAGGTCCATCTTTCTGCAATGATCTTCTTTCTGAAATCAAAGATCCCTTTCAGTTTTTTTTCTACAAAAAGCGCATTGGCAATATCGCCGATAAACCAATAGGGGATCTTGTAATGCACGATATCCGTCATTTCCACCCCACCGTCCACTTCTTTGAAATGATGCTGGTGGTGCCACAGGCTGTAGGGCCCGAAGCGTTGTTCATCTACAAAATATTTATGCTTTTCCACGTGCGTGATCTCCGTCATCCAATATACCGGGATGCCCGGCAGGGGCCGCACGGTATATTCGATCACCTGGCCCGCATAGATTTTATTGCCGCTGAAACGGGAAATGACCTGGAAGCCCATGTCTTTTGGCGTAATGTCTTCGAGGTTGTCGGCGCTGCTGAAAAAATCCCATATTTCGGAGAGGGGTGCAGGAATGATCTGCGTGGTTTTGAAAGAGTAGACTTTGCTCATATTGAAAGTTAAACAAGGAAGGAGAGGGTTTTGTTCGATATCAATTGCCGCGGGCTTAAGCCCGCGGCAATTGATGAAGTGTTTATGGCTTCTTAGTATCTTTGATAAATGCAGAATTACCGCCAATCTCTCCAGCAAAAATTCACCGAAGAATACAACAAACTCAACGATCAGCAGCGCATAGCCGTAGATACCATCGAGGGGCCGGTGATGGTGATTGCAGGGCCGGGAACGGGCAAAACGCAGATACTCGCCGCACGCATCGGTAAGATATTGCTGGAGACCGATGCCCAGCCCGAAAATATCCTCTGCCTCACTTACACCGATGCCGGCGCCATCGCCATGCGCCGCCGCCTGCAGCAGTTCATAGGTGCCGATGCCTACAAAGTAAACATCTACACCTTTCATGCTTTTTGCAATGATGTGATACAGGACAACCTTTCGTTGTTTGAAAAAAATTCGCTGGACGCCATCTCCGAACTCGAAAACATCCAGCTTTTCAAAACACTGATCGACTCCTTCAAAAAAGACCATCCGCTGAAGCGCTACCGCGGCGATGTGTATTACGAGATCAATAATCTTCGCGGGCTTTTTTCTTCCATGAAAAGAGAGGGCTGGTCGCCGGAATTTATCAATGCAAAGATTGATGCGTATGTAGCCGATCTGCCGCTACGCGACGAATTCACCTACAAACGTAAATACAAACAGTTCAATGCCGGCGACCTCAAGCTGGATAAGATAGAAGAAGAAAAAGAAAAAGCCGAACGCCTGCGCAGCGCCGTCAACGAATTTGAAAATTACCAGGCACTCATGCGCCAGCGCAACCGCTACGATTTTGATGATATGATCAACTGGGTGATCCGGGTATTTGAAGAAAATCCGAATGTGCTCTCCAATTACCAGGAAAAATTTCAATACATTTTAGTCGACGAGTTCCAGGATACCAGCGGTACGCAAAACCGCATCGTGCAGCTGCTCATCAGCTTCTGGGACCAGCCGAATATTTTTGTGGTGGGTGATGACGATCAGAGTATCTATCGCTTCCAGGGCGCCAACGTGGAGAACATGCTGGCATTTGCCAATAATTATACACAGGAATTGAAGACGGTGGTGCTCACCAGTAATTACCGCAGCACACAACCCATCCTGGATATTTCCAAAACCCTCATCAACCGCAATGAAGAGCGGCTGGTAAAACAGATCCCCGGCCTGAGCAAAGAACTGCTGGCTTCCCGCGATGGATTGAAAGAGCTGACGCATGAACCTGTGATCACAGAATACAATGCCGTAAAAGATGAAATGGCCGATATCACTTCACGGGTGGAAGTGCTGTTGCAGCAACAGGTAGCGCCCGGCAGGATCGCCGTTATTTACAAGGAAAATAAATATGGCGAAGCGCTGGCCACTTATTTCCGGCTGAAAAATATCCCCGTATTCAGCAAGCGCAGCCTGAACATACTGGAGCATCCCTTTGCCAAAAAAGTG
This sequence comes from Ferruginibacter sp. HRS2-29, assembly GCF_024343615.1. Taxonomy (GTDB): domain Bacteria; phylum Bacteroidota; class Bacteroidia; order Chitinophagales; family Chitinophagaceae; genus Ferruginibacter. The sequence continues at coordinate 68,698 of NZ_RJUB01000007.1, read as the reverse complement.
ATCAACATACTGCGTTACCTCAATGCCGAGCACGACATTCCGTACGGTGGCGATGAAATGCTGTTCGAGATCCTGCATTACGATTTTTATCATATCCTCCCGATCGATATCGCCAAGCTTACGGTGGAGGTCAATAACCAGCGTTACAACGGCAACCTCACTTCCATCCGCAGGCTGCTGGCCGATAAAGCCGCTTCGCCGCCCAAAGATCTTTTTGATACAGGATTGAAAGACGAGCTGAAAAATTTCAGCAACATGATGGAAACGCTGATCGGCGATGTGTCTAACGTAACCCTGCAGCAACTTTTTGAAAACATCATCCGCAACGCGGGCGTGCTCACCTACATCATGCAGAGCAATGAGAAGATAGCCCTGATGCAGCTGCTTACGGCCTTGTTTGATTTCATCAAAGACGAAACCAGCCGCAATCCGTTCCTCACGTTGCAGGGCCTCATCGATATCATCGACCTCATGGAAAAAGAAGACCTTCCATTGCCCATGCTGCAGGTATCGGGTAGCGATAAAGGCGTAAACCTGCTGACGGCGCATGGAAGCAAAGGGCTCGAATTTGAATACGTATTTTTTGCCGGGGTAAATGCCGGTTCGTGGGAAAAGAAACGCAAACCCGCCGGTGGTTATAAATTGCCCGACACCATGTTTGCTTCGCAGCCGAAGGCCGGCGACGATGAAGAACTACGCAGGCTTTTTTATGTAGCGCTTACCCGTGCGGAAAAATACCTGTACATCTCTTATGCAAAATATAAAGACGATGGCAAGGAAATGGAGCCCTCGATGTTCATCGCCGAAATACAGGAACAACATCACCTCGACATACAGAAAATAACGGCAAGCGAAGAAGACATGCTGCTTTTCCAGCAGTTGCATTTTACGGCGCAGGCGCCGGAAATACAGCGCTCGGAAGAAGATTTCATCACAGGCCTGCTCGAAAAATTTGTGATGAATGTGACCGCGTTGAGCGCTTACCTGGATTGCCCGCTGGGCTTTTATTACAAAAACCTCATCCGTATCCCTTCGGGAAAAAATGAGGCTACGGAGTTTGGGAGCGCCATTCACCATGCGGTGGAAAAATTGTTCCGCAAGATGCAGGACGGCAAAAAAGACAGGTTTCCCCCAAAAGAAGAAATGGTGGCCGATTTTAAATGGTACATGAACAGGCACCGCGAAAATTTCACCCGCGAAGCCTTTGCCCGGCGCATGGAATATGGCGATGAAGTGCTGCGCAATTATTACGATAAATATGTAAACACCTGGAATAAAGTGGTGGCTGTAGAACGCAATATACGGGGCGTGGTGGTAAACAACGTGCCGTTAAAAGGCAAACTCGACAAGCTGGAATTTGACGGAAAAGATGTAAATGTGGTGGATTATAAAAGCGGCAATATTGACAATGCTTTACCAAAATTGAAGCCTCCGCATGATAAGGAGCCCAATGGCGGTGATTACTGGCGTCAGGCTGTTTTCTATAAGATACTCATTGACAATTACGAACAAAAGGATTGGAATGTGATCAGCACCGAATTCGATTTTATAGAACCCGACAAGAAAAAAGAATATAGAAAGGAAAAGATCGTGATCACTCCATCGGATACCGAAACCGTAAAACAACAGATCACCGATACCTGGCGCAAGATCCAGGACCGGGAATTTTACACCGGCTGCGGCAAGGAAGATTGCCGTTGGTGCAATTTTGTAAAAGACAATAAACTGGCGGTGGAACTGCACGACTTGGAGGAGGAAGAATAGCCCCCTCAATCCCCCAAGGGGGAGTTTCAACGTAGCGAGGAATGTAACAAAATTCCGCAGCTTTTAATTTTCTCATGATCTTCGCTTCGGTCAAAGTCCCCCTTGGGGGATTTAGGGGGCCCTATCACGCAGGATTTAGGGCCTTGGGCTTTTTATTCATTATCTTCACGCAAAAATTACCACCTCATTCATGAAGCATAAGTTAATAGTTTTCATAGCTATTGCCCTTTCGTTATACAGCCTCAGTGTTACCAACAGCGGATGTGCGCAGATAGGCATGCCCACCGGCGGCCTTAAGGATTCGCTGGCACCGGTGCTGGTGAGAGCCAGTCCTGATAATAAAGCTACCAATGCGCAGGAAAAAAAGATCAGCCTTACATTCAACGAATACGTGGAAGTAGAAGACCCGTTCAAAAATGTGATCGTTACCCCCGTTCCAAAAGGAAACCCGGAAATACGCTTCAACCTGAAAACAGTAACCGTACGGCTCAAAGATTCGCTCCTGCCCAATACAACCTACAGCATCAACTTTGGCAACAGCATCAAAGATGTGAATGAAGGAAATATTTACCGCGATTTCACCTATGTTTTTTCTACCGGCGATAAGATCGATTCGCTGCAACTCCGCGGAAAAGTGGTGCTTGCCGAAACGGGCAAAACGGATAGTACGCTCCTGGTGTTGCTTTACCGCAATGCCGTTGATTCGTCTGTAGCCACACGCCGCCCCGATTATATCGCAAGGGTTACCCCGGAAGGCACATTCAATTTCAAATACCTTCCCCAAGGAAATTTCAGGGTATATGCATTGAAAGACGGGGATGGAAATAAAAGCTATAATTCTAAAACAGAAATGTTCGGGTTCTTACCCGGCGATAAGGAAATAACCGTTGCCGACAGTTCGGCCAATGTGCTCCTGTATGCTTACGAACAGGAAAAACCAAAGCCGGTGGGCGCTACAGGGGCTGCGCCCAAGCCAAAACTGGAGAAAAAACTCCGCTACTCCGGGCAGCCCGCGAAGCAGGACCTGCTGACGCCTTTGACGATCACTTTCAACAATCCTGTAACGGTTGACCAACAAAAGATCTATCTCACTGATACCAATTACAACCGCATCGCCGGTGTGAAATTCTCGCTGGACAGTACCGACACAAAAATATCCCTGGCTGCCAACTGGAAACCGGAAACGGATTATGTGCTTTTTGTGGATAAGGATATCGCGAAAGATTCGCTGGGCAATACACTTGCTAAAAGTGATACGATCCGGTTTGCTACAAAAAAGAACGAAGATTATGGCAGGATAGTGATCCGTTTTACCAACCTCGATCTTTCTAAAAATCCGGTACTGCAATTCCTGGAAGGCGAAGAAGTGAAGTACTCCTACCCCATCACTTCGCCCGAATGGAGCAACCAGCTTTTTCCCCCGGGTGATTATGGCATCAGGATATTATTGGATGATAATAAAAATGGCAAATGGGATCCGGGAGATTTTTCCAAAAAATTGCAGCCCGAAACTTCCATCCTGCTGCCGCAGAAATTGGGGATAAAAGCGAATTGGGACAATGAGAGAGAGATCAAGTTATAAATTACGAATGGACAATTACGAATTACGAATGTGATCACGTCTTAAAATTCGTAATTCGTAATTGTCCATTCGTAATTCTTAAGATTTCTTCTTTCCTGCAGAAAGTAATATAAACACTCCCGCAGCCATCGCCACTCCGCCGGCGTAAATCGGCCAGCCGACTGATTTTTCTTCTTTTTTATTGATCTCGATAGGGCCTATTTCGGCCACTTTTTTCTCCTGCGTTACTGTGAACCCTTTGTAAAACAACATCAGGATGCTGATGGCGATCAATGCTATACCGACAATTTTCATGATTTAAGATTTGATGCGTGAAATTATGGATGTTTCGTTGTTTTTTTTGAAATTGAACTTTCGATCACTTTTTTTCGTTCGTGGTTGTCTTTCGCTTCATCGATGGAATGTGATTGCTGCAGGCTTTCTTCGCCCTTGGTAAGATCGCTCAGGCTGCTGTAATATTTGCGGATCACTTTCAGTTCATCCTCCGTCATGTTCTCCACATTCACCAGCCGGTTGCTGGCAAATTCATGCGACGCTACCAGTTCATTCAGCTTGAGCTGTATGGCAAGCGACTCTTTGTTCTGCGATTTCTGTATGAGGAACACCATGAGGAAAGTGATGATGGTGGTACCGGTATTGATCACCAGTTGCCAGGTTTCGGAGTAGTGAAAGACCGGGCCGCAAACAGCCCATAACACCACAATGCTAAGTGCCCCGAAAAAACCAAAGGTACTGCCGGCAATGGAGGTGGCTTTTGCAGAAAATTTTTCGAAAAAACTTTTTTCCTGGGTTACATTTTTCTTTTTCATGATAAACTATTATTAAAGGTTTCCCGAACAAACGAACGCGCCTCATGCACGTTCCGACATTCTTAATTCTTAATTCTTAATTGAATGGATTATCCATTTACAATTTCCCCTCCATTCGGGTGTAGTACCTGCCCTGTAATATAAGACGAATCGCTGCTGGCAAGAAAAAGGTAGCTGGGCGCCACTTCCACCGGTTCCCCTGCCCGTTTCATGGGAGAATCGCTTCCATGTTTGGCTACTTTTTTTGCCGCAAAGCTGGATGCGATCAAAGGGCTCCATATCGGGCCCGGCGCCACCGCATTCACCCGGATACCTTTGTCGATAAGGTTTCCGGATAAACTCCTGGTAAAAGAAACGATGGCTCCTTTTGTAGAAGCATAATCCATCAGTTCCGGGCTTCCGCGGTAGGCTGTAACCGATGTGGTATTGATGATACTGCTCCCTTTTTTCATATAAGGCAAGGCCGCTTTGGAAAGCCAGAACATGGAAAATATGTTGGTTGAAAATGTTTTGATCAGTTGCTCCGAAGAAATGTCTTCCAGCGATTTGCTTTCATAATGGATGGCCGCATTATTGACCAGCACATCAATTTGTTTATACTTTTTTGAAACGGTGCTGATCACTTTTTTACAAAAATTTTCCTTCGAAAGATCGCCAGATATCAACATGCAGTTGCGGTGGTATTTTTCTTCCACAGATCGTTGTACTTCGGCGGCATCCTCGTGTTCATTGAGGTATGCGATGATGATGTCGGCACCTTCTTTTGCAAACAATAACGCAACAGCTTTACCGATGCCACTATCGCCACCGGTGATCAGCGCGACTTTTCCATTAAGTTTTCCGGGAACCCGCAAATCGGCAGGAACTGTCTGGGGTACAGGATCCATTTTATATTCCAGGCCCGGACGTTGCTGATGCTGTGGCCTTCGGATCGGTTTTTTGGGAGCGGCTTTCTGCATGAGTTTTTTTTTATGAATAAAATGAAATTATTGTGCCTTTTTTTTTGCCGGAAAGAGCGGCTTGTCCCCGCATTCTTAATTCTTAATTCTTAATTTTCTTCACGGTTCCGGTTTCTTCACCACTTCCTTCGCATTGGTATCCACTGCCTCTCCCGGCATTTCCACTTCCACCAGCCGCGTGGTAACCGCGTAATGGTTAGGATAAATGGCCGAGCCGTATTTTACCGCCCAGGCCTTGGTAAATTCTGCACCGAAATAAAGTATGATGGAAGAATAATAGATCCATACCAGCAGGATGATGATGGAGCCCGCGGCCCCGTAGGTACTGCCCACTTTGGTGGTGGTGATGTAAAACGAAATGGCAAATTTACCCACCATGAACAATATCGCCGTGGCGATAGCGCCCGAACGTACATCTTTCCATTTGATATCCGCATCGGGCAGCAGCCGGAAAATAACCCCGAACAACAGGCTGATGACCACAAAACTGATGATGACATTGACGATATAAAATACCGTAACGGCAATATCCGGGAACCGCTCGATCAGCCGTTTGCTGAACCCATCGATGACATAATTGATGCCCAGCGAAACCAGCAACAAGAACCCCAGGCTGATGATGACTGAAAAGGAAAGGAAACGGTTGCGGAGCAATTTGAGCCAGCCACGCTTGGGCTTTGGCTTGATGCCCCAGATGGTATTGATAGAATCCTGTATCTCGGCAAAAATGGTAGTGGCACCTACTACCAGCGTAACCACGCCGATGATGGCTGCGGTATTACTTTTGCCTGCCAGCGATGCATTGCGGATGATCTCCTGTAGTTGAGTGGCAGTTTCGGCCCCCACAAAACCGATCAGTTCGCCATATACTTTTCCTTCCACCGCATCCTTGCCGAGGAAGATGCTGCAGAGCGAAATGATCACCACCAGCAATGGGGCCATCGAGAAAATAGTGGCATACGCCAGCGATCCGCTGAGCTTGGTCACTTTATCCTCACCAAAACCTTTGAACGCGTTTTTCAATACCTCCCATATCCCTTTCACCGTGATCTTCGTGGCCATAGACTTCTGTTTTTGTCGAAGTAATACAAATCTGCAACCAAAAAGCCCCCTAAATCCCCCAAGGGGGACTTGCGAACGTTACACAATCATAAGTTACCTCTTATTTAAGAAGGGCAAAAGTCCCCCTTGGGGGATTTAGGGGGCCATCATTATTAATTATGTTCTAATTTTGCGCCATGTTCTTCTCTTCTTCTCTCCTTGAAAATGCGGTGAATGAGTTTGCTAAATTGCCCGGCATCGGCAAAAAGACCGCTTTGCGCCTGGTTTTGCACCTGCTGAAGCAACCAGAAACGGATGTAGCCCTTTTCAGCAGCACGGTAGCCAAAATGCGGAGCGAAATAAAATTCTGCATCCGCTGTCACAATATTTCCGATAAGGAAATGTGTAATATCTGCACCAATACCCTGCGGCAGCAACATACTATCTGCGTGGTGGAAAATATCCGCGATGTGATCGCCATCGAAAGCACGCAGCAATTCAACGGGATTTATCATGTGTTGGGTGGAATCATTTCCCCGCTCGACGGTATCGGGCCGGAACAACTGACCATTGAAGACCTCGTGTATCGAATCAAAAATGAAGATATACAGGAAGTCATCTTTGCATTAAACCCTAACATACAGGGAGATACCACTATTTATTACATTGCCCGCAAGCTTAAGGACGTAAAAGTAAAGATCACTACCATCGCCCGGGGGATCGCTTTTGGCGGCGAACTGGAGTACGCCGATGAAATGACGCTGGCCAAAAGTATCAGCAACCGCATATCCGTAGAGCACTATATTTCAAGCCATTAATACTCCAAATAGGGCATGCTTTATCTTACTCATCTGGTATAAATTTGCCGGGCACTCCCTGAAAGATTGGGTATTTCCACAAAAATTTATAATCGTTCGTTGAGAAAGATCTGCTGATAGCAATGTGGCCATGCTGACCAATTCATCGCTGCCGCTGGATAGTGCAAAGACACGCCTCTATTTCCGCAACAACCAATTTTACACAGGTGCCATCGGTACGCATGTAACGCAAGGCAGTTCCGACGGCAGCAGTATTTATGCCAGGCTTGGCTTTTATACTTTCGCTACATCATCCCCTTCGTCATGCAATGCCGGCGACGTCATCACCATGGAAGCAGGGCATTCTTTCACTTCCAGCCTCACGCTATCAGGCAGAGCGGCCTCCGGCAATACCGTGTTTTCCGGGGCCAGGATCTATTGACCCTATAATCGGGGATAGCCATAAAGCCACGCCACAGCTGCACAGCTATTTTCAAAACCCGGAATCTGCGCGCCTGTGGTTTTTTAAAATCCAGACTGCACCCCTTTGCGGCTTTGCGTAAATCCCCTAACTTTGCCCCTGCAAGGGCGGATTTGTTTATTGTTCACCCCTTGCGGAATGTTTCCATTGAACTAATAAACGAGCCCATCTCCCCACACCCACCAGGATTTGTCCTTCGTTAATAGTTCACCGGTAATTACTGTAGCAGTTAAAAATTTTGTATGCAGGCGTATGCTTCGCAGCAAATAAAAGGAGGATATATGTCAACTATCAAAGACGAATTAAAAAAACGCATTCTTATCATCGATGGCGCCATGGGTACCATGATCCAGCGACACAAGCTGGAAGAAGCGGACTACCGTGGCGAACGTTTCAAAGACTGGCACACCGATGTGAAAGGCAATAACGACCTGCTGAGCATCACCGAGCCGCAGATCATTACCGGCATTCATAAACAATACCTGGAAGCAGGCGCGGATATCATTGAAACCAACACTTTCAGCAGCACTTCCATTGCGCAGGCGGATTACGATATGCAATCACTGGCATACGAGCTCAATGTTGCTTCGGCAAAATGTGCCCGCGAAGCCGCGGATGAATATACTGCCAAAGACCCTTCGAAGCCCCGTTATGTGGCCGGCGCTATCGGGCCGCTGAACAAGACATTGAGCCTGTCGCCCGACGTAAACAACCCCGGTTTTCGCGCCGTTACCTTTGATGAAGTGGCAGCAGCTTACACCGAACAGATCAAAGGGCTGGTAGATGGCGGTGTCGACATTTTACTGATCGAAACCATTTTTGATACCCTCAACGCCAAAGCGGCCATCTACGCCATCCGTCATTTTTTCAAAGAACGTAACCTGCCGGAATTGCCGGTAATGATCAGCGGAACGATCACCGATGCCAGCGGGCGTACGCTCAGCGGACAAACGCTGGAAGCTTTTTATGTATCGGTGATGCACGCCAATCCATTGAGCGTGGGCCTCAATTGCGCCCTTGGTGCCCAGGAAATGCGTCCGCATATTGAAGAGCTGAGCTCTATCGCCGGTTGCTTTACATCTGCGTATCCGAATGCTGGATTACCCAATGCCTTTGGAGAGTACGACGAACAACCGCATGAAACGGCACATATCATTGAAGAATGGGCTGCCAACGGCTGGCTCAATATTGTAGGCGGATGCTGCGGTACCACACCGGATCATATAAAACATATTGCACAGGAAGTGGCGAAGTTTGCACCAAGGGCATTGCCTGTGCTGGAGAAAGAACTGGTGTAAATCACAGAGTTTGGGGAGGTTTTTCACAGAGGAGCACTGAGTTTTTTGATGTTTATTTGTGTGTTATTTTTTTAACCACAAAGTCACCAAGAAACAAAGAAACACAAAGAATGTATCAGTTAATTGAAGAGGGAGAAGAATGGTTGGCAAGTCAGATCGTTGACATAGCAATCCATATTCATAAACAGTTAGGCCCGGGATTATTGGAGTCTGTTTATAAAAAATGTTTCTATTACGAGCTTCGTGAAAGAGAAATAAATTTTATAAATGAAGCACATGTTCCAATAATTTATAAAGAAATGGAAATCGATAGTGGCCTTCGTTTAGATTGTTTGGTAGAAGACCGGATAATAATTGAATTTAAAGCGCAGGAAAAATTTAATAGTTTATGGAAAGCCCAGTTATTAAGTTATATGAAGCTATCTGATAAACGTTTAGGATTTTTAATAAACTTTCATGTCCCTTTAATGAAGGATGGAATAAGCAGAATTATAAATTAAAAACTTAGTGAACTTGGTGCTCTTTGCGCCTTTGTGGTTAAAAACATGAGTGACATTACACATATAAAACCTTATCTCCGCCTCAGCGGACTCGAGCCGCTCATCGTGCGGCCGGAGACAAATTTCATCAACGTAGGTGAACGTACCAACGTTACCGGTAGTAAAAAATTCGCCCGCCTCATCCGCGACGGCCAATACGAAGAAGCCCTCTCCGTAGCCCGCCAGCAGGTAGAAAGCGGGGCGCAGGTAATTGACGTAAACATGGATGATGCCATGCTGGAAGGCGTGGAAGCCATGACCACTTTCCTCAACCTGGTACAGGCCGAACCAGACATCGCCAGGATACCCATCATGATCGACAGCAGCAAGTTCGCGATCATTGAAGCCGGACTAAAATGCGTGCAGGGAAAGTGTATCGTGAACTCCATCTCCATGAAAGAAGGAGAAGAAAAATTCATCGAACAGGCCTTCATCTGTAAAAGTTATGGCGCTTCCGTGATCGTAATGGCTTTCGATGAAGTAGGACAGGCCGATACCAAGGACCGAAAAGTGGAGATCTGTCACCGGGCTTATAAGATCCTCACCGAACAGGTTGGCTACGATCCGCAGGATATCATTTTCGATCCCAACATTTTCGCGATAGCGACCGGTATTGAAGAGCATAATAATTATGCTGTTGATTTCATCGAAGGTACCCGTGAGATCAAAAGGCTGATGCCGCTGGCAAAAGTGAGCGGTGGTGTAAGCAACGTCTCTTTTTCTTTCCGTGGTAATGATCACGTGAGGGAAGCCATCCACAGCGTGTTTCTGTATTACGCCATTGCCGCGGGTATGGATATGGGCATCGTGAATGCCGGACAGCTGGTGGTATACGATGAGATAGAACCCACGCTGAAAGCGCTGTGTGAAGATGTGATCCTCAACCGGAACAATGATGACAATGGCGCTACCGAAAAACTTATCCAGTTTGCTGAAACCGTAAAAGCCAAAGGAAAAGAAATTGTAAAAGACGAAAGCTGGAGACTGGAAGCCGTAGAAAAACGCATGGCGCATTCTTTGGTGAATGGCATTACAGACTACATCGACCAGGATACCGAAGAAGCCCGGCAAAAATATCCCAAGCCGCTCGACGTGATAGAAGGGCCGCTGATGGATGGGATGAATATTGTGGGGGATCTTTTTGGTGCAGGAAAAATGTTTTTGCCACAGGTGGTAAAAAGTGCCCGGGTGATGAAAAAAGCTGTAGCTGTTTTGACGCCTTACATTGAGCAGGAAAAAGAAGACAAACGTTTGGCGCATATCGCCGCAGGCACAGTAAATGAAGAAGGCGCCGGCGCCGCAAAGATCCTGCTGGCAACCGTAAAAGGCGATGTGCATGATATCGGCAAAAATATCGTGGGTGTGGTGCTGGGTTGTAATGGATACGACATCATTGATCTTGGGGTGATGGTACCCGCGGATAAGATCTTATCGGAAGCGAAAAAACATAATGTAGATATCATCGGCCTCAGCGGCCTGATCACGCCTTCTCTTGATGAGATGGTATACATAGGCCGCGAAATGGCACGCCAGCAGATGGACCTTCCGCTGCTGATCGGCGGCGCTACCACCAGCCGTATGCATACCGCCGTAAAAATTGCCCCGGAATATGAAAATGGCGTAGTGCATGTACTCGATGCCAGCCGTAGTGTAACCGTGGCCGGTAGTTTGCTCAATAAAGAAACGAAAGGCCCCTTCCTCGAAGGCATCAAAAAAGAATACGAAAAACTGAAAACTGATTTTGGTAATAAAAAATCAGCCAAGCAATACCTCACATTTGCGGAAGCACAGCAAAATCCTGCGGCTATTGCCTGGGAAGAATTTAAACCGGTGAAGCCAGCTTTTACCGGCACGAAAGTATTCAATGATTATCCGCTGGATGAGATCGCGGAGTTCATCGACTGGCAACCGTTTTTCATCGCATGGGAATTACACGGAAAATTTCCGGCGATACTGACCGATGAAGTGGTGGGTAAGGAAGCGACCAATCTCTACAACGATGCGCAGAAATTACTGAAGAAGATCATCGACGAAAAATGGCTCACAGCACAGGGTGTGGTTGGTTTCTGGGAAGCCAATAAAGTGGCTGCCGATTCGGTGCATGTACACGATGACGGAAAGATACAGAAGCTGGAATTTTTGCGCCAGCAGATTAAAAAAGCGGCCGGTCAACCCAATCTCAGCCTGGCTGATTTCATAGCACCCGAAGGCCATCCGGCACAGGATCACCTGGGGGCTTTCTCCGTTACCATACATGGAATAGAACCGCATATCAAACGTTTTGAGCAAGCGCTGGATGATTACAGCAAGATCACCTTGCAGGCGCTGGCCGACAGGCTGGCAGAGGCTTTTGCGGAGCTGCTGCACAAAAAGACACGTACGGAATTGTGGGGGTATGTAACGGATGAACACCTCGACAATGAGCAGTTGATCAAAGAAGAATATCAAGGCATCCGCCCGGCGCCGGGTTATCCCGCCTGCCCGGACCATACGGAAAAATACAAACTCTTTGAACTGCTCGGCGGCGAAGAAGCCACCGGTATCCATCTTACAGAATCACTGGCGATGTATCCGGCATCTTCCGTTTGCGGATGGTATTTTGCGCACCCTGAAAGTAAATATTTTGGTGTGGGTAAAATAGAAAAAGATCAGCTGGAAGATTATACCGAAAGAAAAGGAATGCCATTGGAAGAGGTAACGAGGTGGTTGAGACCGATACTGGAGTAGTCGTTGCTGGCCAAACGAGGCAACCTCCTGGTATGTAACCTTTTCAGGAAATGCCTCGCCTGGCTCGCAATGACTGTACTAATTAAAAATCATTTCATTTCCTCCAGTTCCTTTTTCATCTTGAACATTTCATCTCGCAACCTCGCCGCTTCCATGAAATCGAGATCCTTCGCCGCTTTTTCCATTTCTTTTTTCACACGGGCTATCGCCTTCTCCATCTGTGGAATGGTCTTATAAGTTTCCTGTTCTTCTGCTGCCACTTTGATGATGTCTTCATCGCCCTGCAACGCATACGGATTGCTGGGGTCGTACCCTTTTACATCGAGCACACTGCCCTGGGCAAAAACCTGTTCTTTTGTTTTGATGATGGTGGTCGGGGTAATATTATGTTCAATGTTGTATGCTATTTGTTTTTCGCGGCGGCGGGTTGTTTCATCAATTGTTTTTTGCATACTCTCCGTCATTTTATCTGCATAAAATATTACCAGTCCATTTACATTTCGGGCTGCCCTTCCTGCGGTCTGCGTAAGGCTTCTTTCATTACGAAGAAACCCTTCCTTGTCGGCATCCAGTATTGCCACCAGTGATACTTCGGGCAGATCGAGCCCTTCCCTCAGCAGGTTCACGCCCACCAGCACATCGATGATGCCGAGGCGGAGTTCGCGTAAGATCTCCACCCGTTCGAGCGTATCCACTTCGCTGTGGATGTATTTACTTTTTATATCGATGCGGTGAAGGTATTTATCCATTTCTTCCGCCATACGTTTTGTAAGGGTTGTCACCAGCACACGATCGCCTTGTTTCACTCTTTCGTCTATGGCTTCCAGCAGGTCGTCTATCTGGTTGATGGAAGGGCGGATCTCTATCGGCGGATCAAGCAATCCCGTTGGCCTTACTACCTGTTCTACCACCACCCCTTCGCTTTTTTCGAGTTCGTATTCGCCCGGCGTAGCCGACACATACACGGTCTGGTTGACAAGGTTTTCAAACTCATGAAAATTCTGCGGACGGTTATCCATTGCCGATGGAAGGCGGAAACCATAATCTACGAGTACCAGTTTTCGGCTTCTGTCGCCGCCATACATGCCGCTCACCTGCGGAATGGTCTGATGGCTTTCATCGATGATGCATAAAAAATCTTTGGGAAAATAATCCAAAAGACAGAATGGGCGGGCGCCGGGCGAACGACGGTCAAAAAAGCGGGAGTAATTTTCAATGCCATTGCAGTAACCTAACTCACGGATCATTTCAAGATCGTAATTCACACGTTCTTCGATGCGTTGCGCTTCAATGAATTTTCCGCTGTTCTTGAAATAAGTGACCTGTGCGGCACATTCATCCTGTATCTCACCGATCACCTGTGCCAGCATATCTTTTGGCGCAAGATATAAGGTGGCCGGAAAGATCGCCGCATTTTCCACAGTACTGATACGCTTGCCGGTAGTAAGTTCCAGCGTTTCTATGCTTTCGATCTCATCGCCGAAAAAGCTTACCCGGTAACCAAAATCCACATACGGAAGATTGATGTCGATCGTATCGCCTTTCACCCGGAAAGTTCCCCTGGTAAAATCTCCCTGGCTGCGTTGGTACAATGAATTTACCAGTGCATGCAAAAATCCCTGGCGGGAGATCACCTGCCCCTGGTGGATACGGATGATGCCGTTCTCATATTCCGCAGGGTTTCCCATACCGTAGATGCAGCTCACACTTGCCACAACGATGATGTCGCGGCGGCCGCTGAGCAATTGTGCCGTAGCCTGCAGGCGAAGTTTATCCAGCTCTTCGTTGATGCTGAGGTCTTTTTCGATGTAGGTATTGCTGACAGGCATATAGGCTTCAGGCTGGTAATAATCGTAGTAAGAAACGAAGTAACCCACTGCATTATCAGGGAAAAATTGTTTGAACTCACCGTATAATTGCGCCACCAGAGTCTTATTGTGCGTAAGCACAAGTGTGGGCCTTTGTACATTCTGTATCACGTTGGCCATGGTGAAGGTTTTACCGCTTCCGGTAACGCCCAGCAAGGTCTGATGTCTTTCGCCGTTGAGTATCCCTTCGGTCAGTTGTGCGATGGCGGCGGGCTGATCGCCGGCGGGTGTATAGGAGGAGTGTAATTTGAATGGCATAAGTGTGTAAAGTTAAGAATAAAGTCGGCGATTTTGCTTCCGGTATGTTTTGAGTTGACTACTCTACCGAGTTGACAACTGGTGGCAGTTGTCAACTTATGCAACATATTTTTATTTTTTCTTGTCATCCAATACATAACACATATTTATACGTTACATATTCACCCGAAAACCTGACTGCTATGATCCAACTTCAACTTGCAATTCCTGAACCCTGCCAGGAGAACTGGAATGAAATGACCCGAAAACCGAAATGCAGTTTATAAGTATAACAACTTATTCACTGAAGTCAATTTAATGTAACCTGCATTTCAGTTTTCACGAAGTGAAAATAATCTGTGCAATCCCCTTCATCCCTTTCAAATCTGTGATCCCTCCTTCCAATCTAAAAGCCCCGATACTTTTGGTACCGGGGCTTTATTCTTTAACAGAGATCTTTAGCTTCCTGCCAGTTCGATCATCGTAGATAATTCTTCTACCAGTTCATCCTCATTCCCGTTGAAGCCAACTGCTTTAAACCGCACTTTGCCTTCTTTGTCGATAATGAATTTTGTAGGGATACCGCTTACTTTGAAATCGGTCACCACTTTATCTTCCGTATCCATCAATACATGAAAAGGATAATTTTTCTTTGCCATGAAGTCCTTCGCGTTTTCCAGTTTGTTATCTACATTTTCCCAGGTATCTACGAACAGGAATTTTACATTTTCATTGTCTTTGTATTTTGCCAGGGCCTTGTTCATGCCCGGCATGGAAGCGATGCAAGGACCGCACCAGGTAGCCCAGAAGTCTACTATCACGATCTTTCCTTTCAGGTCGTCGAGAGAGACTGTTTTACCATCAAAATCTTTGAGGGAGAATTTAGGGGCGGCATCGCTGATCATTGTTTTAGCGATCTCTTGCCTTTTCTTCACTTTTGCCGTAGCTTCCAAAGCAGCCAGGTAAGCATCAAAACCGGCATCACTTTTCTTTTCAGCAGTATACAGGGTCTTCAATGATTCTTTTACTTTTGAAGTAGCCACTCCCTCTTTTACAAATTTTTCGATCAGTTTTTTTGATTCTGCCGGAGGCAACACTTTTTCTGCCAGTAATGCATAACGCTCATTCAATTCAGCATCTTTCAGATCGTTGATGGTGGCAGCATCTTTTGCATAAGTAAAGCCTTCTTTATAATTACCTTCTTTGTAAAGGATATAGGCATACGTATCGCCATACATCGCGTACGTGGATCTGCGCTGTTTATCCCATTGCTTTTTAGTATAGAAATCGGGTTTTTTGTCCGTTGGTTTAAGCATTTCATTTTTTGCATAAGCAGTTGCTGCTGCTGACATTTTTTTTGCTTCCGGTACATTATCATCTGCTTCTGCCATATTCCAGCCGAGGCTGTTATTGTTGGATGCAGCGATTGATTTTTTAGTGATCTTATTATTCCACTCGTTGTAAGCGGTAAAGTTTTTTGCTTTAGCATACGCGTTGGCCAGCTGCGACCTGTAGTTGTCGACAAGGTCTTTATTGGCATCCGGATATTTCGCCAGGTATGCGTTGAACAATTCCAGTTTTTTTGCCGGATCTTTTTCCTTGCTGAAAGCTGCTCCTGCTTCATTCTTCACCCAATCACCGTTAGGGAAAGCGGCATTTCTTGCAGCTACAAGGCTATCCACTTTTTCTTTTTTCTTGTCGCGGGCATAGGCCTGTATCAATACATTGTAAGCATTTTCAGACAAGTTGCCTTTGGCTTCGAACGCCGCCAGTTCAGCATAGATGATGGGAACTGCTTCTTTCTTTTTTGCACGGTTGATCACATTAAGATAAGTGCTGAAAAAAGACGGTTCGGATTTCAGTTCAGGGTATTGTTTGATCCCTTCTTCCAATATTGACAATGACCTTTCAGCATCAGTCGACATTCCCAGGAGATATTCCCCCATACCATTGTTGAGGTTGCTGGTAGCGGCATAATATTCTTTCACGGGTACGTTTTTGTCTGTATACACCGGCACGATGTATCCTTTGCTGCCATTGCCATCTTTTTCTTCGCCGTAACTGAAAGAGAAAGCGATGGCGACTGTATTGGTATCCAGCGCAATATTACCGCTGTAAAGATTCCCTTTTTTAACAAGAGCCGGTTCTGTCAGTTTATAAGAGCCGTTTTTAGCAAAGAGATATACTACTGCTTCCACACCTGCCTGCTTGATAAGCGGCGAATAACTTTTGTTGTATTCGAAATTTACTTTCCCGCTTTGTCTGGGGTAAGCCGGGGAAATTTTCAGCGCCGTGAAATTTGTCTGGGCAGATAATTGGAAGACGCCTGCCAGGAAAGCTAGCAGCAAGATGGTTCTTTTCATTGAAGTGTTGTTTAAAAATTCAGTTTAAAAAATATCCGTACCCAATCATTGGCCGGAATTTGATCACTTATAAAACGGGAGGGTAATATACTCAATTAGTCAACAAAAAACCCGCGGAAATTTCCAACGGGTTATATAATTATATGTACGGTAATTATTTCAGTACGACCACCTTATTGAGGTTTTGCCTGGCCATGGCCCTCGACCTTATCAGCCACGAAATGGTGAAAGTGGGAATGATGTCGGTAAACGGCAACAATTCTTCCAGGAAACTGAAGGCTCCGCCGAAAACGCCCATTTTTCCACCGAACATATTATAAAAGATCATGGCGGAAAGTGGCGCCCAGATCACATCGGCGAATTCGCCTACGAAAGGAATGGAAAAACTGAGGTAACCGATGGCATCAAAAAGGAGGCAGAAGGCCAGCGGCGGCAACGTTTTGTTGTTGTTCATTGATGAGTTTTATTTGAATCTTATTTATCAAAAAATATGCGAAAAACTTCAAACTGGATTTGCAGCAAGAATTATTTTGTTAAATTTTTTAATTAAGATGTATTGGCATAATTTTTTTAAATTTGGTGAAATGACCCACAAATGACTGAAGTTGTTATTGATAAAAAGAAATATGTGTTGATTCCTGCCAGGGAATATCATGCCTTGCAAAAGAAAGCCGCATTAAAATCAGCTCCAGAGAAGACATTTTCCCTGGAGGAGGCCAGGTCATATAGCAAAAAACTGATCCGCAAGTGGGCCGCAGAAAAATAAGTATTAAGAAAACCGCTGCTGATAACATTGCTGCCATAGCATGGTTCATCGAATCGAAAGGGATGACCGCAAGATGCCTTATATAATTACATATTGCTGATTTCTGATTCGCGAAAACTTCACGCTTACTGTAAAGAGCCGTCCAGAGCACAATTAGGTTATAAATGCATTTCTTACAAGAAAAAATACATGATCGTTTTTATTGAAACGGAAACAGAACTGATCATCTGTGAGGTGATCGCTTCCAAATTAATCCATTGGTAAAATTTTCGAATACCTTACCCCATAATACAATGCAGATCAATCACTTGTCAATTATCAGCATCATTTTAACGTTATAATTCCATTTCCCTTTGCCATCCCGCCAAAAATGAGTACCTTTGCGCCCTTAAAAACAGCCTGAGCGCTAACCTCTATTTCGCAAGCATATCGCTTACGCCCGGGGCAAACGCAGCGGCTAAAAAAATCAATAATGAATATTCGTAACATCGCCATCATCGCCCACGTAGATCATGGTAAAACAACCTTAGTAGACAAGATCATCCATGCCACACAGGTATTCAGGGAAAACCAGGAAACCGGTGAACTGATCATGGATAGCAACGACCTCGAAAGGGAACGTGGTATCACCATTTTTAGCAAGAACATTTCTGTTAGCTACAAAGACGTGAAGATCAACGTGATTGATACTCCGGGACATAGTGACTTTGGCGGTGAGGTAGAAAGGGTATTAAAAATGGCCGATGGTGTTTTGCTGCTCGTGGATGCTTTTGAAGGCCCGATGCCGCAGACACGTTTCGTATTGCAAAAAGCACTGGCGCTCGGCCTGAAACCGATCGTGGTGATCAATAAAGTAGATAAGGAAAACTGCCGTCCGGATGAAGTGCACGACGCGGTTTTTGAATTGTTCTTCAACCTCGACGCTACAGAAGAGCAGCTGAACTTCCCTACCATCTATGGTAGCAGCAAGAACGGCTGGATGAACACTTCCCTTACTCCAACCGACAACATCCTGCCTTTGCTGGATGCGGTAATTGAATACGTACCCGAACCAAAGAAAAATGAAGGTACCACACAGATGCAGATCACTTCACTCGATTATTCTTCTTTCCTCGGAAGGATCGCGATCGGCAAAGTGGCCCGTGGCAGCGTGAAAGAAAATCAGCAGATCGCCCTCGTACAGGCTGATGGCGTTATCAAAAAAATGAAGATCAAGGAACTATATGTGTTTGAAGGCATGGGCAAAAAGAAAGTAACGGAAGTTTTTGCCGGTGATATTTGTGCGATCGTTGGACTTGAATCATTCAACATCGGTGATACCATCGCTGATGTAGAAAACCCGGAAGCATTGCCTGTCATCAGCGTGGATGAACCCACCATGAGCATGTTGTTCGGTATCAATAACTCTCCTTTCTTTGGTAAAGAAGGTAAATTCGTTACCAGCCGTCACCTTCGTGATCGTTTGTTCAAAGAAACTGAAAAGAACCTGGCGCTGCGTGTAGAAGACAGCGACAGTGCTGATAGCTTCAACGTATTTGGCCGTGGTATCCTTCACCTTGGTATCCTGATTGAAACGATGCGCAGGGAAGGTTTTGAGTTGACCATCGGTCAGCCACAGGTGTTGGTAAAACATATCGACGGTGTGAAAAGCGAACCCTATGAAGTTCTGGTGGTAGATGTTCCGGCTGATTACAGCGGTAAAGTGATCGACCTGGTTACACAACGTAAAGGCGAAATGCTGGTAATGGAAACCAAAGGCGAAATGCAGCATCTGGAATTCGATATCCCTTCACGTGGATTGATCGGTTTGCGTAGCAACATGCTTACCGCAACTGCGGGTGAAGCTGTAATGGCACACCGTTTTGCAGAATACCGTCCGTGGAAAGGCCCTATTCCTGGCCGTAACAATGGTGTATTGCTGAGCAAAACCACTGAAAAAACAACTGGTTACTCTATCGATAAATTGCAGGACCGTGGACGTTTCTTCGTTGATCCGGGTGAAGATGTTTACGCAGGCCAGATCATCGCCGAGCACATCAAACCAGGAGACCTGGTAGTAAATGCAACCGAGCCCAAGAAGCTGACCAACCACCGTGCAAGCGGATCGGATGATGCTTCCAAAGCAGCTCCGAAGATCCTGATGAGCCTGGAAGAATGTATGGAGTATATCCAGCAGGACGAGTGCATTGAGGTTACGCCAAAGAACATCCGTTTGAGGAAAACCATCCTGAACGAAGATGACAGGAAGCGTATGAGCAAATCGATGGCTTCAGAAGCTGTATAAGAAATAAATGATCTTAAATATGAATCCGCTCGATTGAGCGGATTTTTTAGTTAGCATCATTTCACTAAACTAAATGAACATAATATAATGAGTCATAACTGGATATTTGAAATTAAACATCCTTATACAAATCTTTTGAGAGAGCTGGCTTCCATACCAGATAATGAGGATATATGTATCATTGAGCAATCAGATGATTTTGGTTTTTGGTTAGAATTTTCTTCACCTCATTTGAATGATCTTTCTGATCCAAATGAAGTGTACAACAGGGCTTTTAAATTAAAAATGTTATTAGACGGGGTTTTATACATTATTCATGAAAATAAAAAATCATATACGCAAATAGTTTTAGGAACTCTTTATAATGGAAAAGAAAAAGTCCCCCTTTTTGACCGAACTATTAAAAATAGCCTTTTTGACTTTTCTTATTTTACTGAAGATAAGAATGGAGATCATAAATTAACCCCAATTTCTCTATTAATACATATCGCAGCAAAAGATGATTTTATAAGAAACCTTTTACAAATAAGTAGCAGCGGTATGGATTATAATTCATTATATAAAGCGGTAGATGAAATTAAATATTTTTTGAAAGGGAAAGAATCCCTTGAAGCTTTAGGATTCAACGCAGTTGAACTAGACAGATTTAATCATACTGCAAACAATTTTGAAACATTAGGTATCGATGCAAGACACGGAAACAAATCTCAAAAACCACCTAAAAAACCTATGTCATTAAATGAAGCTCAAAAATTAATCAGCAACATAATAATAGCTGTATTAAAAAAATATTATTTCATAGATTTGCCACGTATAAAGGAAATCAAAATTTCTCCTGAAGATCTCTTTTAAGGTTTGTTTTTCACATAATAATTTTATGGTTAAATGAAAAATTTACTGCAATACAAAGGTTATAAAGCAAGGATTTTCTTCAGTGCAGAAGATATAGTTTTTTATGGAAAGCTAATTGATATCAATGATTTAGTAATATTCGAAGCGAAATCTGTAAAACAATTGAAATCAGCTTTTTATCAATCGGTTGATGACTATATTGAAACTCTTGAGGAAATTTGTTAAATGTGTCTATTTTAAACAAGAATGATTGTAAAGTTGAAATCCACCCCATGAGTGGATTTTTTTATGCCCAGTTAAAAACTTATCGCATTGATGACATTTCAACAGTAGATACGATATAAGAGAAACAATAAAACATGATAGAAACAAAGTAAGAATAACTTTTCACTATTACTCGTTGGCTACCATAGGATATTGCCGTTTTTGATTATATTTAATCTATGCCGGCAAACACATCAGGAGAACATAATTTTTCAGCAGAAGTACAGGCTATCAAAGACAATAGCTCACAGGTGCTGCAACAAATATATACCGATAACTACAGTGCTGCCGAGCGGTATATCCTGCAAAACAACGGAAGCACTGAAGAAGCGAAAGACATTTTCCAGGAAGCGTTCATCGCCGTGTGGAAAAATATACAACTGGAAAAATTTGTCCCTCAAAATGAGCAATCGTTGAAAGCATATCTTTTCCAGGTGAGCAGAAATAAATGGATCAGCCACCTGCGCTCATCGGCCTACAAAAAAACTGCTCCATTGAAGTATGATGCCCAGGAAACTGCCGATGATGAACCCAATGACACTGCCAGTGAGTATATTTCTGCGATATCTAAAAACATGCAGAAGCTTGGCGAAAATTGCCGCGATGTGCTGACAAGATTTTATTACGAAAAAGAATCGCTGAGAACGATCGCCGCATTTTTCGGCTGGACAGAAGCTACGGCAAGGAATAACAAATACCGGTGTATTGAAAAACTGAGAAACCTTTTGAAAAACGAAAAAATTTAACCACAAGTGAGCAATAACCAATTGAATATAACCGAACCGGACCTGGCGCTGATAGACGATTACATCACCGGTAAACTTACTTTACCTGAAAAAGAATCGTTTGAGCAACGCCTTCAATCGGACCCGGAATGGAAAAGCAAAGTGGAAGAGATAAAACTGCTCTCACTCGGCATCCGGGAAGCTGCGCTCAGGCAAAAACTGGACACATTCCATCAGGTACAGCCGGGTAAAATAAGGCCGATCTCGTGGCTCAAAAAACTATCGGTTGCCGCGGTACTCATCGGGCTGATTGGTTTGTGCTGCTGGTGGCTGTTTCTCAAGCCTTCGGCGGACGAAAAATTATATGCTGATTTTTATAAACCCGATGCCGGCCTTGCGACAGAAATGAGTGTATCTGAAAATTACAATTTTGAAAGGGCGATGGTAGATTACAAAACAGGAAAATATTCTGCCGCCATCGATTCCTGGAAAAAATTACTGCCGCTTAACCCGGGAAACGATACGCTCAATTATTTTATCGGAAGCGCTTATTTAGCCAATAAAGACGGAGCTTCAGCCATCGGCTATTTTAACGATGTATTAAAAACCGGTCGCACAGCTTTTTCTTCCGAAGCTCTTTGGTACAAAGGGCTGGCGTTGATACGGCTTGGTAAAAAAGACGAAGCCATCGAAGCTATCAGCTCGTCGGGACATCCGCAAAAAGCAGCACTACTGCACAAACTAAAAGAATGATAAAATATCTTTTCCTCATTTTCACATCGGCCTTTTTTTTCAGCAATTCTTTTTGCCAGAAAAACAATGTGGTGCCGGATGTAGAAGAATTGCTCAAAACTGAAAACTTTAAAGAAGTAAACAGGCTCTGCAAGGAACGGATCAGTAATTTCTTTGTACAGAAAAACGCGGACACCATTTCCGCCTACATCAACTATCTTGGAAAATCGGGCAATGCCCTTAAAGGTGAAACTGCTGCAAAAGCTGATGTGCTGGGGGTTGTGCAGAAAGCAAAAAACAATTTTCCCGATAATAAGGCGCTGGTAAAAATATACCTCGAAGCCGCTTCTTTCTTCAGCAATTCCGGAAACCATCAACTTGCTTACGACCTGGTGACGCAACTGGATAATTATTTTGCCAATAAAAGAGCTGTCATCGCCGCCGATATTCCGGCCATACAATCCAACCTCGGCGATTACAGCATGCGCATGGGGAAATATGCCATCGCAAGTGATCATTACATACGATCGATACAGTTTTTGAAAACCGATCCCAAACCCGACGAACAGAAATTATATTTTGCCAACAACTCTTTGGGCATAGTGATGTGGTATTCGTCGCGGCTCGACAGTGCCATCTTTTATTGGAACAAAGCGATCGAGGCATTGAACAAACTGGAAGCTACTCCACTGAACCGGAATTTCAGGGTGGCGCTGGTGCAAAATAATATTGCAGGTTGCCTCAATGTTTTGGGTAAAACACAGGAAGCGATCGACATGTTTGAACAGGTGATCGATAACAATAAAAAATTCATCGCTTCACCGGAGCCCCATCCCAAAAAAGAGAATTCCCGCATCAACCAGTTCCAGGCGATCGACAACCTGGCGAAGGTTTATCTAGAGCTCGGCGATTTTACCAAAGCGCATGACCTGCTCAATTATTCTTACCAGCAAAAGCTGAAAACTTTCGGTGATAAAAGTCCGGAGGTATATAAATCACTGATCTTCCTGGCCACCATTTACAACAATCAACATAATTACCCGAAGGCAAAAACTTATCTGCTGGATGCGATCAACAGGATAAAAACGCTCGGTGATATTGAAAACTCCTGGGGAGCTGAAGCCTATACCCAGCTGGCCGTAGCGGCAAAAGGCCTGAAAAATAACAGTGAAGCCGCGGCCGCTTATCATGAAGCGGACAGGATCTACGACATCGTGTACCAGGGACAGTATGACGATCTTTACCTCAGTTACCTGGGTGGACAATCGTTGTTTTATGCAGATAATAATGAGGGGGCGCTCGCAATTTCTTCTGTCACTAAAGGCCTCCATTATGTAAATAAATCGCAGGGCGAAAATTCGCTGGCGGCGATACTGCAATTGAAAAACCTGGCTGAAGTAAATTTCCGGCTGAAAAATTATGCGCAGGTTTTTGCTGTTGCCACAAAAGGGCTGTCCATCTTAAACAAGCTGGCGCCGCAAAGCAGCGACCTGCTGGATTCCATCAAGATTTCCATGGAGCAACCTGCATTGGTACTGCTCAAATCCAAAGCCGCATACAAGTTGCAGGAAAAGAAGGATACTGCTTTTTTGAATGCTTTGTTGAAAGAATTATATGAAGCAAGAAACGTGGTGGACAAAAGAAAGGGCATCTTGTATAGCGAAAAGGACATCACTTCGTTGATGGCCGGCTACCGCGAATTGCTCGATTTTATAAAAAAACTGAATTACGAATTATACGCCGCTACAGGCAAAACCGATTACCTCGACAAGATGATCGGTTCGCACGAGCAGGCCATGTATGCCCGTATCCGGTCGCGGATGGACAAACAAAGGGCGATCAGGTTTTCGCAGGTACCGGCAAGTATCATGGCGGAGGAAGCCCGGCTCAGGGAATCTATCCGGCTGGCATTGCAGGGCAAAGCGGCGCATGATGAAAAGATCAAAGCTTACATAGCCGCAGTAAACAGCTGGAACGATTATCAGCAGATGCTCCGCGAAAAATACCCGGCATATTATGAGATGCGTTATGGTACAAAAGAAAAAAACGTGGCCGCATTGAGCCAGTCTATTCCCGCAGGGATCACCGTGCTGCGCTATTTTTTCACAGGCCCTGATCTGTTTGTGCTGGTGGCTACCAGACAAAAGCAGCAACTGATCGTCTTGCCTACCGACCGGCTTACCGAAAATGTGCTGGCGCTCAATGATCCCAGAACAGCTCCCGCGCAGGCCGGGGAAGCCGGTTTTAATCTTTACAATCAATTGTGGAAACCGGTAGAAAAACTCGTGGGCAACAACCGCGTGATGATCATCCCCGATGATATCCTGTATAACATCACGTTTGATATGCTGGTTCCGGAGAGAGTTGACAATTACCGCGACCTGGCAAAAAAAGCACTGGTAAATAAATATGCTATCTCATATTATTATAGCCTGCTGGCGCTGAATGAACAAAAGCCGGTTTCAAAAATGAAAGCTAGTTTCATTGGTTTTTCGCCGGAATTTTCTGATGAGCAGAAGAAGGTTTACAGCGAATTGATCAAAAACGATTCGTTGCACGCGGATAACACTTACCTCTCTTTGCTCCCGCTTCCGTTTACCACCAGCCTGGTGAGGGAAGTGCACGATAACCTGGGGGGCGAAATTTTCCTCAACGATCGTTCTACACCGGAAGCATTCCGTACACATGCGGGCAACCATACTATTATTTACATTGGCACCCACGCTGAAGCGAATAACAATTACCCCGAATTTTCCCGGCTGATTTTTGCAAAAGACCCGCAGAAAGCATCCGGGGAAAATTCGCTTTATTTATTTGACATCTATAACTGCGACCTCAGTTCCGACCTGGTGATATTAACTGCCTGCGAATCAGGGAAAGCAGGTTACCAGGATGGGGAAGGAATGGTATCGATGGCGCATGCTTTCAGTTATGCCGGCAGCCAGAGCATCCTCACAGGATTGTGGAAAATCGATGAGCAATCGAGTACGATCATCACAGATCATTTTTACAAAAACCTGCTGGAAGGCATGACGAAAGATGAAGCACTGCGGCAGGCAAAACTGAAATATCTCTCAGAAAATGAAGGCCGTATGCTGGCCCCGAAATACTGGGCAGGCCTGGTGATCATGGGCGACACATCGCCGGTAGTATTGCCCCGCAATAAAAAAACGCTGGCGTTTTGGATGGCGGGCGGTTTATTCCTGGTACTACTTATGGGGATTTTGTATTACAGGAGAAGGAAAAAGGGTTGACTACCGGGAGTTGACTACCGGGAGTTGACTACCGGGAGTAGACTACCGCGGGTTGACTACCCTTTTCGAAATTTTCCTGTAAATTTGCCTTATGAAAAAAATGCTGATGATAGTTTCGCTGCTGCTGGTTTTTGTGCTGGTATATTCCGGCGCTGAAGCACAATGCGCCATGTGTACTAAAACGGCATCGCAGTTGGGCGAAAAACCTGCCCTGGGGCTCAACCGCGGAATTCTTTACCTGATGCTCTCCCCCTTCGCCATCGTAGGTTTCATCGGTTTCCGCTGGTGGAAAAACAATAAGGCGATGGAAAAAGAAGAAGGGAACAATGTATGATCTATGATGTAAGATCTATGATGTATGATAAAACACAAAATCCAGCGATTCATTGTCTGTTTTCCGGCAAATATCTCTTAATATAGCTGTAGATATTCTCCCCGCTTTTCAACTGCTCCAGCTCGTCTTTTAATTTGTCTTTTTTGATATCTTTCATGCGGTATTGCTGTATCAGGTGATATGCTTTTTCCGCCAGTAACCACGCTTTTTTATCGTTGTTATTCTGTTGTTTCAATACAAGATTTATAGCAGCCAACAGTTCGCCGATACCTTCCCTGTTGAGCGCACTCGTTTTAACGATCTGCACTTCCTGCTGATGGTTGCTGAACGCAGGCGCCAGCATCAGCCGTAGATTTTTTACAAAAAGATCCGCCCCCGGGCGATCTGATTTATTTACCACAAAAATATCGGCGATCTCCATCAGCCCGGCTTTCATTGTCTGTACTTCATCACCGGCTTCGGGAACGATCGTCACAACCGTCACATCCGCCAGGCCCGCGATCTCGATCTCGCTTTGCCCCACACCTACCGTTTCTACAATAATGAAATCAAACTGCGCAAATTTCAGCAGATCGGTTATCTCGATGATCTTAGGATGAAGTCCGCCCAGCGAACCCCGGGTAGCCAGCGACCGTATGAAAACGTTTGGATTATTGTACCACTGGCTCATCCGTATCCTGTCGCCCAGCAAAGCGCCCAGGTTGAAGGCGGAAGAAGGGTCGACGCAAAGTACCGCCACTTTTTTCTGTTGTTCTACCAGCAGGCCGATCAGCGAATCAGTAAGGGTGCTTTTTCCGGCACCGGGCGGGCCGGTAATGCCGATAACGGGAGTAGAAGATGCCGACAAAGATTCCAGCAAACCATCGTAACCCGGCACTTCATTTTCTATGAAGGATATGCAGCGTGCAAGCGCATTGATATTTCCCTGCCTGATATCGTTTTTTATTTGCTGCCACATAGATAAACGTAAGGACCGATCAATTAAATGACTTTTGATTGCGGATGTTCTTTAAATCAAATGTAATTAAAAGTGGCCGACCTTGGCTTAGGCCACCATAATAACTTCTATCTTTAAAAATATTTACAGCACAACCGTAAGTTTATCAATAGCATGGCATACCATGGAATTTCTGTCATCATCCCCAATTACAATGGCCGGCATTTGCTGGAGCAGGTATTGCCGTGCCTGTATAAAGCACTGGAAAATTCAGGACAGCAATACGAAGTGATCATTTCAGATGACCGGTCAACAGATGACTCCATTGCTTATCTTGAAGCATATCACCCTTCTGTGATCTTAATAAAAAACCCCGTTAACCGGGGGTTTTCGCCCACCATCAATGAGGGGATATTTAAGGCCACCAAAGACCTGGTGCTGTTATTAAACAGCGATGTAAAGCTTACGCCGGATTATTTTCATAGCCTCTTCAAATATTTTGACCTGCCCGATACTTTTGGTGTAATGGGGCGTATAATAGGATGGGAAGATGAAAAGATACAGGACGCGGCCAAATACCCTTCTTTTCACGGGGCCAAAATAAAGACCTCGGGCAATTACTATGCGGCACAGCCATCCGAAAACGACCGGCTGTATTCGATGTACCTGTCCGGGGCCAATGCGTTGGTTGACCGTAAAAAACTGCTATCCCTTGGTGGCTTCGATGAAATATATGCCCCGTTTTATGTGGAAGATTTCGATCTCAGCCTGCGTGCGTGGCGCCTCGGCTGGAAATGTTATTATGACCATTTTGCCGTATGCCGCCACCAGGTTTCTGTATCTATCAAGTCCAGCAGCAGCAAACGTTTCGTCAATACCATCTATTATCGTAATAAGATGTTTTTACACGCCATACATCTTTCGGGCGGCAATAAAATATTGTGGTGCCTGCAGCAAATACCCGAAACGCTTATACGGGTTTTTACGCTGCGGTTTTATTATCTGAGATCCTTATCCTTATTTTTCCGGGGGAGAAAAAAAATGAATACATCAACAAAAAAATTAAATGACCTTGCAAAACATAACGGTACAATTTTATTGGATGTGGAAAAGGTAGTAGCGGTTATCACCGGATCGTTGAAAGATAAACCCATCCAACGATTTTAATTATATACCATGAAAGTAGCGGCAACGATCATTACATATAACCGGATAGGGATTTTAAAGGAAGCTGTACAGGCGGTAAAGAACCAAACGCACACACCGGATCAGATCATTGTGGTAAACAATGGCTCCACCGACGGCACGGAAGAATGGCTGAAAGCACAACAGGGCCTGGATTGTATCCATCAGCCCAACCTTGGCGGGTCGGCGGGTTTTTCGGCAGGTGTAAAAAAAGCTTATGAACTGGGAGCCGACTGGATATGGATAATGGACGACGACAGCATCCCTGAACCTCCGGCGCTGGCAGAATTACTGAAAGTGGCCGGTTCCGGCGATATAAAACCTGACCCCGGTTTTGTATGCAGTAAAGTTACCTGGCTCGATGGCACACCACACCTGATGAACCTTCCCCATATCAGCATCTTCAGCAGGCAAGGGATACCTTTCAACCAGTTTGACCATACCGGAGCACTGCTGGTGAATGCGTGCTCTTTTGTGTCGGTATTGGTAAGCGTCAAAGCCGTGAAACAGGTTGGCCTGCCCTATAAAGAATTTTTCATCTGGGGAGACGATTCAGAATACACACAACGCATTATCAAGGGCGGCTACAGTGGCTCTTATGTTCCCTCCAGCGTGGTATTGCACAAAACGGCCACCAATTACAGCGCCGACATTTTTAACGATGATGGAAAAAATCTGTGGAAATACAAATACGGTATCCGGAATACTTTGTTCATCATTAAAAAAGAAAAAGGTGCCGTAAAATATTTTACCACGGTGTTGAAATATTTTTTCGTGATGCCTTTCCGCATCATGAAAAAAAGAAAGGACCTTAAATGGACGTTCATCAAAACAGCCTGGGCGGCCACCGCAAGGTCCCTCTCATTCCATCCTAAAATCGATCATATCTGATGAGATCCCTTACCATCAATGTCATACTGCCATTTCCTGTTACCAAGCCTGTTGGCGGCGCCAAGATCATGTACGAGTATGCCAACCGCCTTGCGGGAAACGGCCACCAGGTTTCGATATTCCATGCTGTTAAGCGGCCTTTTAAAAAGTCGTCTACGCCTGTATGGGTAAAATGGGTGATATACCTGCTGCGGGGAGTAGCGAGGCCCAAATGGTTCCCTCTGGATAAACGAATAAAAAGCATGATCGTTCCTTCCATCACCGATAAGTATATCCCGGATGCAGATATCGTCATAAGCACCTGGTGGCAGATGACCTATGCGGTAAGTGAACTTTCCCCTTCCAAAGGAAAAAAATTCAACCTGATACAGGATTATGAAATATGGAAGGGGATGGATGAAAAAGTACATGCCAGTTATTCGCTTCCTGTAAACCACCTGGTAATTGCCCGGTACCTGCAACAGCTCGTAGCTGATCATTCAGGCGTACAGCCGGTCCATATTCCTAATGCGATCGAAGGCAAAAAATTCTTTGTACAAACGCCTCCCCAACAAAGAGCAAATGCCAGCCTCATCATGCTGTATTCTGAAGAGCCCCGAAAAGGAACACCAAACGGCATGGCCGCCTTAAAGCTGGTAAAGCAGGATCAGCCGGCACTGCAGGTTACTTTGTTCGGCGTTTATCCCAGGCCGCAGGATTTGCCGGAATGGATCAGTTATCACTACCGGCCAGGCAATCTTGCAGAATTATACAACCAGGCGGCTATTTTCTTTTCTCCCAGCCTGGGCGAAGGCTGGGCATTGCCCCCTGCAGAAGCTATGGCCTGCGGCTGTGCCGTAGTATGCACCAATATTGGCGGGCATCTCGATTACGCCATTGAAAATGAAACAGCCCTGCTCGCGGAACCTGGAAATGTAAAAGAAATGGCCGAAAAGATCAACTCGCTGATCAATGATCACCCATTACGCCTACAGCTGGCCAAAGGTGGAAGCACGCTGATATCTTCACGATTCAGCTGGGAAGCCTCGGTACAAAAGCTGGAAGATTGCTTTTATAAAAGCCTGGGCGGCCAGTGACAGGAAAAGGGCTTTTCGTTTTGCGAAACCTTATCGGGTTAAAAATAGTTACTTTGCAGGTTCATTTTAAGTTATATAGAACAACTTCGCATGAAGAACATAAGCAAAATCTTTAAATACGTAAAAAAGTATCCCGGCCTTGTGGGCACTTATTTTACGTTCAATATATTGGCGGCCATTTTCGGCGTTATTTCACTTGGGCTGCTCAGTCCGTTCCTGATGCTCATCTTCGGCCAGAAAAGCGCTTTTGATGAAGTCAGTAAATCAGGCCTGTTCAACAAGATCAACCCGGTAAATTATTTTAAGACCTGGATCGCAGAACTTGTTAAAACCCCCGAAGGCAGCATCCGTGCACTGATGGTGATCTGTATCGTGGTATTGATCGCCATATTACTGAAAAACCTGTTCGCCTATTTGAGTATGTACATGCTCAACCCTATCCGCAACCGTATACTGAACGATATGCGTAGCGGTATGTATGAAAAGATCCTTAATCTTCCCATCGGTTATTTCAGCGAGCAACGCAAGGGCGACATCATGAGTAAACTCTCCAATGACCTCAACGATGTGGAAAATTCCACCATCAGTGTGATGGAAAGCCTTTTCCGTGAGCCTGTAACAATTCTCTTTTATTTTATCTACATGGTGGGCGTCAGCCCTCAGCTGACGCTTTTCCTTGTATTGTTTTTACCCGTAGCCGGATTGGTCCTCGGCAGGATCGGCCGTTCATTAAAAAAACAGAATACACAGGTGCTCGAAAAATTCGGTGCATTGTTTTCTATTATTGAAGAAACGCTGGGCGGCATGCGGATCATCAAAGCATTCAACGCGGAGAAAAAGATCCAGAAAAAATTCGAAGATGAGAACGAATCGATGTTTCACCTGAAAAACAAGGCGAACAGAAGAAGGGACCTGGCTTCGCCGGTATCCGAAGTATTAGGGATCGTTGCGGTACTTTGTATCTTATGGTATGGAGGCAAAATGGTGCTTACACAAGACAAATCATTTACATTAAATGCCGGCGACTTCCTGGCGTATATTGCCATTTTTGCGCAGCTGATACAACCGCTGAAATCCCTGTCGAATGCATCTTACAATATGCAGAAGGGTGCAGCCAGCATTGAGCGTATTGAAGGCCTGATCAACGAAACCGTAGGTATCCGGGAACTTCCGGATGCTAAAGTGCTCAAAGAATTCACCAGTGCGATCGAATTGAAAAATGTTAGTTTCCGTTACGAAGACAACCTTATCCTGAAAAATATCAGTCTTAAAATTGAGAAGGGCAAAACAGTAGCCCTTGTTGGCAGCAGTGGTGCCGGTAAGAGTACGCTGGCCGACCTGGTACCCCGATTCATCGATGCTTCCGAAGGTGAGGTGCTGATCGATGGCGTAAACATCAAAAACTACACCTTACATTCTATCCGCGACCAGATGGGAATTGTAACACAGGAAGCTATTTTATTCAACGACAGCATTGCCAACAATATCGCTCTTGGCAAAGAAAATGCTACCAAAGAAGAAATAACCCATGCGGCCCAAATTGCCAATGCGGAAATATTCATCAATAAAAAAGAAGAAGGCTACGATACCAATATCGGAGACAGGGGCATGAAACTCAGCGGCGGCGAACGGCAGCGTGTGACCATTGCGAGAGCTGTATTGAAAAATCCTCCGATCCTGATACTGGATGAAGCTACTTCTTCGCTGGATACCGAAAGCGAGCGCCTTGTGCAGGATGCCATCAACAACCTGATGACCAACCGTACGTCCATTGTGATAGCACACAGGCTGAGTACGGTACGCCACGCCAACGAGATCATCGTATTGCAAAAAGGTGAAATTGTAGAAAGGGGTACGCACGACAGCCTGATTGCGCAAAATGGATTTTATAAAAAACTGGTAGATATGCAGGAAGTAAAATAGGGTTTAGGAGTTTAGGGGTTTAGAAACACCCCCTAAACCCCTAAACCCCTAAACTTCTAAACTTACTTATGACTAATTTCATCCCCATATTCCCCCTCAGCATCGTCGTTTATCCCGGTGAGCAGCTGAACCTGCACATATTTGAGCCGCGTTACAAGCAATTGGTAAAAGAATGTTTTGACACAAAAAAACCATTTGGCATCCCGACCGTACTGGAAAACAAAGTGAGTGAAATGGGTACGCTGGTAAAAGTGCTGGAGATAAGCAACACTTATGAAGATGGTACAATGGATATCAAAACGGTGGGTTTGCAGACATTTAAAATACTCGAGATCGTTCGTGAAATTCCTGAAAAATTATACAGCGGTGCCATTGTAAATTATCCACGCATATCGGTGAAAGGCAGCGCCCCGCTGATGAAAAAAGTATTGCAGGGCATCCGCGACATCCATGCCAGCCTGAATGTGACGAAAGACTTCAAGAAGCCGGATGATCAGTTGCTGAGTTACGATGTGGCGCATCATGCGGGTATGTCGCTGCAGGATGAATACTACCTGCTTGAGCTGGAAGAGGAACTGCACAGGCAGGAATTTTTGAAACGCCACCTGTCGAAAGTAACTCCTGTATTGGAAGAAATGGATCAGTTGAAAAACAAGATAAAACTGAACGGCCATTTTAAAAACCTGGAAGGGTTTCAATTTTAACGCCATATACTGCATCGATGACCACTACTATTTGTTTTGATTTTGGCAATACCAGGCTGAAAGCCGCAATTTTCGCCGACGGGGAATTTACCGAAGAAATATTTTTTGAAAATGACAGCGAAGCGGAGATCAATGCCGCCCTGGAAAAATTTCAGCCGCAGCGCAGCATTCTTTCCTCGGTGATCGACCATAACCCTGCATTGGAAACCTTGCTGGCCGAAAAAACTGCTTTTCACAAATTATCTGCCGCCACCAGGATCAATTTCTCTACCGCGGCTGTTGGCAAACCTGAAACCATCGGTGCCGACAGGCTGGCATTATGTGCCGCGGCCGTTCATTTTTACCCTGGAAAAAATAACCTCGTGATCGGACTGGGAAGTTGTATCACGTATAATTTCATCAATCAATACCACCAGTTTTTGGGGGGCGGTATATCGCCGGGAATGGACATGAGATTCAGATCCATGCACGATTATACCGCAAAACTGCCCCTGATCACCGCCAGCTGGAATTTTCCGCTGATCGGTTATGATACCAGAACAAATATGCTTTCCGGCGTAATAAATGGAATGACTAGTGAAATTGATGGTATTATAGAAAAATATGACGCTAAATACGGGAACTTTAACGTGGTTTTAACCGGGGGTAATTCGGCCTATTTTGCCAGTCAACTTAAAAAGAAGATATTTGCCGACCATAATTTTTTATTCAAAGGACTGTATGCACTTAGTGAACTTAACAACTGCCCGACTTAAGAGAATTTCCGGACTCGCGATCGCCGTACTTTTTTCTGCTTTTTCTTATGCCCAGGAAAATTCTCCCTACTCCAGGTTTGGCATGGGGGATATCACACCTAACCGCAATATAGTCAACAAGTCGATGGGCGGTATTTCCGCCGGCTTTTCCGATTTTCAGTCCATCAACCTCAATAACCCGGCTTCCATTTCCAGTCTTGCCGTAACGGTTTTTGATGTAGGCGGTGCCATTGACATCAGGACACTTAAAAGCAATACTTCTCCCGAACGTTTCAAATCTACCAATACCAATATTTCTTACCTGCAACTGGGGTTTCCTATCAAACAAAAGAAAAACCTGTTGTGGGGGGTGAGTTTTGGCCTCCGCCCTGTTACCCGTATCAACTACAAACTGCTGGAACCAGGCCGCGACCCGGTTACCGGCGACAGTCTCGATTTTTTATCTGAAGGAAATGGCGGGCTTTCCCAGGCGAATATCAGCACCGGTATCAGGATAAAGAAATTCAGTTTCGGTATCAGCTCAGGGTACTCCTTCGGCAATAATGATTACACCCGCAAAAAGATCTTTTACAACGACAGCATTATTTACCAGAGATCAAATTCAGAAGTGCTTACAAGGTTCGGCGGTATATTTCTTACCATCGGGGCCCAATATGAATTCCGTACTGCCCGCAAAGGGACTATCAGGCTGGGTGCATACACCAACCTGGCGCAAAACCTGACGGCTAAACGCGATGCCCTTTCCGAAACTTTCCGTTACGATGGCAATGGTGGCATTACTACCATCGATACGGTGAGTTATGTAAAAGGCAACTCAGGTAAGATCAAATACCCGGCTACCTACAGTTTCGGGTTCACTTATTCAGATTCCAACTACCACTGGATCATCGGGGCCGATCTTGACCTGGCTGACTGGAAAGGATATTCTTCATTCGGGGCAAAAGACGCGAACGTGCAAAATAACTGGACGGTACGTGTAGGCGCTCAATATATGCCTGCCGATATCAGGACTCCCCCAAGCAAATACTGGAAATTTGTAAAATACAGGGCTGGTTTATTTTATGGCAAAGACTACATCACATTGGGTGCCGACAGGCCTGAATACGGCGCAACCTTTGGCGCAGGCTTCCCGCTTACATCGCTCAATAGCCGCAACCCCTACGGTGGCTTCGCTACTTTCAATGCCGGTATCGACATTGGCGTACGCGGCAACAAGAGCAGCCAGAGCATCCGTGAGAACATCACCCGTTTCAGCATAGGTTTCACCATGAACACCCGGTGGTTCCAGAAGCTGAAATACGATTAATGGATTACCTTTGGTACTTAAAATCATTTACTCTTTTGCAAATGTCCTTTTCATATAAAAAAATTCTGGCAGCCTTTTTAACCGGCTGCCTTTTTTTATGCGCCTGCGAAAATGATGAGAACGAGGTAAAAAAACTGAACGCCAAAAGCCTTGGTGTGGAAGAAGCCAAAGACATCAGGATCATCTTTACTACCGGCGGTAACACCAAAGCCATACTCACTTCGCCGCTCATGCTGCGGGTGCAGGATACCGTTCCTTATACCGAATTTCCAAAAATGATCTATGTGGATTTTTATAACGCGGAGCAAAAGCTGGAAAGCAAGCTCAAAGCCAATTATGCCAAGTATAAGGAAAGCAGGAACATCGTTTTTATGAAAGACAGCATACGGGTGATCAATATCGAAAAGGGCGATACGCTGTACTGCCAGGAACTGTATTGGGACAGGAGCCGCACAGGCACCGAATTCTATACCGATAAACCGGTGCGTATCCGTACCAAAACGCAGGTATTGGACGGCACCGGACTCGATGCCAGCCAGGATTTTAAGAACTGGCATATTACGTATCCCAGAGGGCCGATCAAAGTACCCGCTTCGCAATTTCCCCAGTAGAACACCACAAAGCCACGAATAACAAAAGGAGCACGAAGTTCATTTTTTCAGTTTAGGCGTTGTTTTTCCCGCAGGTGCATCCCGCATTTCCTTTTTCTTACAACCGTATACCATACTTTCCCTACGGACAAGGAAATTGTATTGTATTCTGGTGAATGCAAACCCACCAATGATACTCATTGTTTGGATGACAAAAAATAATGTATTTATACCTTTGTGAACCTTTGTCGCTTCGTGACTTAGTCGTTAATTCGTAACTTCATCTTTTATACAAAAAAACAAAATGGAATATCGTCGTTTAGGAAAATCCGGATTGCAGGTAAGTGCCTTATCTTTTGGCAGCTGGGTAAGTTTCAGCGGACAGATAAATGATAAATCAGCCGAAGAATTGATGGGGATCGCGTATGACAACGGCATCAATTTTTTTGATAATGCCGAAGTTTATGCCCTTGGCGAAAGTGAAAAGATGATGGGCCGTGTGCTCAAAAAGAAAAAATGGGACCGCTCTTCCTATATTGTTTCTTCCAAAGCTTTCTGGGGCTGGAAAGGCCCCGATAGCAAACCAAATGAAAAAGGCTGTAGCCGCAAGCATCTCGTAGAAGCCTGCAACCAGGCATTGCAACGCCTGCAGGTAGAATATCTTGATCTTTATTATTGTCACCGCCCGGATAAAGGCACGCCTATTGAAGAAACCGTATGGGCCATGCACAACCTCATCCAGCAGGGAAAAGTCCTGTACTGGGGCACCAGCGAATGGAGTGGCGCCGAGATCATGGAAGCACACAGGGTAGCTGCACAAAATCATCTCATTGCACCAATTGTGGAACAGCCGCAATACAACCTTTTTGAAAGAACTAAAGTGGAGCGGGAATATTTTGACATCTATCGTACCGTTGGCCTGGGAACAACGATTTACAGTCCCCTGGCATCAGGCCTCCTGAGCGGAAAATATAACGATGGCATTCCTAAAGGCAGCCGTTTTTCACTGCAGGGTTTCGATTGGCTGAAAAACCGTTGGGTGATGGAAGATAAATTGAAGAAAGTAAAAAAACTCGGCGACCTGGCAGCAAAACTGGGTGTAAGCACGGCCGCATTGAGCATCGCCTGGTGCATCAGCAATCCCAATGTAAGCACAGCAATATTGGGTGCTACTAAAAAAGTACAGCTCACCGAAAACCTGAAGGCGCTGGATGTTTTGCCATTGCTGACGTCCGAAGTGAAAGAAAAGATCGAAAAGATATTACTCACCAAACCCACCATGCCGGATTATTGATCATGACAACACCTGTTATTTATGGTATCCCGAATTGCGATACCGTTAAAAAAGTATTCAACTGGTTCAAAGCGCATAACCTGCCTTATGAATTTCACAATTATAAAACCGATGGTATCACGGCAGCAAAGCTGAAAGAGTGGGCGAAACTTTCCGACTGGGAAACGTTCTTCAACAAAAAAAGCACTACCTGGAAAGAACTGGCGCCCTCATTAGAAAATGAAACGCTCACACAGGCCAAAGCCTTTAAGATCATGCAGGAGCATACCAGTATCATCAAGAGGCCGGTGATAGAAACAAACGGAACAATAGTTGTAGGGTTCAATGAAACTCAATACGCAAAACAATTTTTATAATCATAAAACAACAACAATGAAAAGATACGCAAATGCCAACTGGCAGGGAACAGGTAAAGAAGGAAAAGGAACACTCAGCACACAAAGCACCACGTTGAGCAATACACAGTATTCATTCAACAGTCGCTTTGCGGATGGCGTTGGTACCAATCCTGAAGAGCTGGCTGCTGCTGCGCACTCCGGCTGTTTCACCATGAAGCTGAGCTTTGTGTTGAACGCTGCCGGTTTTACTGCCGACAACATCGATACCCGCTGCGATATTGCACTGGAAGATGGCGCTATCACTTCTTCTCACCTTACAGTAAAAGCAACTGTACCGGGCATCACCAAAGAACAATTTGATGCAGCTGTTGCAGATGCGGAAGCGAATTGCCCGATATCAAAACTTTTCAATACGAAGATCACGGCAGAAGCTACATTGGTATAAAGGAAACGCAGATTAATTTTAATAACGGATATTTCTAAAGAAATGCAGGCCTTATAACCTGCATTTTTCATTTTATATCCATTCCGTACGAAGTAATCAGCGAAATCCGCGTAATCATCTTTAATCTGCGATTTTTCTTCCCTATCTTAGCAATCACTAATTAAGCTTGCTATGAGTTTTCAAAACCGAACGATCTTCATTACCGGCGCTTCCCGTGGTATCGGAAAGGCCATCGCCTTACGACTTGCAAAAGAAGGAGCCAACATTGTAGTAGCTGCTAAATCCACCGAAGAGAATCCCAAACTTGGAGGAACCATTTTTTCTGCTGCCGCAGAAATTGAAGCGGCGGGCGGCAAAGCGCTTGCCTTGCAATGCGATATCCGTGATGAACAGCAGATACAGGATGCGGTAGACAAAGCTGTGGCGCATTTCGGTGGTATCGATGTATTGATCAACAATGCTTCTGCAATTGGTCTTACGCCAACAGAAAAAACAGACCGAAGCGCTTCGACCTGATGCATGACATCAACGTTCGCGGGACTTTTTTCGTGAGCAAAGCCTGCATCCCGCATTTAAAGAACGGGGCAAACCCACATATCCTGACCCTTTCCCCCCCGGTAAATATGGATATCAAATGGTTTACCAACCACATTGCCTACACGCTGAGTAAATACAATATGACGATGATCGCCCTGGGGTTGTCGGCAGAATTGAAAAAATACAATATCGCGGCCAATGCACTCTGGCCACGTACCACCATCGCTACTGCGGCGGTACAAAACCTGCTGGGTGGTGACGCATTGATCAAAATGAGCCGCACACCGGAGATAGTAGCTGACGCTGCTTATTATATCCTG
This sequence comes from Ferruginibacter sp. HRS2-29, assembly GCF_024343615.1. GTDB lineage: Bacteria > Bacteroidota > Bacteroidia > Chitinophagales > Chitinophagaceae > Ferruginibacter. The sequence continues at coordinate 30,721 of NZ_RJUB01000007.1, read as the reverse complement.
AGCAAGCCTTCTACAGAATGTACCGGCAATGCGTTCATTGATGAAGCCGTGCTGGCTGCGGAAGGCATTACAGACCTGTCCGGATATTCAGTAGTGCCCGGAGGGAAATTGTATAATGATCTTTTTATTTAAGAAGAACCACAGATTACAAGGAGTACGCTGATTTCGTATATAACAGATATTTCAAAAGAAAATGCAGGCCTCACAACCTGCATTTTTCTTTAAGGATTCGAGCCTTACAAAATGATCAGCGAAATCCGCGTGATCATTATTAACCTGTGATTATTTATTCCAAAGAGGTTTCTTTCCACTCGGTTTTATAGTACTTTTCTTCGACGACGGGTGAACATGCCCGTGGTACGTATCTTTTGCCTGCCCATATTTATCCGGTGGCATCGGTGCACCATGATGCTCGGCCGTCAGCGGATTGATCTCTGTAGGTTCCTCCACGGGTTTTACGGGTTCGGTATTTTCTTCAGCTGGTATTTCTGCAGGCTTTTCTTCCGGTGTTGGGGTTGAAGGCCGTGCCGGTGGTGGCGCCTGAGGTGTATCTGTTTCTGTACCTTCTACCGGCGCTGTCAACGACAATGGCTTTTCGGGAAGGGTAGATTTCTTTACTACAGACTTTTTAGAAGCGGCTTTTTTTACAGGAGCCGATTTTTTAACCGGGGCTACCGCTTTTTTAGGCGCCGCTTTCTTTGGTGGAGCAACTTTTTTAGGAGCAGCTTTTTTAGCCGCAGATTTTTTTGATGCTGCTTTCTTAGCAACTGCTTTCTTTGGAGCGGCTTTTTTCACCGCAGCTTTTTTAGGGGCCGATTTGTTTACTGCTACTTTCTTTGCAGGGGACTTCTTTGCTATCAATTTTTTTGGAGCAGCTTTCTTCGCTACGGATTTTTGAGGAGCGGCCTTCTTAGCGGCTGCTTTTTTAACGGCGGCCTTTTTTGGAGCGGCTTTTTTAGCCGGAACTTTACTTCCCTGTTTACGTGCTTCGGATAAGCCGATAGCTATCGCCTGTTTCCTGCTGGCCACTTTTTTACCTGACCCCGATTTAAGGGTGCCTGCCTTCTTTTCCTTCATCACTTTCTCCACCTTTTTAGAGGCCCCTTTTGAATACTTTGCCATACTTGTAATTTTAATGAGTTTGAAATGTTTGTTTTGCTGGTAAGCTCCCACAAACATCCATAACCCATGGCTGTTCATCGAGGCTTTGCTGCAATGCCCCAAAAAGCATACCACTGTAACTACCCGTCTTTTATGTCCTTTCAGAACAGTTTTTTCGCCATTTGCCAGATTATCTGGGCATTTCACCCGTCAAATATGAAATATCGCCGGGCTAATGAGTAATTTTAAAAAAAATGAAAAAGCCGTGTAACATTTTCCTCAACATGGCGATATACTATTAAAAGCAACCAAACGGCTTGAACGAGACATTAGACATACCAATACTAGACGAGCAGATCGAATTATGCAGGCAGGGCAATACCAAGGCTTATTATGTGATCTATAAACGATACGCCAAATCGATGCTGAACAGCAGCATGCGTATCCTGAATAACCTGGCCGATGCGGAAGATATGGTGCAGGACGCGTTTGTGGATGCTTTTAAAAAACTGGACACATATACCTATAAAAGTCCATTTGAAGCCTGGTTGAAAAGGATCGTGATCAATAAATCCATCAGCCACCTGCGTAAGAAAAAAGCGATCTGGGTGGATATAACAAGCGTTCAGGCTTCCGATAAGAGTGATGAGGACAGTGTGGATGAAGATCTTTTTACATACGAAGTTCAACGGGTAAAAAAGGCCATCGGCCAACTACCCGAAAATTATAAGCTGGTATTTAATCTTTATGCGATCGATGGTTTACCGCAGGAAGAGATCGGCACTTTATTGGGGATCGCACACAACAACGTGCGGATCCAATATCACAGGGCTAAGAAAAAAATACTGGAAATATTAGAAAAGGAGGCATATTATGGATAACAAATTTGAAGATTTCATGCAAAACAACCGCGGGGAGTTCGACGACTACGAACCTTCCGGGGCAATGTGGCAGCGGATCGAAAAAAGGATTGAAAATCCCGGAAAAAAGGGGCTGCTGGTAAGCATGGGCGCACGCAAATGGATGTCTGCGGCCGCTGCGGTAGTGATCGTTGCAGGTGCCGCTTTCTTTTTCACCAGGAAAGAAGTAACTCCTGATAAACCCCTGGCTGGCGTGCAAACACCTGTTAAACAACAAACTCCTGATACCACCGAAACCAGCACACAATTAGCAACAACTAATACTGACCCCAAACCTACCACACTCGATACGTTGACCCCAATACAGTCGACAGCTCCGGAACTGGCTGCTGCAACACCCACTCTGGAATCCATCGAATCGCAGGAACTGGCCCACTATACCAAACTGGTGGAGTTGAAACAACAGCAGATCACCATCCTTAAAAAAGATGAACCATTACTTTACCAACAGTTCGCTTCCGACTTTGCCAAAATAGATGAGGAATTTGCTGAGCTGAAAAAACAAAAGTCGAAACACCCAAACAGTGAGCAATTGCTGGAAGCAATGCTCGAAAATCTAAAGCTACAGTCGGCACTTCTTAACCGTCAGCTGGAGATCGTAAAAAACATTAACAACAACAAAAAGAAGCGTTATGAAAAAACATATAAAAGCAGCATTTAAACCATTGGCACTCGCCCTGTTTTTCCTTTTGCCTGCGGTAACATTATTCGCGGGAGATGACTGGAACGTAGAGAAGAAAAAAACCTACAACAAAAACTACTCCCTTACTTCCGACCAGAAGGTTTCTATCAAAAACTCCTTTGGAAGCGTGCAGATCAATAGTTACAAAGGCAGTGAAGTGAAAGTGGAAGTGACCGTGATCGCCAAAGCAAGCTCCGACGAACGTGCGCAGGATATCCTGGACAATATTACCATCAACGATAATAGCGGAAGCACTGTTTCGTTTGAAACTAAAATAGGCAACAAAAGCAACCGTGGAAAAAAGAATGAAAATCAATCCATGGAAATTAACTATGTAGTATCAATGCCTGAGGGCAATCCGTTGGCAGTGCAAAATGAGTTTGGTAAAACCACTATCGACTCCCGCGGCGGCCTTACAGATATCGTTCAAAAATTTGGCGAGCTCGAAGTAGGATCGCTGACGAATGTTGACCAGATAAAATTAGAATTCGGTTCTATCAAAGCCGATAAACTAAGCGGCGGTAAAACAACTTTCAGTTATTCTGAAGTGAAGATCAACAGTTTTGGCGGAGCCGTAAAAAGCTCACTGGAATTCTGTAACAAAACCAGGATCGGTATTACCAATGAGGTGACCGATGTCAACATCAGCAATTCTTATTCCGATATACAACTCAGCTTCCCGGATAATTTCAACGGCACTTTCGCCATCCACACCAGCTTCGGCGATTTTGACAACGACAGTCCGTTCAAGATCAAAGAAAGAGGTGAAGATGATGAAGATGATCACGGACCAAAATTCGACAAAGACTACGAAGGTGTTTCCGGCACCGGAGCCGTGAAAGTGAAAGTGAAGTCAAGCTTCGGAAAGATAAGGTTCAAGTAAAACCGATGCTGGTTACTGGATGCCGGATACTGGATATTGTAGCGAAGAAATAAGCGAAACCCAATTCTAATAGGCCAGACATCCAGCATCCAGCATCTTTCTTTCTCCCTGTTAAACAATTCTTAATTACAACATCATTTGATGAACGGTAGAAGTTTGCCCTGAACGATCTATAATTTCGTTGCAGCAAAAACTACTCAAACCTTCATCAACAAAAGGTTTACACACCATGACTACCAAGACTACGTGGCTACTGCTCATCTGCATCTGCTGCTGCAATTCCATATTTGCCCAAAAGGCGGCGGTAAAAAAAATGCCGGCACAACGCTTCAATTCCGCTATCAAAATAGATGGCGAGCTGAATGAAGAAACCTGGAAAGTAGCCCCTGTAGCCGATAAGTTCGTAGAGCTTCGCCCGGTTCCGTTTCGTGCAGAAAGTGCCGAAAATGCTTCTGTCATTTACATGATCTACAACAACGAAGGCATCTATGTTGGTGGTTATATGCACGAAAAAAACAGGGATAGCATCGCTTCCGAACTGGTGGGTAGGGATAATTTTGGCAACAACGATTTCCTGGGAGTAGTATTCGATACTTACCAGGATAAACAAAATGGTTTTGAATATTTTGTTACGCCACTCGGCGAACAATTTGACGCCAAAACCACTCCCAACAATGAAGACTTCAGCTGGAATGCCGTATGGCAAAGCGCTTCGAAGATACAGGCCGACGGATGGACATTTGAAATGTTCCTTCCCTATTCTGCTATCCGTTTCGGAAAAAAGAAAAAGCAGGATTGGGGCTTGAATTTTGTGAGGAGAAGGCAGAAAAGCGGCCAGCAATTATTCTGGCAACCACTCGATCCCAACATCAACGGATTTCTTACACAGGAAGGTACATACGAAGGGCTGGAAGATATCAAGCCGCCGATCCGTCTGCAATTTTCGCCTTATTTTTCTACTTATGTAAATCATGATGGAACTGCTGAAGCGGGCACTAAAAAAACTTCTGCTACCGTCAATGGGGGTATGGATGTAAAGTACGGGATCAACCAGGCTTTCACGCTGGATATGACACTTATTCCAGATTTCGGACAGGTGCAAACGGATAACCGTATTTTGAATCTTTCGCCATTTGAACAAAAATTTAATGAGAACCGCTCTTTCTTTACAGAAGGTACAGAGCTGTTCAATAAAGGAAATCTTTTCTACAGCCGCAGGATAGGAATTGATCCGGTGTACAAACAATATTATGAACCTGGCAGTGGTGAAACTATCACGAAAGATCCGGGGCAGGCAAAGATCATCAATGCCACCAAGATCAGCGGCCGTACGCAGAAAGGGCTTGGCATCGGGGTATTGAACGCTGTAACGCAGGCACAATACACAAGTTTTCAAAAGACAAATGGAGAAACATATAAGCTGGAAAGCATGCCGCTGACCAATTATAATGTATTCGTACTGGATCAGACACTAAAACACAACAGCAGCGTTTCTTTGGTGAATACCAACGTATGGCGCAGTGGAAGTGCCTATGATGCAAATGTAACTTCAGGACTTTTCGATCTGTACGATAAAAAGAATATCTGGAACCTTGGGGGTAATTTCAGTTTCAGCAATATCATCAACGGAAAGAAAGATATCAGCACCGGTTATGCGCATTCGATCTATTTTGGCAAAACCAGTGGCCGCTTGTTGTTCAGCGTTTACCAGGACCTGTACAATGCGAAATACGACAAAAGCGACATGGGGTATTTTACCAATAACAATTATATGGAAGAAGGCATGTGGACCGGCTATCGCTGGCGCACACCTAAAAAGTGGTACAACCAGATGGGGTTGAATGTGAACTTCTGGTACAACACTTTGGTGACACCGATTGATATTTTCAAACGCAAACACCTGATGTACCAGAACATCGGCTGGAACATTAACGGTAACGCACAAACGAAAAAACTCTGGTGGTTCGGGTTCAACCTTTACAGGAATGAAAGGAACAATGACTATTACGAACCGCGTTCTTATGGCCGTGTATTCCGCAACAAGGCAGGCATGGGGCTGAACCTTTGGTTTGAAAGCAATACTGCGAAGAAATTTTCCTGGACTACGTATATAAACCCAAGCGGCGGCGGTGTTTTCAAGCGCAGGACGTTTGACGCAGGCGCAACTGCAAAAGTGCGATTCAACAGCAAATTCTCTGTAGACTTCTCTACTTCCATTACCGAAAGCAAGAACCAGGCTGGATGGGCTGCCACCCTGCATGCCCCGGATTATTCGGCACTTACAGACACCATCATTTTTTCCAGGCGAGATCTTTCTGTGGTTGAAAACGTGCTCAGTGTAAAATATAATTTCACCAACAGGATGGGGCTTTCGTTCCGCACCCGTCACTACTGGAGCAAAGTAAATCCTCAGCAATTCTATCAACTGGATCTTGATGGAAATATGCAGACACCGGATAATCCTTTCACCGGAAATGTAAACCAGAACTACAATTTCTTCAGTGTGGATATGGTGTATAACTGGCAGTTTGCCCAGGGTAGCTTCTTCAGCATCGTATGGAAAGACATCGGCGAAGATTTCAACCGCAGCTTTGAAAGGAATTATGTGAAGAATTTCGATAAGACCATTACCGGTAAACAATTCAACAGCCTTTCTGTCCGCGTGATCTATTTCCTCGATTACCTAGACATCAAAAAAAGAAAACCTAAGACGATATAATAAAATGGCTGCAGATACTGCAGCCATTTTAAATTTCGATTATCCAGGAATCTTTGCCCTGGCAAACATTCTTAATTCTTAATTGAATTTATTCATTCGGTTCATCATCCGGCCTGTCGGAGTTATATCCTACCAAAACCGCAGCCATGGTAAGCCCTACATCTTTCAACATCAGCAACAACGCCATCTGCTTGGTTGCTTCGTCTTTGCCGGAAGCAATCGTGGGCACATGGATGGTAAAGATAAAGATCAGTAACATGGCCGCCAGCAGGTAACACGCCAGCTTTGTTTGTTTGTTGATGAGAATAGCTACCGAAGCCAATACAAACCCGATACCCGTAATATACACCCAGATGATCCCTCCGGGTATCCAGGAAGGAACAGTACCCTTCATATTTTCAGCATTGAAAAGATGGAAAATTCCAAATATTCCCATGATGATGGCAAATACAATACATGCAAGACGATGATGTGAGATTTTATTCATACAGCAAAAGTTTTGACTAATATAAATACAAAGTTTCTATAATGCAAGTATGGTGATTACACGAATTAATTTGCAGGTATACCTCTGTGGAGCGTACAAAAAAGGCCGATGATCTATCATCGGCCTTTTGGATATATAATTCTGTTATTACAAACTATCCATATAATAACAACGTTCGATGGTTTCACTATTGACCATTCACCATTCACAATTGACTATTCACTATCTCAGCATTCCTGCCGGAACATCTTTCTCCAACAGATACTTATAGATGAATTTTGTTTTCAGGTTAGCGAAATGCGCCCCTTTGTTTCCTCCCCACCCGTGGCGGCCACCGCTGTAAAACATTTCTTCAAAATCTTTTTTCAGATCCTGTAATTTGGAAGAAAGCTGGATGCTGTTCTGAAGATGCACGTTATCATCTACAATGCCGTGAACCAGTTGCAACTTGCCTTTCAGCTTATCAGCATAAGTGAGTACGGAGCTTGTTTTATATCCTTCAGGATTATTGGCCGGTGTGCCCATGAATCGTTCGGTATAATGAGAATCGTAGAGTGTCCAGTCTACCACGCTGCCACCTGCCATGCCATGGGTGAACACATCTGCACCGTAGGTAAGTGCATAACAACTCATGTAGCCACCGTAGCTGAAGCCGGTAATGCAGATCTTTGTGGGGTCGGCGTTACCGTTAGCGATCAGCCATTTTACCATAGTGCTGTAATCTTTCATTTCCCAGTAGCCAAGGTTGTGGTACATATAATTTACGCCTTCTTTGCCAAAATGCCCGCTGGCCCTGTGATCCATTACTACCTGTATCAATCCTTCTTTGGCGTAAAACTGCTGGTTGCCGGATAATGTCCAGGTATCATTACAGTTGCCCGCATCCGGACCACCGTAAATGGAGATCAGCACCGGGTATTTTTTATTTTTATCCATATTCACCGGCCAGGTCACTTTCATCGGAAGATCGTATAATCCGTCGTCGCTTTTCACCCGAAGGAATTCAGTCTTTGCCAGTTCATAAGAATCAAATTCCGCAGCTTTCGCATTGCCCAGTTCTTTAATGATCTTTCCTTTATTGCTCACCAATGCAAGCCTCGCCGGCGTAGATACATTGCTGTAATTGGTAATAAAATAACTTCCATCAGGAGAAATGCTGGTGATCACATGGCTGAAATCACCAAAACTAAGCCTGGTGAGGCCTTTACCATTGAGACCGACTTTATAAAAATCTTTGTGCGCCGTATTTTCCCTGCTACGGGCACAGAAATAAACGAGGTTGTTTTTTTCATCGATGTAATTCACATCCGTTACAGTAAACTTACCCGATGTGATCGCATTGAGGAGTTTGCCATTCATATCATAATTGTAAAGATGGCTCCATCCTGTAGCATCACTCTGCAGGATCAATCCTTTTCCGTTCTTTAAAAAAGTGAGGCGCTTGTTTTCCAGTTCGATCCAGGTCTTTTGTGTTTCGTTGTAAAATTCTTTTTTAGCGCCTGTAGTAAGATTCACTTCATAAATGACCAGGTTATTCTGCAACCTGTTCATCCATTGCACCAGCAAGGCGCTGCCATCCGGCTTCCAGTAAGGCATTCCGAAATACTGGTCGTCTTTTTCATTGAAATCACTCCATACGGTAGCGCCGCCATCCGGCGATACGATACCTACCTTCACTTCAGGATTAGGATCACCCACTTTCGGGTAACGTGTTTTTTCTACCACCCCATGCAGGCCCGGCCCGTCGGTGATGATGAACTCAGGAACTTTATTTTCATCCGAGCGGAAATAAGCGATGTGTTTGCTGTCGGGGCTCCACCAGTAAGCCTTGTAAGCCGTAGCCCTTCCTAGTATCTCTTCCATGTATACCCAGCTGGCATACCCGTTCAATATCACATCGGTACCATCATTGGTGAGGCGTGTTTCTTTTTTGGTAGCGATATTCACGGTATAGAGATCATTCTTTTTCGTGTAGGCCACATAGTTACCATCCGGGCTTACCGTAGGGTTCACTTCCGGTGCAGGATCATTGGTAAGCTGTATTTCAACATCGTTTACTTTGGCAAATACGTTCGCATTTTTTATGAATGCGGTAGTTTTAGCGGGCTCTTTCGTTACGGTCTTATCCGCATCACCGGCTTCTCTTTCAGCGCCGGTTTTTGCATCTACCACAAATGTTTTTGAATCTTTGAGCAACAAAAAATGCGTATTGTCGATCCATCGAGTAGCGGCCGACAACGACTGTACGATCCCCTTGAAATCTGATTTGAAATACTGGTTGTCTGTGAGAGCCTTTTTTTGTGCGGTCACAGAATAACAGATGCAGGGCAAAACGAGTGCTGCCACTATACGACTGGTTAATTGCATATCAGGTGATAATTAGTGTAAAAAAGTAAGGCAAGTTAGGGTTTTTGAGTAAATGCAGGGAGCGAATTTGATAAACGGGAAGCAAAATATAGTTGCCGGGAAGACGGGAAGATGTATTTTTTTCTTCTTCCCGTCTTCCCGGCTCATTATATTTAGCTTGCAAGCCAAAAGAAAGGCTGGATATTCTATAAGTATTTTTGCACATCAATTACAGTGATATGCGCATTTTCTTCCTGTATTTCTTTGTAAGAATTGGTGCAGTATATTTCGTCCACATTTTGCAGTGACAATCCTTTGCTGAATATTCCGTGACTGATGACCAGGATCACTTTTGCGGCATTGAGTTTGCGCAATTCTTCCGCCACACCGATGAACGTACCGCCACCATCGCAGATATCGTCCACAATGAAACAGGTTTTGCCTGCAAGGTTTTCGGCAAATACTTTAAAGCCCGACAACTTCCCGGTTTTCACATCCCGGTTCTTCATACATTCCACCACTTCCATTCCGTTGAGCGCTTCGGCTACTTTGTATATTTTTTTCAAGGCGCCCGCATCCGGCGAAACGATGCAGAATCCTTCGGCGGTGGAAGAAGATGTTTTGGACTGGTAATCTTTCAACGCATCCGCTACAAATGCCGTATTGCTGATGGCATACGAATTATCCAGCAAAGCCGTACTTACTTCCGAGTGCGGATCGAATATCCTGATCTTGCTGAACCCGGCGCAATTGATAATATTGGCCATCACTTTCAACGAAAAAGGTTCGCCACCCGTCATAACCCTATCCATGCGGGCTGCCAGCAGATACGAAATATATAGTTCCACTTTTTCAAATCCTTCATACGATAAAACGTTCTTTGCAAACAAAGGCATCAGCAGGTCTGAAGGGTTCGAAATGCGTGTGATGATGCGGCATACAGCCCTGTCGTCGCCCAGTGTGGCTGTATCTATTTTGATATGTGGCTGGCTATCCGGAAAAGTTACCAATGAATATTTTATATCCGATTTTGCTGCGTTGATGAGATTGAGTGTTGTCATGATGTTTTTTGTTATTATCAAAATAAACGTCTGTCAGCCTGAGCTTGTCGAAGGCGGGGTTCGACAAGCTCACCCTGACAGCAGATAAAATTTTTCAGCCTGAGCTTGTCGAAGGCGCCTTCGACAAGCTCAGGCTGACAGCTAAGAATTAAATTCAGTTTCTTCCTTTTTCGTTAGGGTATAATTCCATCACCTGGTAACTCTGCCAGAATTCTTTGGTATCGATATCCATCACCGATAATTTTCCATCGAAAGCTGCACCGGTATCCATGTTCCACAAATTAGCGGCATTGGCCGGCTCATATTTTCCGATGTATAAAGTAGGTGTATGGCCGATGTAGATCTCTTTGAATAATTTCAACCGCTTGGGATAACGGGGAGAATCTTTGGGGATGCGGTCGTCGAGGCTGATAGCGGTTTCCCAGAGTGTCCTGTCCCAGGTAAAATTACTGGCATAACGTTCATGTTGCGGCCCGCGTACAGCCGAAAATCCGGCGTGCACAAACAAACGGTTTTCTTCATCAACATGATAATTTTCCATCCGTTCAAAAAAACTGATATGCTGTTTCAGATCCTGGTCTGTGCGGTTGGAATAGCTTTCGATGCTGGCTTTGCCGCCACTGTGATACCAGAGTTCATCGATTGTTCCTTGTCTAAGCCAGTTTTCGCACCATACATCATGATTGCCTTTGATGAAAATGCAGGAATATTTTTTATCGAGTTCCATCAGGTATTGTACCACTTCGTAGGATTGGCTCCAGCCATCTACATAATCGCCTAAAAAAATAAGCCGGTCTTCCGGTTTCACCTGGATGGTCTCAATCAATTCTGTCAGTGCTATGAAAGCCCCGTGGATATCTCCGAATACAAACGTTCTGCTCATGGAAACAATATAAATTTTGAAGGCACAAAGTTATGTACCCATTTTATCGCCAAGATAAACAGAATTACCGATTCGCACTTACAGCGAATAATTCTTTGATTGATTTATTATTGCTTTACTAACATTTGTGAGTGTTACCGGATATTATATATACTGAAAAAGGTTTGTACTTATTTCAGTTGAACGTTTTTTCTCACAATTGCTAAAACTTTTGTTTGTTGATAAAAAACTTTACCTTCCTACAGATTTAACCCAAACCTGCCCTAATATGCACGATCCGATTAAACACATCAAATATCTAAGGCAAGCTTTATCTCAAGATAAAAAACGAATTGGTTTTTTTATTTCCGCTGGATGTCCATTAGCAGTAGATATGCCGACTGGAAGTTGGCCTTTAATCCCTGCAGTACAAGAGTTAACTATCAAAGTTAATTTGAAATTAAAAGCAGCCACAGGAACACCAGAAAATAAATACGATTTACTTCTGAAAGAAATTGCACTTGCAAATAAAAACATTGAAAATATTGAAGACATTTTGACTTTTATACGAGGATTAAAAAATGTTTCTTCCGGAGGAAACGTTCGAGGGTTTACGGAAAATGAGTTAGAATTATTAGAAAAAAATGTTTGCTCAGAAATAGCTAGTCTCTTAAATGTATCTCTGCCTGATCTTAATACTCCATATCACAATTTAGCAAGTTGGATTAATTCAATTGATAGAGAAGTACCTGTCGAAATTTTTACAACAAATTATGACCTTTTAATGGAGCAGGCTTTTGAGGATAATTCTGTTCCGTTTTTTGATGGTTTTGTCGGTAGTCGGTTTCCTTTTTTTGATTTAAGGGCTATTGAAGATAATTTAATTCCTAAACATTGGAGTCGGCTGTGGAAGATTCACGGATCAATAAATTGGTTGCAAAATTCTTCTCACGACGTTTATCGCACGAGTTATTTGGCGAAATATGAGGAAGCTAATTTAATTTACCCTTCTCATTTAAAATATGAACAAAGTAGAAAAATGCCATATTTAGCATTAATTGATCAATTAAGTAAGTTTATTAGACAACCTTCTTCACTATTAATTCTTTGTGGCTACTCATTTAATGATATGCACTTAAATGGGGCTATTATAAATGCGCTCAAATCAAATCCAACAGCAATAGCTATCGCTTTAATGTATGATACTGGTACAATAACTGACCCCACAGACGGGTCTATAAAAGATAGATATCCTAATGCAATTCAGATAGCAAAACAACGCTCAAATCTTTCCTTATGGTGTTATGATGAAGCTATAATAGGAACGCTTCGTGGTGAATGGAAAGTCAATAAAGTTTTTGAAGATCATGAGAATATAGCGACCTGTGTCGAAACTAAAGTCACCATAACTCCTGGAGTTGGTGGAGCTCCTGATGTTAATACTATTAACCACTGGTTAAAACTTGGAGACTTCGCAACGATGGGAAGGTTTTTACAAGCTTTAATTGGCATTAATCAAACGACAACGACTGATGCAAAATAAATCAACTTTATTTGGAATTGTACAGGATGTAAAAGGGACTACGGTAAGTGTCAACTTAACAAATATTGGAATTACAGGGTTAACTTTTGTAGATGGAGAAGGATATAGAATAGGTCAAATCGGAAGTTTTGCCAAAATCCCAATTGGATATTCTCATTTATTTGGAATTATATCACAAGTTGGGGCAAGCGCCGTACCAGAAAATCAAATTGTCGCTAATCCCTATGGAAATCGATGGGCCACAATTCAATTAATTGGAGAAGGGTATAGGAATGGACGATTTGAAAGGGGCATTGCTCAATATCCGACTATCGGAGACGAAGTACATTTGGTTTCTGAGGATGATTTGAAAAATATTTATGGTAAACTTGATAAGCCCTATTTTGTTAAAGTTGGACATATTGCTGGGGCTGATTCAATACCAGCATTAGTAGATATCAATAAACTAATTACTAGACATTCTGCCGTTCTAGGCACAACAGGCTCTGGTAAATCGACAACAGTTGCGGGATTGTTAAATGCTATTTCAGAACCAACCAAATATCCATCTTCAAGAGTAATCGTATTTGATTTGCACGGTGAATATGGAACCGCTTTAAAAGATCGTGCTAACATTTATAAAATCAATACTGAAACAACAACTAATAGCATTTATAAGAATTTATATATTCCTTTTTGGGCCTTAAATTTCGACGAATTAATTGAACTGATTTTAGGTCAAGTGGATGAAAAAGATAAAGCTATTATTGGAGATAAAATATTAAGTTTAAAAAGAAAATCGGCCACAGATACTATTTATGATGGTATCAATTTACAAAGATTGAGCGTTGATACACCTATTCCCTTTAGTTTAAATAGATTATGGCTGCACCTTCAACGAATGATTTTTTCAACCCATACTACCCAAGCTACAGGTCAATGTTTAAGTAACATTGAAGAAGATTTTGATATACATAATACTACAGAAGCATTTGCAATTGACAATGCAAACATTCCTTTGCAAACAGGTGATGCAGAATTAATTTTACCCCCTCAATATAAATCACAAGTTGCAGCCCAAATATTTTTAAGTGGCTCTAATTTAAATATTCGAAGGCAATTAGAAGGATTCACTTCTAAGTTGAGAAATCCTATATATGATTTCTTGTTTTCCCCCGGTGATTGGAAACCTGATATTAATGGGATTGTTTCAAAAGACTTAGATGATTTATTTGGAGATTGGCTTGGATCAGATAAACCTATTACAATTCTAGATCTTTCTGGCATTCCAAATAATATGCTGAACACAATAATTGCCGCGCTATTGAGAATAATATATGAAGGTTTATTTTGGGCAAGAAATTTATCACAAGGAGGAAGAAGCAGGCCATTGTTACTTGTAATGGAAGAAGCGCACAATTATCTAAATGATTCTATAGCTGGCTCTGCATTAGCAATAGTTCAAAGAATAGTCAAAGAGGGCCGTAAATATGGAATTGGAACTATGATTGTGAGTCAAAGACCCTCTGAAATCAACTCAACAATTTTATCACAATGCGGAACTTTTTTTGCTTTAAGATTAACTAATTCAAATGACAGAAGTCACGTTACTAGCGTTGTAAGTGATAATTTAGATGGACTAGTAAATATGCTGCCAATTTTAAGAACAGGAGAAGCTATAGTTTTAGGAGAAGCTGTAAAATTACCCATGAGAGCAATAATAGACGTTCCACCAAAAGACAAACGCCCTGACAGTCAAGATCCAATTGTATATGATGAGTTACTTCCAGAAGATTCTATGCAACCCGGGGGCTGGGGTATTAAAATGGAACAAAATCCTAATTATAAAGAATTCGTTGAAACGTGGAGATCACAAAATCCTATAATAAATAAAGTAAAACAATAAAACTTATGGACAGAACTTCAGTCACCTCATCTAATATTGCTTCAATAGGTTATGATGAAAATTCAAGTACTTTAGAAATAGAATTTTTGAATGGTTCGATTTATCAATATTTTGATGTTCCGCAAGCAGTTTATGAAGAATTAATGCGAGCCCCTTCACATGGTTCATATTTAGCTACGAATATTAAAGGAAATTATAGATTCTCGCGAGTTTAACATTTTAAGAATTTTTTGTAGTATTTCTAGAATTAAATGTATTTATATGTTTGGGTGGAATAATTTTATCCTGCTCATATCCAAATATTTTTTTAAAATATGTTAACTTCCAGTACTAAATCATTCATTTATGGTTACGATTGCGTTGTATAATCTCAAAGGCGGTGTGGGCAAAACTGCCTCCTGCGTAAATTTTGCATACCTGGCTGCGGCAGATGGTTTCAAGACGTTATTGTGGGATATCGACCCGCAGGGATCGTCTTCATTTTATTATAAAGCAAAGCCAAAAGTACATCCGGGTATCAAGAAGCTGATCACCAAGGATGCGCTATTGGAAAATGCGATCCTTTCGTCGGACTTTGAATTGCTGGATGTGATCCCCGCTGATAATTCTTCCAAAAGCTTCGACATCATGCTGGAAGAAATGAAAGGCAACAAGAACAGGCTGAAAGGAGTGTTGAAACAGCTGGAGAAAGAATATGATTTTGTGTTCATCGATTGCCCGCCGGGATTCAGTGCACTGAGCGAAAATATCTTCCATGCGGCAGATATCGTGCTGATGCCGGT
This sequence comes from Ferruginibacter sp. HRS2-29, assembly GCF_024343615.1. GTDB lineage: Bacteria > Bacteroidota > Bacteroidia > Chitinophagales > Chitinophagaceae > Ferruginibacter. The sequence goes on along the minus strand of NZ_RJUB01000007.1, from coordinate 15,450 downwards.
GATACCAACCACGCTTTCCATCCGCACCTACAACATGGTAAAGGATTACTTTAAAGAGAAAGATGTGGATATGGCCAAAATGATGTGTTTCTTTACCATGGCCGATCTGCGTAAGAACATGCACAACGAGCTCATACAGGAACTGAACAAGGACAAGCGCTTTTTTCAAAACTTCATCCCTTACCTGAGCGATGTAGAAAAAATGGGCATCCATAAGGCACCGATCATGGAGTTTGCAAACAGCAGTTATGCGGCTAAGTGTTACCGTGAGTTGTGGACGGAGATAAAGGAGGGGGTGCTGGAATAGACTGAATAGACTAATAAATAAAATGGCCGCTTTAAAAGCGGCCATTTTAATGATGGAAGTTTTTTAATGATTAGTATGTAACGCTGAAGCTACCATTGGTAACGACTATCGATTCCGGCCCTGCCCCATTTTTATAAAGCGTACCGCTAAAAGTTCCAGTAGCTGCAGTGGATGAAACTGTTGACACATTTGCTGTAAACGTATCCGCTGTAAACCCGGATTGGTATAAGTCGCCTGCATTATTAAAATAACGAACGATGACACCTTTGGTCGTATTTGTTACCGAAATATTCGGATAAGCACCGGTGGTAATGGAAGAGCCTGCTGTTGTGTTAGTAAAAGCAACAGATAAGTTATCGGAGCCAGTGGAAGGGCTGGAAATAGTTCCCGTTGCGGTAAGGCTTGATGGGATACCAGACATGCCACTCAGCAACATTCCTGAAAGCCCTGTATTAAATTCGGTAGCTGTTCCTCCCATCGTAGCTTTTAAGAAAGTGTTGCTGGCTGGCGGGGTTCCTGCACCTACCGTAATGCTGAAGGAGCATCCCGTAGCGCCGGGTGTATACTGCACCGTTCCTGCAGAAACCGGTGTTCCTGACGCCACTAAGGTAATATCTGCATCACCCGGTGCCGCAAAAGTGCCGGTAGCGCTGAAGCTGATGCCATTGGCCGTACCTGTTGTGATAGTATAAGTGCCGGCGGTAGTTACGTTCACCAGTAATTTAACTGTGTTAGTGGTATTGGTTGCAGTACCTGCGGTGTAAGTTCCGCTGATCACCGGTGTAAGGCAGTCATCGGGTGCACCTTTAAAAGTATATACCGCTGTACCCGAACTGCTTCCCGTAGAAGCCAGGTAAGTGATGGAAAAGCTACATCCTGCCGTGCCGGGCAGGTAACTGAAAGTACCCGCATTGGTTGGCGTGCTGCCTGTTGCAGTAAGTTCGATGAATTGCTGGCCGGTTGCGGTAAATGTTCCCGAACCGGAGAAAGTGATGCCATTGGCTGTACCTGTAGAAATGGTGTAGGTACCGATGGTAGTAACATTTACTATCAATGTTATTTTTTCTGTAGAAGTGAGTGCTGTACCCGCTTTGTACGTTCCTGTAATGGAGGGTGTAGTACATCCGCCCGGGGCACCAGCCAGTGTAAACACAGCCGTTCCGCCCTGGGTGCCACCACCGCCGCCGCCGACAGTTCCCCCGTTTTCTTCACTATATTCTTTTTCACAACTGAAAAGTGTAAGGCTGAGTGATAATAACAGTAGCCATGTTTTGATAGTACGAGACATATATATCTTAATTATAGGTGCAGACAAAAATAAGAACCCTTTTTCATTTCCCCTCATTATTCTACCTCAAAGTAAACATTCGGGGATAACGCTTTTTCAGTGGATTTTTATTTTATATTTACAATAAGGGCATTTTTAACTCATTTTGACAGGAAGTTCCTACAAACTTTTAAAACTAACATATCATGAAGAGAGAATTATCCGGCTGGTTCAGCCCCGCTTTACAAAAGGAAATGCCCATCGCGGCCTACGGCGATTATGGTTTCGCACTCCTGCTCGTACCAACTGCGGCTGCCGATTACCTGGAATACGAACGTTTTCAGCTGATGGAAACGCTGGCTCCCTATATCAATAGCGGAAAAGTGAGGATATTCTCTGTCAACAGCATCAACAACGAAAGCTGGCTCAACAACAATATGGCCGGCGAACACAAAGCCATCCGCCACAACCAGTTCAACGATTATATTTTTAATGAAGTGATCCCTTTCATCAAGACGAATACTTCTTCAGAAACACCCATCATCACCTGCGGTGCTTCTTTTGGCGCTTTGCACAGCATGAACCTTTTCCTCAAACGCCCCGACCTCATCGACGGCGTCATCGCCATGAGCGGCGTATACGATCTCACGGAGTATACCAAAGGTTTTTACGACGACCAGGTATACTTCAATTCACCGTGCCATTATATTCCTAATCTTTCAGACGAATGGAATCTCAATCATATCCGCAAAAGCCGTCATATTCACATCCTCACCGGCAGCGGCGATTATGAAGATCCGCAGGCTTCCCGCAATTTTTCGGGCGTGCTCAATACCAAAGGCATCCACCACGAACTCGATGTATGGGGACATGAGTGGAAACATGACTGGCCTACGTGGAGAGCGATGTTGCCGCTTTATCTGGATACGAGATTTTAAAAATCTATGATCGACGATGTATGATCTATGATCTTTACAGATTTAAGGTCATACATTGTTTCGATTAGCTTTTGCTGTTTTATTGGAAGCGGCGAAGATGGCTGTTAATTCGTTAGCTTCTTTAATTAAAATCTTCGCCTCTTCTGTAGATTTTAACTTGCTTTCTAATATCACTTCAAGCCAATATTTACTTTCATCAGCTTCTTCGATAATGATCTGGATCTTATTAATAAAATCGGCTATAGATTTTGCTCGTCCGGATGCACGATAATTTGCACCAACTGACCCCGCTGATCGTATTAACTGCTTTGCAATTTCGAAACCTGCGTGTGTCCGCGGAAAATCAGTACAAAAACCAATGATGTCAATGTGGAATTTTTTAGTTCGTTTTTCCAACTCTTCTCTTTTCATAAAAAATTTCTTGGAAATTATTCCTCTTATTTTTCACAAACAAGAGAAAATCACCACAAAATTTTGTTGAATTCCCCAAGATCATAGATCATACATCTTAGATCATAGATTTGTTATCTTTGGCAGATGCAAAACGACGAAAAAAAACTCTTCCTCCTCGATGCCATGGCCCTTGTTTTCAGAGCCTATTATGCGCTTGTCAGAAGTCCCCGTATTACCAGTAAAGGCCGCAATACCAATGCCCAGTTTGGCTTTACCAATACACTCATTGAGCTGATCAATAACCAGAAGCCTACACATATTGCCGTGTGTTTTGATACACATGCTCCTACAGAACGCCACACTGATTTTGCCGATTACAAGGCCAACCGGCAGGAAGCCCCGGAAGATATCCTGTCCGCTATTCCCGATATCAAAAAGATCATCACCGGTTTCAACATTCCCTGCATCGAAAAAGACGGATACGAGGCCGATGACGTGATAGGCGCCCTTGCCAAGCAGGCCGAAAAAGATGGGTATACCGTTTATATGGTAACTCCCGATAAAGATTACGGGCAGCTGGTGTCGGACCATATCAACATCTACAAACCCGGCTACCAGGGTGGAACGGTAGAGATCATGGGGCCGAAGGAAGTATGTGCCAAATGGGATATTGAAAATGTGAGCCAGGTGATCGACATACTCGGATTGATGGGGGATGCCGTGGATAATATTCCGGGGATAAAGGGAGTGGGCGAAAAGACCGCCGCGAAATTGCTGAAAGAATATGGCACACTCGAAAATATCCTGGCCAATGCCGATCATATAAAAGGCTCATTGGGCGAAAAGATCCGCAGTGGAAAAGAAGATGCCATCATGAGTAAAAAACTGGCGACCATCATCCTGGATGTTCCGGTAGAATTTCATGCGGAAGATTTTCGTTTGAAGGAAATAAAAAAAGACCTGCTGATGGATATTTTCGATCAGCTGGAATTTAAAACGATGGCAAAACGTGTGTTTGGCGAAGAGGCTAAGAACAACGAACCAGCCACAGCCGATGCAAAAAAATCACCCGCAGGCGGACAAATGGACCTCTTTGGAAACCCCGTGGTAACATCCGTCCCATCTACCGGTTTAGAGGATACCACTGAAGATCATACTCCAACAGTGGTGGATAAAAACATTCACAATACCCCACATCATTACACATTGGCAGATACGGATGAACAGATCATGGAACTCATCAAAAAGTTATCTGCTGAAACAGAGATCAGCTTCGATACCGAAACCACCAACATCGATGCAAACCTGGCAGAACTGGTAGGCTTAAGCTTTTGCATAAAAACAGGCGAAGGATATTATGTGCCTTGCCCGGCCGACAGGCAGCGCACTATGGAAATACTGCAGTTGTTCTCCCTTGTATTTTCCGATGAAACAAAAGTGTGGACCGGCCAGAATCTGAAATACGATCTGCTGGTATTGAAATGGTATGGTGTAGAACTGGAAGGGGAAATATTTGATACCATGCTGGCGCATTATGTGATTGAGCCCGATGGCAAACGCAGCATGGATCTGCTCAGTGCAAAATACCTCGGTTATGAACCTATTCATATCGAAGAGCTCATTGGCAAAAAAGGAAAGACCCAGGGTAACATGCGGGATGTTGAAATTGAAAAAGCGAAGGAGTATGCGGTGGAAGATGCAGATATCACGTTGCAGTTGAAAAATGTTTTCCTGCAGGAATTAACAACAAAGGAAGTAGAAAAAGTATTTTACGAAGTAGAAAACCCGTTGGTGAAAGTGCTCACCAATATGGAGTTTGAAGGCATCAAAGTGGATGTCGGTTTTTTGAATGGTTATTCCAAAGAACTGGAAGCTGATGCAAAAAAAGCGGAGGAATCTGTGTACGAGCAGGCTGGCGTGCGTTTCAACCTGGCTTCGCCCAAACAATTGGGAGAAGTGCTGTTTGATAAATTGCAACTGGATCCGAAAGCAAAAAAAACCAAGACAGGCCAGTACGCTACCGGGGAAGATGTGCTGCTGAAACTGGCCGTCAATAATAAGATCTGCGATGACATTCTCACTTTCCGTGAGCTTACGAAGTTGAAATCTACTTATGTGGATGCGTTGCCACAGTTGATACATCCCAAAACAGGCCGTGTGCATACGAGTTATGCGCAGGCTGTAGCGGTTACGGGCAGGCTCAGCAGCAACAATCCCAACCTGCAGAATATCCCCATCCGCACCGAAAAAGGCAAAGAGATCCGCAAGGCATTCATTCCAAGAGATGAAAATCACGTGCTGGTATCCGCGGATTATTCGCAGATAGAATTGCGCATCGTAGCAGCCATCAGCGCCGACGAAAACATGTGTGATGCATTCCGCACCGGGAAAGATATCCATACGGCTACGGCTGCCAAAGTATTCAATGTACCCGAAGCGGAAGTAACGAAAGAAATGCGTTATAAAGCGAAAAGCGTGAATTTTGGCATCATCTACGGCCAGGGCGCCTTCGGGCTGGCGGAAAACCTGGGTATATCACGTGGTGAAGCGAAAGAGATCATCGATAATTACAAAAAACAGTTCCCCAATATTCAGAAGTACATGGACGATACCATCAATTTCTGTAAAGAAAACGGTTATGTGGAAACGCTGATGGGGCGAAAACGCTGGCTGAAAGATATCAACAGCGCCAACTTTACGGTACGTGGTTTCGCAGAGCGAAATGCCATCAACTCCCCGATACAGGGTTCGGCTGCGGATATGGTAAAACTGGCCATGATAAAGATCGACGAGGAATTCAGGCGGCACGGTTTTAAAAGCAAGATGCTGCTGCAGGTACATGATGAACTGGTCTTCGATGTGCTGAAAGAAGAGCTTGAAAAAGTAAAGCCCGTCATTTTGAATTGTATGCAAAGCGCATTAGCTTTACCCAACGGCGTACCGGCAGATGCGGAACTGGGGTCGGGGGAAAACTGGTTGCAAGCCCATTAGTGAATAGTGAATTGTCAATAGTCAAACCTTCGAAACATTATTAGAAATTGATACTTAGAAAAATACTAATCACTAATCTCTAATCTTAAATATATACATATGAAACATTCGATTATTGCCGTTTGCCTGTTAACATTCGCTTTTGCCAGCTGTAATGATGCAGACAAAACTACTACTACCGCTTCTTCCAAAGACACGGCTTCAGCTGCTGCTGATGTAAAAAAAGATGCTGCGCCGAAAGCCGAACCCGATTCTGCCACCAAAATGAAAAACTGGATGGCTTATTCCACCCCGGGAGATATGCATAAAATGATGGCTTCCTGGAATGGTGAATGGACCGGCGAAGTAAGCATGTGGATGGATCCTGCGGCTCCGCCGGAAAAAGCGACCATCAAAACTCAGAACAAAATGTTACTGGGCGGCCGTTACCAGACGAGTTCCCATGCCGGCACCATGATGGGTATGCCTTTTGAAGGTATCTCTACCATGGCGTACGACAATGCAAAAAAACAATTCATCAGTACCTGGATCGACAACATGGGCACAGGCCTCGTAACGATGACCGGAACCTGGAACGAATCTACCAAGACCATCGAACTTAAAGGAAGCATGGTAGACCCCGAAGCAGGCGACGGCAGCGAATTAAACTCCCGCGAAACCATGCAGGTGATTGACGACCAGACACAATTGCTCACCATGTACTGCGATAAGAAAGGAAAGGAAGTAAAAACGATGGAGATCAGGTTCACGCGGAAATAATTTTAATGGATAATAGTAATGGATAATGAATAATTCGTCATTCCCAGTTGAACATTATCCATTATACCGTTATCCATTCCCCGCAATATAAAAGCCGTTTCAAACATTGAGACGGCTTTTATTTGTAACTACGGATTGTTTGTTCTCAATTATTATTGTTGGGTACGGAAAAAGGTTCCGTTGTTTTTCAGTTCCTCTTTACGAAGGCTGATCTTTTTATGATAATGGGCATTGTAACTTACCCACATCCTTGCCCCCGGCTGCAAGGCAGCAATTTCAGCTTCGTCGAAAAGCGCTTTGATCTCCGTCACAAAATTTTTTCCGTGGTCCGGTTCCACCTGTAATTGAAGTATCAGCTGTTGTTGTTTGTTGATACTTATACCTGTCGGCTCTACCGTAAGAAGCACTGCCCCCGCGTATAATTTTTCGTTTAAAAAGTATCGTTTAATGATCGGCCACATGAGTTTTTTAATGAATACGAGTGCTGCTATCGCAACCGCCGTAATGGTGATGATGTTTTTGGTGTTTGACATGGGTATTTTATTTACATGCTTGATTCTTACACAAAGGAACAATACGCTTGCCGGGCTTACTGCATATGCTTTGCAAGCGGCGGTTGAAAAAATGCCAAAGGCTTATTCTCTGTGAGAAAGGTTGAACAATACAAAAAGCAACATACTATGTTGCTGATCTTCAAGTGAGGGTTGGTTGTGGGATCAAAAACGGACCATTGTTACCGAATGCAAAGGAAACGATCAGACAACGAACGGTAGCTACGGGCTTAACGAACGGCAGGATGCAAACAACGAACGGTGGAAGAAGCTTAGGGTTTAGGGTTTAGAATCAGCCTGGTGTTCTTTTCGGAGGCGTTTTTTAAGGGAAGAAATAAGCCTCAGCGAGGGCCCTTCTGCTATCCTGTAAAAAGCATATCCTGCAAGCAGGCTGGCCAGCACGCCGATCCAGTATACGTGGCCATAAAAGAATTGCTTGCCGGTGTAACGGTTCAGAAGTGCCATTACAGCAATCAGTACAGGCACATGAATAAGGTAAAGTGAGTAACTGATCTTGCCCAGGCTCTTGATCATTTTGACGAAAATAGTATTCCCGATCTCATAATTGAGCAGCAGCAACATCAGCAATACTGCCGTCATCACCGCCAGTATATTCGGCAGCAGGCTCACTTTGGCGATCGTAAGGGCAATAAAACCGATCGTTAAAAAGAAACAGCAGATCAATATCGGCCATTTGAAATTCCTTTTAGTGATGATCTGTCCGGCAACATCGCGGTAGGTATACAGCGTGATCCCCACGGCGAAGTAGAAATTATATTCAAACAAAAATTTGATGAAAACATCGTCTTCGCTACTATTGTAAAAAAACAGCGCCCCCGCCAGGAACAACAAAAATGAGCATGCCAGGTATGACCTCCTGAACTGGTAGATGAAAGGAATGGAGAGATAAAACAGCCCTTCATGCAGCAACGACCAGTATGCATAGTTGAAGCCGATGTACTCCTGGTTTTTGGTAAACAACAGCGACTGCAGAAAATTAGAAAACGTAAGATCTTTTACCGCGGCAACCAGCCTTGTATTGAACTCCCGGCCGCTGATGGTATTAAAAAGATCCGGCGCAAATGTTGAAGCCCAATAAAGTACCAGCACCGAAACGAGTATAGACGCCAGGTACGGAATGTAGATGCGCAATATACGCACCGTGTAAAAATTCCTTACTTTCTGGCCCGGCGTACCTTTGAGTCCTTCGAGGCTCATAGCGATGAAAAAACCGGAAAGCACGAAGAAGATCATCACCATCTGCGAACCGGAGCTGAATAACATGTCGAGCAGGAATATTACATAATCCAGCGGGTTCCAGCCGGCACGGGGAAAAGCTTTGAGATATTCTGCCCCGCCGCACCACATTATGAATTTTGCATGGTATACCACAACATACATCGCCGCCACACCCCTTATCGCATGCAATAAAGAAAGGTCGGTTTTGACAGGGGATGTTCGTTTCATTTAACAGACGGAACTTTTATTGCCGGTCAAACAAAAATAGGGTTTTGGTTCTAAAAGAAAACTACAGTAACAATTACCCAAACGAAAAAATGCGATAAACCACTATCGCATTCCTGATATTTAATCGTAAACCCCCTGATTTAATGTTTAGCCTATTGGCTGCTGATCTCTTTTCCGTCTTCGTTGGGCCCGGCATTGGAATGCCCTGTTTCGGCCGACTGGTAATTGATGTATTTGTGTGTAGAGATTATCAATCCGTTGACATTTCGACCGGCAGTACATGAAAACAATAACATGGCCACCGAAAGGATGAGTAGTGTTAGTTTGAAAAGTTTCATGTTGATACCTTGTTTCATGTTGATAGAACAAAGTAAAAACAAGTATGGGGCTATTTTATAATAGAGTTTGCGAATGGTAGTATTTATCCAGCCAAAGGCAGTTTTGAACCACAGAGAAAGGAGAGTACAGAGCAACACAGAGTAAATGCAAATGTGCGATACCCTCTGTGTTGCTCTGTACTCTCCTTTCTCTGTGGTTCAGTTTTACTTCAGTTTCAGCTGCTGAAAAACCTCATCCTTCTTCCTCCTCGAAACTTCTACTTTAGAGCCATCTGTCAGCAACACAAACTCTTTATCGTTACTTACCCTTGTAATATGTTTGGGGTTCACCAGGTGTGATTTATGTGTACGGATAAAGTTAAAATCGGTGAGCATTTCCTCAAAATGACGCAGGGTTTTCGACGCCAGGAATGGCCGTTTGTTCACCAGGTGAATATGCGTATAACTCCTTTCGGCTTCCAGCCTTAATATTTCATCAATGGTGAAAAAATGCACACCTTCGGAGGAAGGTACGGCAATGCGAAAATCCCGCACATCTTTCTTCTCTATATTACTCACCAGGTTACGGTAGAGTTCTTCCTGTTCCGAATGATCGGCTTTCTTTTCCAGGTGGCGCAATACAGACGCTTTCAGTTCATCAGGATCTACAGGTTTCAACAAATAATCCAGCGCACTGAAGCGGATGGCCTGGATGGCATACTGGTTGTAGGCAGTGGTGAAGATCACATCGAAATTTATTTCCGGTAAAGCCGTGAGAAAATCAAATCCATTCTTATGAGGCATTTCCACATCCAGGAAAACCACATCCGGTTTGTATGTTTCCAGCAATGCCAGCGCAGCATCCACAGACTCCGCCTGCTGCACTTCGGTGATCTCGCTTATGAAATTCTCCACATAGTGTTTCAGTATGTTCCTGGCTTTTACTTCATCATCAATGATCAATGCTTTTATCATGACAGTTGTTTTTTATGTTAAGAAGGTAGATAACTCTATTATCACCGTGGTGCCTGTGGCATTTCCGGCATCGTCGTATTTATCGATGATCCGCATGGAAGCATGCTGGCCCTGGCGTTGCAACAGGTCCACCCTATCCTGCGAAATACGCATGCCCTTTGATTCGTGGCGTTTGGTTTTGCTTTGCGCCACTTTCAGTTCGGCCGACATTTTTCTCCCGATCCCGTTATCATCAATGATACATTGGAATACTTCATCATTTACCTGGTGGAAATGAATGAACATTTCCCTGTTGCCTTGTTTGTGCATCAGCCCATGCCAGAGCGCATTTTCTACAAAAGGCTGCAGCAACATGGAAGGCACCAGCACTTCGTCCATTTCCATTTCTTCGTCGATGGTGATCCTGTATTCAAAACTGTTTTCAAAACGCATCGCTTCCAGTTCCAGGTACAATTGCAACACTTCTTTTTCTTCACTGAGCGTCACCAGTTTTTTATCCGAGTTGTTCAACACACTTCTGAAAAGCTTGGAGAATTTGTTGAGGTATTTACTCGCTTCGCCATACTTATGTGTCACGATACATTCCTGTATACTATTGAGACAGTTAAATACGAAATGCGGGTTCATCTGTGCACGCAGCGCCATCAACTGGCTTTCCGCCAATAATTTCCTGATCTCCAGCAACTGCACTTCATTCTCCTTTGCCTGCATTTCCGCGTTGGCTTCCGCGATCTTATTCGAACTGATAGACGCGATCGTGCTCAACGCCTTCACATGATTGTCTGTAAAGAAATTTTTCTGCGAATGTTCGGAATCAATCACACCGATCACTTTCCCGTCATGAAGGATGGGAACCGCCAGTTCCGAATTTCGTTTCGCATCGTCGATCAGGTACCGGCTGTCTTTCTCGGTATCAGCCACCAGCAAAGGTTTGCCCGTTTGGCCTACCGTTCCTACAATACCCTTACCCAGCGGAATTTCCATTGGATCGATGATCTCGTGGCCTTTCGGGTTTTTTTCGCCGTAGGCCGCTTTTTGTATGAATACATTTCTTTTTTCATCGTAGAGGTAGACCACACAATCCTCAAAATCCAATTGAGAGATACAGTTGCGGGCAATATCCCAGCAGATCTCGTTCACAGAATTTTCGCCATATACCGAGTTGGCAAAATAATCGATCGTACGGTCAATGTTTTTCTTCTCCTTTCGGTTGCGGTTATTGCGGTAAGCAGCCAGCAACAGCAGCAATGCCCCTATGGAACATAGCGATATGAACCACCAGGTCTGCCACCAGTAAGGTTTTACGTGCAGCTTCACGCTGGTGATGCTGTTCATCCATTTGCCATGCTCATCGGTGCTGCGCACTTTGAATGTGTAATTGCCGGGAGGCAGATTGTTGTATGAAACCGATAAGGAGCGCCCGCAGTTGACCCAATCCTTATCTACGCCTTCCAGCTGATAACTATATTGTAAAGAAAGTATCTCGCGGTGGTTGAGCGATGCAAATTGAAAAGTGACAAAGTCCTCGTTGGGCGAAAGCTCTATCGTACCTTCTTCTGCCTGTTTCGTGATCTCTTCGCCAAATATTTTGATGGAAGTGATGTGTGGCGGGGTTTTTACCTTTACTGCCGAATAAAGCAACGGGTCGATCACCACTACGTGATCCAGCATCACCGCATATATCTTTCCATTTTGAAAAGTAATATTGTTCCAGTAATCCTGCAACGTTTGCCCCAGATCGATCTCTACTTTTGTCACCGCTTTTATTTCCGGATCAAAGAACATCATGCCTTCCCGCGAAGCCGCCCAGATAATACCACGGTTGTCGATAGCCAGATTGGTAATATTGTCGTACAACAGCCCGTTGCTGGTATTAATGCTATCCAGGAATTTTCCGGAGAGGTTCATTTTGTAAATTCCTTTATTGGCCACAGCTGCCCACAATATGCCTTTTTTATCTTCCTGCAATTGATTTACATTGAATTCCCTTGGTGTAGCAACAGGTATCACGGAAAACTGCTCCGTTTTTACATCGAATTTCAGTATGCCAGCGCCACCCATTGTAAAGAGTACATCTTTATTGCGCAGCACCAGCGCTGTTTTGCAGGTACCATATTTAAATTTGCCATGGGTGCTGTCGGAGCCATCGAAGCGGTCGCACTTATTGGTGGCCGTATTATATCGGTAAAGGGCGTCATGTACGATCTGAAACCAGATGTTACCACTGCTGTCGGCAAAAATAAAATTAGCCCCCTTTATGTTGCCCGGTTTTACCTGGTTAAATTTTACAAGTTGGGAATTACTGTTTTCCAGCGAATAAATTCCGTCTTCCCCCGCAAACCACCATTTGTTTCCCGACTTTGCACTCATCACCACCCGGTTGCGTAGCAGGTCTTCGGGGTCAGACGTTACTTTGTATCGTTTATAAGTTCGCTCGGTAGTATTGTACATCACCACCCCTTCTTCTTTTGCGGCAACAATTATATCCTTATCGATGCTCACATGATTGATATGCGCAAAACCTGTCTGCAAAAAGAATTCAAAGCTGGGCAGCTGGTAGATCGCTTCCAGCGGATCTTTTGCCTGGCTCTTGCTTACACCGTTGATTGTTCCCAGCCATACATTCCCTTCCGGATCTTCTATCGCATCGCGAAAAAAACCATAACCGATGGAATAGGTTTGCGACTGGCTGTAAGGTATTTTCTTGATGGGTTTATCCGGTTCCTTCAAAAATGAAGCAAACAACCAGGTGGATATCCATATCCGCTCTTTGTGATCGATGAAGATGCGGTTGACACCACCGGAGGAAAGCTTTCTTCCATCCAGTTCAAAATAAGTTTCGGTGGTATTGGTGCGGCTGTTCCAGAAGTTGAGCGAAAGATCCTCATTACAGCCATACCATATATTATTCTTATTGTCGAGCGCTATAGCGTAAGTTTCGCGTTTATCGAGTAAGGGATAATTCAGTGGGTTGTGTGCGGTATCGTAGAGGTCATTTCTTTTACAATCGAGGAAATAGGTCACGCTTCCACCTACCCAAAAACCGTCGCGGCTTTTATCCCAGGTAAAAGCACCCAGGTTGAACGATTGGTAGCCGATGTTTTTGGCGGCAGGCATCACCGCCGAAGCCGGTTGTGCTTTTCCATCGGCATACACGTACAATTTTCCGTTGGTGCCGATCCAGATGCGGTCGCGGTTGTCGGCTTCTATCACCCCTACCAATTCATCTTTGAGCAATTCAAAGCGTTTGTCGGCAGTAAAAGTGCCGGTCTTTTTATTGAAGATCCTGATCCCTTGCTTGGTGCCTATCAGCAGGCTGTCGGTGCCGGCAAACGGGTAAATGGCATTCACATAAATACTGCTGAGGTGTTCGGTATTTTTATATTGCCGCACTACGGCACCGTCGAACCGGTTGAGCCCGTTGCTGGTACCGATCCATAAAAAACCGCTGGCATCTTTGTACATGCAGCGGATCTCTTTTGCACTCAGGCCATCCTGCCAGCGGATATTCTGAAATATGAACTGGGCATGCGTTGCGACGGGCAAAAAGATGATGGAAATAATATAAATTACTCTGCGCAGCATGCCTGAAGTTATTGGTTATAAGCTGTTAAGGTATAAAGATTACGATTAGAATCAAATACCGGCGGGAGAATTTGCAAAAGGTAACATCCGGCAAACGAACGGCGCGTAAAGTTCAAAGGGTTTAAAAGTTCAAAGGTTCAAAAGTTGTTATGCTAACTCGCAGTTCTCAACCTTTTGAACCTTTGAACTTTTGAACCTCTGTATTTCTCTGTGGTTCAAACTCCCGTTGGTTTACTCATTTCAACCGATGACGAATCAATTGCCGGTAAGTTTGAAATATTCCGGAAAATTTGTCTTTCAAAATTTTACTGTTATGTTATTATTCTTCACCGGCGTTTTCATCAATTGTGCAGCCATCGTGCTCATCATCCTCAGCAGTATCAAAGATGCTTTATCTGCCCGGCAAACAGACGGTCGCAACGATCTGGTGCATATCGCCGCACTGGTATTGGCTGGTGTGGTTGCTGTTTCATTTTATCATAAAAACAATGGCAATATTTTTCTCGCGAAATTACTCGTGTGCCTGCCCGCGACGCCCATCCTGCTTTCTGCGGTATTCCTGGCGGCAGCGATGCTTTTGAAACCCAACTGGAAATAATTAACGGCTATTCATTTCAAACCATCAAAACAGTTCAAATGAAAAAAATCACCATGATGCTGATCAGTTTTGCCGGGCTTACCGCGGTATTGGGATTTTTAAAACAACAACCTATGCAACAAAATAAAGTTACGGGCGAATATGCCCTTCGTGGGATACCGGAAATGGTAGCACGCTTCAGGTTCAATGCAGACAATACTTTTCAGTTCATGTATATATATGGCGCCAGCGACCGTAGCGCACACGGTACTTACACGGTAGAAAACGATAAAGTGATCCTGCACGGAAGTAAAACTGCCAGCAAGGATTTTGAACTGGTGGAAGAAAAAAGATCGGGCAACGGAATTACTGTAAGTATTGCTGATGAAAATGATATGCTGCTCCGCAATGTTGTTTGTTATTTCATCCATAAAAAAGATACACTGGTGGCGGAAACAAACGGAGAAGGCATTGCAACTGTAACCATGCCCGATTGCGAAGAAGTGCAATTGATCCATGGTTATTTCCCCGACGTTCCTACATCGTACAAGATCAAAGGGAACAGCAATAATTTCTTTCAGTTTGCCCTCAAGCCTTCGCTCACCGAAGTGGTTTTTGATCATGTGCAGCTGGATATTAAAGATGGCAACCTGTACGGCTCTAATATTTATCTGTTCGGACAGGCGCCGGTGCAATTCGTGAAGAACTGAAAAATTACGAATTTAAGCGAAGGTATGAGCGAGAAGAGGATCGCAGATTAAAAAGGATGAAGGGGATTACACAGATTGTTTCCTGCTGCGCAGAAAACGAAAACGCAGTTTGTAAGTCCCGCAGTTTGTTAAATGAAGCCAGGTTTTTATAAACTGCATTTTGGTTTTTCACGCAGTGAAAAATAATCCGTGTAATCACCTTTATCCTTTTTAATCTGCGATCCCCTTAGCTCAAATATCTTCGCTTAAATTCGTAATTTTGCTCTCATGGAAAAACCTGTATTATTATACTGTTACGATGCTTATTGCGGCTGGTGTTATGGCTTCAGCCCGGTGATCAAAAAAATAGCGGAAGAATTTAAGGAAGAATTGGAAACGGAAGTGTTGAGTGGCGGCATGATCCTGCCGGAAAAACCTGTTCACATTAAAGTGACTGCAGGCTATATCCTTAATGCCTATAAAAATGTGGAAGAGCTTACGGGCATTACATTTGGCGAAGATTACCTCTGGCACATCCGCAACCCGGAAGAAAGCGACTGGTACCCGAATTCTGAAAAGCCTGCTATCGCGATGTGCATTTTCAAGGAATATTATCCCGAACGGGCGGTTGAAT
>NZ_RJUB01000006.1:221489-221693 GCF_024343615.1 Ferruginibacter sp. HRS2-29 | reverse complement strand
AAGATGATACAGAAATAAAACAGCACCTGCGTAAGCGCAATGAACACCAGGTTGGGCCAGCGGATCAATCTGAAAAATGCTGCGGTTATTTTCATTTTTTTGAATTACGAATTACGAATTACGAATTACGAATTACGAATTACGAATTACGAATTACGAATTACGAATTACGAATTACGAATTACGAATTACGAATTACGAATT
>NZ_RJUB01000006.1:221125-221469 GCF_024343615.1 Ferruginibacter sp. HRS2-29 | reverse complement strand
TTGAATTTTATTACGAATTACGAATTACGAATTACGAATTACGAATTACGAATTACGAATTACGAATTACGAATTACGAATTACGAATTACGAATTACGAATTACGAATTACGAATTACGAATTACGAATTACGAATTACGAATTACGAATTACGAATTACGAATTACGAATTACGAATTACGAATTACGAATTACGAATTACGAATTACGAATTACGAATTACGAATTACGAATTACGAATTACGAATTACGAATTACGAATTACGAATTACGAATTACGAATTACGAATTACGAATTGAAGGTCGCACGATCAGAATTCGGACTTAGACTTAAGAGAACGCC
>NZ_RJUB01000006.1:111103-111227 GCF_024343615.1 Ferruginibacter sp. HRS2-29 | reverse complement strand
TAAACTAATTGAACTTTTTACTAACTGGATTTCGTTTTCTGCGAAGCAGAAAAAATCTGTGTAATCCCCTTCATCCCTATAAAATCTGTGATCCTTTTTATCGCATTAATATCGTCCCTTCTTC
>NZ_RJUB01000006.1:110772-111017 GCF_024343615.1 Ferruginibacter sp. HRS2-29 | reverse complement strand
TAAACTAATTGAACTTTTTACTAACTGGATTTCGTTTTCTGCGAAGCAGAAAAAATCTGTGTAATCCCCTTCATCCCTATAAAATCTGTGATCCTTTTTATCGCATTAATATCGTCCCTTCTTCTGCCACTTGTTTTTTGATCACGGATTTCAGACTGATCAGGCGATTACACGGATTATTTTGCTGGCGCAAAATGAAAATCCAGTTTATAAGATATCGTCAACGTTTCAAAAACTGCATTTTC
>NZ_RJUB01000006.1:0-110752 GCF_024343615.1 Ferruginibacter sp. HRS2-29 | reverse complement strand
GAATTACGAAGTACGAATTACGAATTACGAATTACGAATTACGAATTACGAATTGAAGGTCGCACGATCAGAATTCGGACTTAGACTTAAGAGAACGCCATTCGTAATTCGTAATTCGTAATTTACAGCGACGCTGTCAGCGTATCGTCGTTCCAATCGTTATTCAGCAGCATAACCTTTTCAATCACTTCCCTCACACATCCTTTTCCGCCATTGATATAAGAAATGTACTGGCTGATATTTTTTACTTCCGTAGCCGCGTCTGCAGGGCAGCAGGGAAGCCCGGCGAGCTTCATCGGCGCCACATCCGGCACGTCATCGCCCATATACAACACCTGCGACCAATCCAGCTGATGCTCCGCCACAAAGGCTTTCAGCACCTCCTGCTTGTTTTTTACAGTCATGTGGATGTTGGTGATCCCCAGCTTTTCGAGCCTTGCCTTTACGGCATCGGAAGTGCCCCCTGAAATAACAAGTATGTGATAACCTTTTTTTACCGCAAGTTGCAGCGCATAACCATCTTTAATATTCATTGTCCGTGCCATCTGGCCATCATTCAGCAAAATGAGCGAACCATCGGTCAATACGCCGTCGACATCCAGTACGAATGCTTTGATGAGCTTAAAATTGGCGAGAACATTCATAGTGAATGGTGAATGGTGAATGGTGAATGGTGAAACTTTCGAAGTTTTTCACAAAAAAGTCAAGTTTAAAAATCCGCCAACTTTTGTTTCAACCTACAACCGGAAGAATTCTTAATTCTTAATTCTTAATTACTTCTGAGCATCTCTCCACTCATATACCCACGTACTCTGGATCATTTCCAGGTGGCCTTCGGTACTTTCTTCCGGCTTGCCGGCAAAATGAGGAAGTTCCAGCACCCACTTGTGCAGGTCGGTGAAGCGGATACGATAGATCTTGCTTTCATCGAATGAGTCGCCGAATTTTTCGTATAACTTGATAGCGATATCCTCGTAATCGTTCCAGTAAATAGGAGGTTCAAATGTCATGATAGTAATTAATGAGCAAATATGCTGATATGCAAATATGCAAAATTAGAGTGGAAGATTTTTATCTATTTGCAGATCCGCCCATGGGCACATCTGCACCTTCTTTCTTTATTCTCCGAGAAATTGAGTCTGGTCGGGTAAAGTCACTTCGATGTTTCCACTGCCGCCGCTATTGAGGATGCATTGACAGCTCAACCTCGAGTTCAACCTTGGGTTTACCGCCCTGTCGATGAAATCTTCTTCCCTGTCGCTCAGCTCTTCTACCAAATCATCCCCTTTTTCGATATATACATGGCAGGTGCTGCAGGCACAAACCCCGCCACAGTTATGATGTAAATCGATATCGTTTTTTAACGCGACTTCCAATATTGATTGATCTGCTTCTACATGCTCTATAGTGATCGGCTCCAATCCTTTCTGCTCAAACTTAAACGTGATATTGTACATAATGCAAATTTCGGACTGCAAAACTAGTGCAAATTACCAATTAAGGAAAATATCAATTTTATTGTACCGTCTTTTGCGACTGATATTTCCTTTTATTGCCCTCCAAACGATTTTTATTGATACAGAATGGCTATATTGCTATACACCCTCATACAACATTTATTATCTTAATATCCCCCGATGCGACAACCTCATTTTACCTATATACTTATCTTGTCTTCCCTCGCTGCAGGTTTGTTTTTTAGTTCCTGTAAGGGTAAGGAGGAAAAAAAGCCTGATAAACCGGTCGCTTCAAAAAAAGAAGATAAAAAGAAAGACAGCCAGGAAAAACCGGCCGATATTCCTGCAAAGCGTCCGCCCGTGATCAATATAACCGATACGGTGGCACAACGCTTTACCATATTATATGTAAAAGACAGTGCTGTCACCAGCGATCGCATCAGCGAAAAACTGGCGAATATCTACGGTTTCAAATTGCCGGAATTCATTTTAAAGAATAAACTCAGGATCACCGGCAGGCCCGTCGCGTGGTACAAAGCCCAGCAATCGCCCTTCTTTTTTGAAGCCGGTTTACCCATCGACAAAAAACCCGCGAAACTCCCCAAAGGTTTTTTCATAAAAACCATCGGCGGCGATAGTGCTGTGGTAGCCCACTTCTATGGCCCTTACGACCTCACCCCTACGGCCTACGAAGCACTCAACAGCTACTTCAAATCGCACAAAAGAAAGCGTACTGCCCCACCTTACGAAATCTATGTAGGCGAACTTTTTGATAAAAAAGGAAAGAAAATAGATCCGTACAAGGTGCAGACGGATATCATATTTCCATACAGATAAAGGTCAATTACGAATTGATAATTACGAATTACGAATGTGGCACTTTCATAGTAATGATCATTCGTAATTCGTAATTGTCAATTCGTAATTATCTACGGGTTCATTATACTATCCGTCAGCCTCATGTAAGTGGTCCTCAATTTTGGATGCGTGCTCAGCGTGCGGAGATGTTTGTCCAGCGTATGGATATCTTTGCGGACTGCAGGGCCGGTCTGCACTTCCATTGGAGATGCATGTTGGATCCGATGGGCGGTTTCCATGATCAATGGCTTCAAAAGATCAAAATTCACGTGTTCTTTTCCGCAGAAATCTTCCGCGATAGCATATAAATGATTGGTAAAATTGCTCACGATCACGGCCGCCGTATGCAGTTTCAAACGTTCTTCATCAGTGGCTTCGCTGACGTTATCCGACAGGGTCTGGGCAAATTCCTTCAGCCACACACGCGTGCCGTCATTGTTGCCATCTACCAGGAATGGTATCGGAGGTATTTCTTCCAGCTCTTTGCGAAGCGATTGCAACGGGTACAAAACGCCATAATTGGAAGACATTTTTTGCAACACATCCCTCGAAACAGAGCCTGCTGTATGCACCACCAGCTTATTTCCGGTCTGGAAATTAGCAAAATTGTCGGTGAGGCTGGCATCCGTAGTAGCAATAATGAAAAGATCGGCGGTGAGGTCAAATTCGCCGGCAAAATCGGTATAGGTAGCGCCAAATCTGTCTGCAAGCTCCCTGGCATGATTGATATTGCGGCTGATCACCTGCGAGATCACATGGTTATTTTGAGAGATCAACCTGCCCAATATCGTAGCCACATTGCCGGCTCCTACCATAACTACCTTCATAAGTTTATATCTTTGTTTGGATGAATATAAAGAAAAAGCTGGCTTTTTTAGCGATACGGATAAAGTTGAGATTCTTGTCTCTCATCAGTAAACGCCTTGCCGGCAAAGCAGCCTTTAAAGTTTTTTGCACACCTTTTCCTGCCGCAAATAACAACAAAAACAGCATATTCAATAGCGGGGAATCACTTGAATTTACCGTAAATAACACACTGGTAAAGGGTTTTCGGTTCAATAAGGGCGGCAGCAAACGCCTGCTGATCCTCCATGGCTTCTCCTCTACCTGCCGCAATTTCCATTGGTACATTACTACTTTTATACAAAAAGGGTACGAAGTGCTGGCGTTCGACGCCCCTGCGCATGGGGCCAGCAGCGGCAGGCAGGTCAATGCGTTAGATTATAGTGCCATGATACAGGAAACCAACAGGTTATACGGGCCGTTCAACGGTTATATGGCCCATTCTTTCGGCGGCATATCGGTTTCACTGGCATTGGAACAGATACCACACAACGAGATGACCAAACTGGCGCTGATAGCGCCTGCAACGGAGACGGTTTCGGCCATAGATGACGCATTTATCATGCTCAGACTGAAAAGCGAGCGTATAAAGAATGCACTGAAAGATGAGATATTCATACTCAGCGGACATAAGGCGGAATGGTTTTCCATTCGCAGGGCGATGAAAAATATCACCGCGGATGTATTATGGATACACGATGAAGATGATGATGTGACGCCGCTCCGCGATGCGCTGAAGGTAAAAGAAGATGCGCACGCAAATGTGCGTTTCGTGATCACAACAACACTCGGGCACCGGAAAATCTACAGGGATGAAGCAGTAAAAAAACAGGTCGTCGATTTTTTTCAATGGGCATAAGTAGTCAGTTTTGCTACATATATATATGTATGTTCAAAAAATCTTCTGAGCCTTAAAACCCTGATTTTCGCCACTTTCATGTAAAATCTTTTTTAAGTGATTCAAAGAAAAATGTCGATTTTTTATTTTTAAACTAATATTGCATACTTGAATTAATAATTAAGAATTAGGAATTAAGAATGCAAAGCAGTTTTCAGTTCTTGTAATTCGTGTTTAAAATTCGTGTCTTTAACCAATAAAAATTCGTGTAATTCGCTAGAATTCGTGTAATAAAAAATATGGCAAAAAATTTATTGATAGTAGAAAGTCCGGCGAAAGCAAAAACGATCGAGGGTATCCTGGGAAAAGATTTCGAGGTAAAGAGTTGTTATGGCCATATCCGTGATCTGGAAAAGAACGACATGGGGATTGATATAGCCAATAATTTCACTCCTAAATATATTATATCACCAGACAAGACGAAAGTGGTGAGCGAGCTTAAAAGCCTGGCGAAAAAAAGTCAGGAAGTTTGGCTGGCATCGGATGAGGACCGTGAGGGAGAGAGTATCAGCTGGCACCTTGCGGAAGTGTTGAACCTGGATCCGAAGACCACCAAACGGATCGTTTTCCATGAGATCACCAAACCGGCGATAGAAAAAGCGGTGCAGAATCCACGCACCATCAATATGGATCTTGTAAATGCACAACAGGCCCGCCGTGTGCTCGACAGGATCGTAGGCTTTGAGCTTAGCCCGGTGCTGTGGCGCAAGATCGGCCAGAAAGGCGGCCTCAGCGCAGGCCGTGTGCAAAGTGTTGCAGTAAAACTCATAGCTGAAAAAGAAAGGGAGATCAACCAGTTCAAGCCTGTCAGCAGTTTCAAGATAGAAGCTTCTCTTGCAGCAACGGATCTCAATAACCGTACTGTAGCTTTCAAAGCAGAAGGCGGCAAATACAACCAGGCAGAAGATGCAGAAAAATTTCTCGAAAGTTGCGTAGGCGCAAAATATACCGTTCGTGATGTACAGGTTCGCCCCGGCAAACGTACCCCTGCAGCACCTTTCACCACGTCTACTTTACAGCAGGAAGCCAGCCGTAAACTGGGATATGGTGTAAGTAAAACGATGTTGCTCGCCCAAAAACTGTATGAAAGCGGTAAGATCACTTACATGCGTACGGATAGTGTAAATCTTGGCGATACCGCGATGGACGCCATTAAAAAAGAGATCAGCAGCAGCTACGGTGCACAATACCTGCAGGTGCGCAAATACAAGAACAAGAATGAAAGCGCCCAGGAGGCGCATGAGGCCATTCGCCCGACTTACATGGAAAATCATTCTGTGAATGATCCCGAATTGAACCGTTTGTACGAACTTATCTGGAAACGTACGATCGCTTCGCAAATGAGTGATGCGGAATTTGAAAAGACCACTGCAAAAATAAATATCAGTACCAACAACGAAGACCTGACGGCAACCGGTGAAGTATTGAAATTTGACGGGTTCCTCAAAGTATACCTCGAAAGTACCGATGAAGATGATACCGAAGAAGGCGACGAAAGCAGGCTCCCGAACCTCACGGTCGGGCAATCGCTGGATTTCAATCACATGACCGCTACCGAAAAATTCACCAAGCACAGCGCCCGTTACACGGAAGCATCATTGGTGAAAAAGCTGGAAGAACTGGGCATCGGCAGGCCGAGTACCTACGCTCCTACTATCTCCACCATCATCAAAAGAACGTATGTGGAAAAGAAGGACAAAGAAGGGGTACGCAGGGAATACCGGGTAATGAGGCTCAAAGACGATGCGATCAAAAAGATCACTGAAACTGAAAATACAGGAGCTGAAAAATCAAAATTATTTCCTACCGATCTTGGATTGGTGGTAACGGATTTCCTCAATCAGCATTTTACGAATGTGATGGATTATTCTTTCACGGCCAACATAGAAAAAGAATTCGATGAGATCGCCGATGGAAAAATGGTGTGGAATAAGATGGTAGGCGATTTTTATAAGCCATTTCATAACGGTGTAGAACATACGCTGGAAACAGCCGAAAGAGCCGTTGGCGAAAGGATGCTGGGAGTTGCGGAAGATGGGAAACCCATCACGGCACGTATGGGACGTTATGGCCCGATGGTGCAGATCGGCGCTCAGAATGATGAAGAAAAGCCGAAGTTCGCCAAGTTGAAATCTACGCAAAGTATAGAAACCATCACGCTTGAAGAAGCGTTGGATCTGTTCAAGCTGCCGCTGATGCTGGGAGAATATGAAGGCCAGGAAGTTTCCGTGAACATCGGAAGATTTGGCCCTTATGTAAAATGGGGGGAACAATTCATTTCTTTGCCAAAAGGTGAAGAGCCCACAGATGTTGATCTTCCGCGTGCGATACAAGTCATCAGTGCCAAACAAATTGAAGATGCGCCGATTGGATTTTACCAGGATAAACCGATCACAAAAGGTAAAGGCCGTTTCGGCCCGTTCATCAAATGGAACGATCTTTTCATCAATATACCACGTGCTTACAATTTTGATGCGCTTACGCAAAAAGATTGCGATGAGCTCATCGAAAAGAAAATAGAAAAAGAGAGCAACCGCTTCATTCAACAATGGCCTGAAGAAAAGATAGCTATTGAAAATGGCCGCTGGGGGCCGTTCATCCGCTGGGGCAAAAAAATGCTGAAGCTCGGACTGAATGCAGAAAACAAAAAAATGACGGCGGAAGAAGCGGCCACACTCGATATTGAAGAAGTAAAGAAAATGATCGTGGCCCAGGAGCCGAAAGCTTTTGATAAGAAAAAAGCACCTGCAAAAAAATCAGCCGCAAAAAAGGCTGCCCCCAAAAAAGCGGCGGCTAAGAAAGCAGCACCTAAGAAGAAATAGATCTCCCGCAAAGAAGCAAAGAGAAAAGCACAGGCGCAAAGACATGATCTTTGTGCCTTTGCTTTTTTGCGCCTGTGCGTGATTTTAGCGCTGACATCCGGCATCTGATAACTGCAACTTGTTATTGCCAACCAATTAACTTTGCCCCATGAACATCAGTATAAGAAACATACATTCTTCAGACAATGCCTCTCTCGCTGTCATCATCCGCAAAGCGCTGGAAGAATTTGGCGCCAATCATCCCGGCACTGTATATTATGATGCCAGTACGGATGCATTGTTTGAGTTATTTCAACATCCCGGTGCTTTTTATCTGGTAGCAGAAGATGAAGGGATATTTTTGGGTGGAGCTGGAATTTTTCCTACAGAAGGATTGCCGGCAGGCACCTGTGAGCTGGTGAAAATGTATCTTTCGCCAACTGCACGTGGCAAAGGGATTGGAAAACTGCTGATCGATGATTGTCTTGCAAAGGCAGCAGCCATAGGCTATACACAGGTTTATCTTGAAACGATGCCGGAGTTAAAAAAAGCTGTAACAGTTTATGAAAAATTCGGATTCGAATACCTGGAAGGGCCGCTGGGAAATACGGGGCATTTCGGATGCGACATATGGATGCTGAAAAAACTATAAACCCCGGAGGTTTTCGAAACCTCCGGGGTTTGTTTTTGCACGCCTGTGGAAAATTTTAACGTGCTGTTTATTTTTCCTGTACGAAATTGAACCCCTAAACCCGAAAGGAAAACATATTGGAAGAAAACAAAGAGATATCAGCATTATTACATCTCATAGATGATCCGGATGAAGAAGTGTATAATACAGTAAGTGAAAGGATCGTTTCATTTGGGAAAGCGATCATCCCCAACCTTGAAGGGCTTTGGGAAACGATCAGTAATGAAGATACCCAGGAGCGGATAGAACTGCTGATACATCGCCTTCATTTTCGCGACCTCACCGAAGAATTCATTGCCTGGCGGGATGGTGATGCCGACCTGCTGGAAGGTGCCCTGATAGTGGCGAAATACCATTATCCTGATATGCAGAAAGAAAATACGCTGAAAGAGATTGAAAAGATCCGTCGTAATATCTGGCTGGAACTGAATACCTACCTCACTCCCATTGAGCAGATCAATGTAATGAATAGCATCTTTTATAATTATTACAAACAAAAAGGTGTGGAGATCAGTTATGATAGCCCCGACAATTTCCTTGTATCAAAAGCGCTGGAAGCAAAAAAAGGAAATGCCATCAGTAATGGCATCCTATACCTGGTACTTTGTGATCAACTGGATATTCCCATCAAAGCGATCAACATTCCGAGGCAATTCATATTGGGTTATTTCGATCTGCAATACGAAGCGCTGAACCCGGTAAAACATTCTTCGGAAAAAATAAAATTTTATGTGGATGCCCTTACGGGGCAAATGTATTCGCATAAGGATATTGAAAATTATTTCAAGAGGCTGGCCGTGCCGCCGGTGACTTCTTATTTCAGGCCGCTCGACAATAAACGCGTTATACAATTCCTGCTGGAAGAACTGAGCAAATGTTTCGACAACGACCGTAACCATTATAAAATGCAGGAATTATTATCACTTGCAGCCCTACTCGATCCATGATCTATCACGTAACTACCAAAACCGCCTGGGAAGCAGCTTTGCAGCATGGGTTTTATGAAGCACCATCGCTTCATACGGAAGGATTTATCCATAACAGTACCGCGGGGCAGGTTTCGGGTGTGCTTGACCGTTATTATAAAAACGCCACCGGCCTGATCCTTTTGCATATTGATGAAAGCAAACTTACATCGCCCCTGAAATATGAGCTGGCACCTTCGGTGAATGAAGAATTTCCCCATATATTCGGCCCGATCAATCTTGATGCTGTTGTAAAAACAGAAGACATCCGGTAAATTTTCTTGCATATTCATACACTGGAAATATTGATCGTGCTATTTTTGGGATTCATTGGGGTTACTATTTATCTTATTGCAGGAAGAAAATCAATTATAAATAAATCAATATGATCACCTGGGAAGATTTTGAAAAGGTAGATATCCGCGTTGGGACTATCCTTGAAGTAGCGGATTTTGAAAAAGCGAAGAAACCGGCTTACCAGTTGGTGATAGATTTTGGCCAGTTGGGTATCAAACGTTCGTCAGCGCAGATCACGACATTGTATACAAAAGAAGAATTGAAAGGACGGCAAATAATCGCGGTGGTGAATTTTCCTCCAAAACAGATCGCTAATTTTTTCAGCGAATGCCTCGTGCTGGGGGTTTATAATGCGGATAAGCAGGTGGTACTGTTGGAGCCGTCGTTGAAAGTGGGAAATGGGGATAAGATCGGGTAAATGTATGATGTGAGATGTATGATGTATGATATCTTTCAAGCAGAAAATACTTTGTGAAACTGGATTTCGTAACAACCGAAAGAAATCATACATCTCACATCATACATCATACATTTGAGAATTTCTCAAAATAACTCCCCAGCTTCTTAAAATTTTCCCGGTTGATGGTAATGAAATTATTCCGACCTTCTTTACGGCATTCGATAAGTTCGCTATCCGACAATAATTTGATATGATGCGAGCAGGTAGGCTGAGATAAACCTGTAAGCGAAACCACATCGCAGCAACGCAACGAACCTTTTTCCAGTATTTCATGCAGGATACTCATGCGGTAAGGATCGGCCACTGCAGCCATCGCTTTTTCGATAAATCCGGTATCGGCACGTTTTAAAGTAGTCATTTCTGCTGCAAATATAGACCCATTGTGGCTTTGCAAAAACATTTTTGTAATTTTATTATCTTCCATGAACGAAACGATTTTTTATAACAGCCCCTTAGGAATACTCAGGCTTTCCAACAACGGGAATGCCCTCGCCGGGATGAGTTTCGTGCAAACCGGGAAAAATAAGCACCTTACAGATGAAGAAATAAAATTTATATCCCCGCAAACGGGTATCCTGCAAAAATGCATCACCCAACTCGACGACTATTTTGCCGGACGCGAACTGAATTTCGATCTACCGCTTCTCCAACCCGGAACTGAATTTCAGCAAAAAGTATGGGTAGAGTTACAGAATATAAGCCCCGGCAAAACCATCAGTTACCTGCAGATGAGCAAGAACCTGGGAAACGTAAAAGCCATCCGGGCCGTGGGCACGGCCAATGGAAGAAATAATATCGCCATCATCGTTCCCTGCCACCGCGTGATCGGCAGCAACGGAACATTGGTAGGTTATGCCGGCGATCTCTGGCGCAAGCAATGGCTGCTGGATCATGAAGCGAAATTTGTGAATGGGGTGAGGACATTGTTTTAGTCAATAGTGAATAGTCAATAGTCAAATCTTCAAAGAGTATTTAATTTATCAGGTCCACTCTGCGTGAACTCTGTTAACTCATGTTCTCTGCGGTAGAATATCCGTGTGGCTAAAGTTATTGGCATAGAATTAGAACATTCCAACTAAATGATCTACTATGGTAAAAATTTTTATTTCGCTTTTTGCAGTTTCGTGTTTCACATTATCTTCCTGCAACAATCTGCAAACCAAACAAACCGAAACCGTTTCTGCCGATGATGCCGCCCTCAACAAAAAATACCATCTCGATAAGATCACCTTACCGGCCGGCTTTAAAATTTCGGTCTATGCCGAAGTACCGAATGCAAGGAGCATGACACTTTCCCCGTCCGGCATTTTGTATGTAGGCAATCGCGGGGAAGAAAATGTGTACGCGGTGGTGGATGAGAACAAGGATGGCAAAGCGGATAAAGTATACAAGATCGCCACCGGCCTCAATACACCCAACGGTGTTGCGTTTAAAGATGGTAACCTGTATATAGCGACCATCAATTCTATCCTGCGGCTCGACAATATTGAAGCACATCTGCAGGATCCGCCGAAGCCGGTGATCGTGTATGACAAATTTCCGACCGATAAACAACATGGCTGGAAATTCATCGCTTTCGGGCCTGATGGAAAATTATATGTTCCGGTTGGTGCCCCTTGCAATATCTGCGAAAGCAAAGATCCGATCTATGCATCCATCACAAGAATGAATCCGGATGGATCGGCGCCGGAAATATTTGCTCATGGTATCCGTAACAGTGTCGGTTTTTCCTGGCATCCGCTCACAAAAAAATTATGGTTTACTGAAAATGGCCGCGATGAAATGGGCGATGATGTTCCCGGTGATGAGCTGAATACTGCTCCTGACAGCGCTATGCTCTTCGGTTACCCCTATTGCCACCAGGGAAATATATTAGATCCTGAGTTTGGCAAAGGAAAAAACTGCGGCGACTACACTTCACCGGTGCAAGTGCTTGGGCCACATGTGGCGGCCTTGGGTATGCGTTTTTATACAGGTAAAATGTTTGACAGCAGTTATACTAACCAGGTATTCATTGCCGAGCATGGCAGCTGGAACCGGAGCAAAGCTGTCGGTTATAAAATATCGCTGGTGAAACTGGATGCCAATGGAAAATCATTGGGTTATGCCCCTTTTGCAGAAGGCTGGTTGCAGCCGGATGGAAAAGTCCTGGGCCGCCCTGTGGATGTAGAAGTGATGCAGGATGGAGCGTTGCTGGTAAGTGATGACTACAGCGGAGCCGTTTATAAAATCACGAAGTGATTTTTAGTGAATAGTGAATGGTCAATGGTCAAATCTTCGTCTTTTTTTATGAAAACTGGAGTTTTCTATTTCAGAACTTTTAAAAATATAAACTTTCAATTGTGATACACACTTCGGAGATTTAACTATTCACCATTCACTGCTATCAATCTCCTGAAATAACAAACGTTATCGGCTGACGTCTGTAAGCTTCTACTGTGATGCCAAAAAAATTTGCCGGGGTCCATTTTTTTGCTTTTCTAATAATTCGGAGGCCTTCTTCTTCCATTCCATATCCAAAATTTGTTTCTGCAGAAATATCGGTCAGTTCTCCATCCGTTTTTACTTTGAACCGAATGATCACCTGGTATATTCCATTTTTCGCCTTATTGTCTACCGGCACCATAGCATTAAGATTTTGCCGGATATAATTCGTCCATGACCTGTCTCCTCCGGGATATTCTGCTTCATTCATTTTTCGTGTATGTACGGGCGAAGACTTTGTAACTCCATTTGAGTCTGTTATATTCAAAACACCATCTGTGCCTGTAAAGAAGGCGTCATACTTTAACCTTAGAGAGTCATACATTTTATAGGTATAAGTGTTTTTTATGGAATCTGTTAGTTCATAATTCCGCAACATGCCGCTTTTAGTGTATTCATATTTTGCGTAGATAAATTTCACTCCTTCCTTATAAAGGATCGAATCTGTCATACGTCCGGATGTATCAAATTTTTTCCAAACCCCGGTTTCCAACCCTTTTTTATAATCACCTTCCGTTTCAACACGCTGATTGAAATAATAAGAGCGAAAATGACCTTCCATTATATTTAGTGCGGAATCTGTAAAGTGCGCAGTCATTAAGCGACGGCCATTCAATTTGTAGAAAAATTCTACTTTCACGAGATCGTTTTCCTTAAAACCCTTTGCTGTAAAAAAAGCATCTTTTGATGGGGCAGCATTCAGGTTCTGATCGAATGAGTAGGAATATTGCGGAGATTGAGCAGTTGATGCAAAAATTGAAATGTACAAACAAGTTGTCAGGAGTATTCTTTTCATAAAAAAACAAATTGGGCACGAATATACAAGTCGAATGATCACAAATCCGTTCATTTCTGAGATTATAAACCAGATCTGTATTAAAAAAACTTCAAAGGTTTCACCATTCACCATTGACTATTTCATGTCATCCCCACCAAAGCTCATCGGCAGCAATAACGTAGACTTTTCCAGAACAATGATCTTCCCATCCCTTCCGGATAAGATGAGGCGGATCGGCTGCTGTGTCCTGTCTTCATATTCACGCAATGCCTGCCGGCACATGCCGCAGGGGGAAACGGGCTTGCTGCTATCTCCGTTAAGATTGTGGTAACTCACTGCCAGCGTATCGATGGGCACATTGGTATGCAACATGGCCGCGGTGGCCAGCAAAGAACGTTCGGCGCAGATGCCTACCGGAAAAGAAGCGTTCTCCTGGTTGGTACCCATTACTACTTCACCGTTGGCTAATTTTGCGGCAGCACCCACCAAAAAGTTGCTGTAAGGGGCATATGCTTTCGCGGTCACATCCCTTGCGGCCTGCACCAGCTTCGCATCTGCTTCATCCAGTTCGCTGATATCATTATATGATTCGTATTCAAATTTTATTTCTTCTTTTTTCATTTGGCAAATTTTGCTGGGATAAAAAATCCTCCCTGTATTACTACAGGGAGGACAATTATATAATGTTGAAGTTACTGAATTATTGGCAGTAAACCTATTTATTTTATAGAACGGAAAAAACGTTTCCACCTTGGGCCGTGTTCCCAACTGAACCATATAAGCGATGCTTTACCTACCACATGATCTTCCGGCACGAAGCCCCAGTAGCGGCTATCCAGCGAATTATGGCGGTTATCACCCATCATCCAGTAATAATTCATTTTAAAGGTATAACTGGTAGCATCTGCATCATTGATCTTGTATTTGCCGTTATTTTCTTCAAATTTATTGCCTTCGTAAACTTCGATACAACGACGGTACCTTATCACATTATCCGGCGTAAGCTGAATAGTACCGCCTTTTTGAGGGATCCACAACGGACCGTAATTATCAGCAGACCATTTACTGTTGGCGTTATAATAAGGGAATAAAGAAGACTCAGGTTCCGAGATATATTCCACAAGCTCAACGGTAGCAGGCAATTTCGCGTTCGATATTTCCTCGTTCGATACATTCACTATATAAGTACCATCGTTCCTTGCCATAAAATCTTCGTCATTATGCGGATCTATGCCCCAGCTCTGCAGGATGTCTTTGTCTACGTACAATGGTTTATCAGCCGCTGATTTATTTCTCAGGATATACATCCTTTCCATCTGCGGAAACAATTGCTGCGGCTGACCGTTTACATGTACACGCCCATTGATCACCTGCAGGCTATCGCCACCGATCGCCACGCAACGTTTGATGAAGTTCTCCCTTTTATCGACCGGCCTGGTGATGATCATGCTGCGATAACTCTGCAACACGGCATCACGGCCTAATTGCCGCACGGCCTGGTAATAAGTTACCTGGCTGCCGAATTTCTGTTCGGGATCGTTGATCAACGTATCATTTACCGGAAAATTAAATACCACCACATCATTTCGTTTTACATCGCTGGCAAACCACCGTTTGTAGGGCAATGAAATGATCTCGGTGTAGGATTTTGTATTGATGATGGGCAAGGTATGATGCACAAAAGGCACTGCCAGCGGGGTATTCGGGAGGCGCGGCCCATAACTGAACTTGCTCACGAAAAGAAAATCGTTTACCAGCAAGGTCTTTTCCATGGAAGGTGTGGGAATGGTGTAAGCTTCAAATACGAATGTGCGTATGATGGAAGCCGCTACTACCGCAAAAGCCGCCGCATCGATCCATTCCCGGGCGCCTGATTTTTTATAGTTATCTACCACTTTCTTGCCCGCGTAACGTTCGTTCGGCGAAAAACCCATGTACGGGAAATAAATGAACGGGACCAAAACGGTAGCCGCGTGGTGCAGGAAACTGAAACGGCCGAAATATTCTACAAATTTTATCGTGATCCAGATAGTGATGAACTGCCCGGCGATGGGGATGAATTGCAGAAAAAACCAAACTTTTTTAAGTTCCATCTTTTCTACCATGCACCAGGTATTGTAAAAAGGAATGAACGCTTTCCAGCCTTCTATACCTGCTTTCTTAAACATTCCATACAGACCAACGTGCCAGCCAATGGTAGCTACAATAAAAATGATCCAGCCAATACTCATATAAGATTTTATTTAAACGGGGCAAAAATAGTGATCCCAATCTGTTATTGGATGCAGAGGGCATTAATTTGTTACAGAATAGGTTAAAATCAAAGATTTTAACAAGTAAATAGAGAATAGTCAATAGTCAAATCTTTGAAGTTGATATGACCAATGAAAGGCTATAGTATCAGAACTTCTGATATATCAAACTTCAACTTGTGTAAAAAACCTCGAAGGTTTGACTATTCACTATTGACTATTCACCACGTTATACCTTCGGTATAACATAACTCTTCACATCATCCAGCGAAATTGTTTTGTCTGAAAGGATGATCAAACGTTCCACCACATTCCGTAATTCACGGATATTCCCCGTCCAGTCGTAATTTTTGAGGGCTTCCATGGCATCCGCCTCGATCACTTTCTTGGTCTGGCCATATTCTCCGGCAATGAGTTCGAGGAAATAATCTACCAGTAATGGAATATCATCTCTTCTTTCGTTCAGCGAAGGCACATGGATGATGATCACTCCAAGGCGGTGATACAGATCGAGCCGGAAATTCTTATCGTCTACTTCTTTCAGCAGATCCTTATTGGTAGCGGCTACCACCCTTACATCCACGTTGATATCCTTATCTGCCCCCACGCGGGTGATCTTTCCTTCCTGCAGGGCCCGCAGCACTTTCGCCTGGGCATTTAAGCTCATGTCGCCGATCTCATCCAGGAAAAGCGTTCCGCCGTTGGCCTGCTCGAATTTCCCGATGCGCTGTTTGATAGCGGAGGTAAACGAACCTTTTTCATGCCCGAACAATTCGCTTTCAATCAGTTCGCCGGGAATGGCAGCGCAATTGACTTCCACCATCGGCCCCGAATTACGGTTGCTTTTTTCATGTATCCAGCGGGCCACCAGTTCTTTACCGGCGCCATTTTCACCTGTAATGAGTACACGGGCATCGGTAGGCGCCACTTTTTCAATCGTATCTTTTATTTTGGAAATAGGCTTGCTCTCCCCCACCATTTCGGCCACTTTGCTTACTTTACGCTTCAGCACTTTTGTCTGGGCAACGAGTTCCTGCTTTTCCGTAGCATTGCGCAGCGTTATCAGGAGGCGGTTAAGATCCGGCGGTTTGCTGATGTAGTCGAAAGCGCCTTTTTTCACCGCTTCCACAGCCGTATCAATGTTTCCATGTCCGCTGATCATGATGATCGGAACATCCCCGTTGACTTGTTTCGCTTTTTCCAAAAACTCGATCCCGTCCAGTTTCGGCATTTTGATATCACACAATACCAGGTCGTAATTTTTTTCGCTGAACCTTTTCAGCCCTTCTTCGCCATCGCTGGCCTCATCTATCTTGTATCCTTCAAAACTAAGTATCTCTACCAGTGTCTTACGGATCGCTTTTTCATCATCAATGATCAGGATATTCGTCATTCGTTAATATTTAGTATGGAATCGATGCGCTTTTGCATCCTGTTTCTTATTCAGGTCAAAAATAATGATTTATGCCCGTTAAACCGTTCAAAGCTGTTTTATTGCTCGTTTTAATTTCCTGTAATAATCCGCCTTCCGGAAAAGCATCTGAAACAGGGCCGGCCCACCCCAAAGATACCGTCGCCACTTATTTTTCAACTATCTCAGCCATCCCGCTGCCCGATGGATATGCCCGCATAAACGCCACACAGGATTCTTTTACTGAATGGCTGCGGAGCCTGCGGCTGAAAAACTCCACTACAGTTTACCTTTTCAACGGCCAGGAAAAAAAGAACCAATCGGCACAGTTTGCCGTACTGGATATTTCTGTCGGCACTAAAGACCTGCAGCAGTGTGCCGATGCAGTGATGCGGCTGCGGGCCGAATATTTGTGTGAACAAAAAAAATACGACGCTATCCTTTTCACGGATAATGAAGGCACTGATTACCGCTTTAAGCCTCCGTATTCAAGGCCGGCATTTGACAATTACCTGCAGCGGGTTTTTGGAATGTGTGGCAGTGCTTCACTGGCCAAACAGCTAAAGCCGTCCTCCCTGTCTGCGATCAAACCGGGTGATGTGATCATCCGCGGCGGTTTTCCCGGCCATGCCGTAATGGTAATGGATGTGGCGCGGGACGATGAGGGTAAAAAGATATTTTTGCTGGCGCAAAGTTATATGCCCGCACAGGATATCCATGTGTTGAAAAACCCAATGAATGAAGGGCTTTCTCCGTGGTATGCGGCAGATGAAATGACGGAGATCATCACGCCGGAATATGCTTTTACATTAGATGAAGTGAGGCAATGGTGAGTGGCGATGGGATAAAACATCTTTTATTTGTTGACCTACATCAACATTTTAAATTTAAACAGGCTGTAGTTTAGCAGGGTAATTATTTTATGCCCCTTCAAAAAAAAATCGGATGAACACTGCTCAAATTAATGAACTGCAAAAAATACACGTTGCTGCCTGGAATGAAAAAGATCGGACAAAACGCTATGAGTTGTTGCAACAGATATATGCTGAGGATATTAAAATGTATGACAGGGATTTTATCCTCAACGGCCTTAAAGAAGTATCTGATTTCATAGGAAAATTACTGGCTGAAGATGAGGCATTTAATTTTGCGGCAGCAAAACCGATCGAGCCGCTGCAAAATAGCGCCAGATTTTTCGGACATATCAATACAAGTAAGGGCCTATTGAACAGTATGGACTTTTTTATTCTTGAAAATGGAAAAGCGAAGCACTTATATGCTTTCATGGAACCGGCTGGCTGATGGGGATGGCCGGGAAGACGGGAAGAAACAAAAAATCAAATAATTTTCTTCCCATCTTCCCGGCTAAAATATAATTACTTTATATTTATCTGCATGCTCACTCCATTGATACAATATATTACCCGTCAATCGCAAACCCCGCTTTCAGAAGAGGATATTCAACTGATTGAAAAGGCGTTTATACCAAAAAAATTAAAAAAGCGGGAATTTCTGCTTCAGGAAGGAGAAATATGCCGTTACATTACTTTCATTGCCAAAGGCGCCACTCGCCAATACGTGGTGGATGATAAAGGAAAGGAACATATCACCAACCTTTCGATCACCAACTGGTGGGTGTCCGACAGGGAAAGTTTTCACGAAGAAACCCCGTCGATCTACAACATAGATGCGTGGCAGGACTGTGAAGTATTATTGCTGCCGAAAGCGAATGGATGGTATGATAAAGTAAATACTATTCCTACCTTCTGCGAAATGAGAAAACGACTGGATGATACACATCATATTGCTACGCAAAAACGGTTACATTCCTCCATTGTAGAAACAGCGGAACACCGCTATCGCGAACTCGAAGAAAAATACCCGGAATTCTTTCTTCATTTTCCCTTACACATCATTGCATCTTACCTTGGCATTACTAAAGAAACACTCAGCCGGATCAGGAAACACGGGATGAAAAAAGTTTGATATTCAGATTAAATCTTCCCGTTTAAATCATGGCACTGCATTTCCATTAAGCTCTTTTGATCTCGCTAAAAGTTCTTTCGAATCAGCCAGGGAAGCTTCATAGTCATTTACATCCCAATCTTTTTTATATTCTTTCATAGGCGGGAGCCCCCTTGATCTTCGCAGTGTGTCCAGGTTTTTAAGATCGGCTAATGGATAAATATATTCTTTTTTTTGTTCCGCATTATAATAGATCTGGCTGCCATACTTCTGCTCCCTTCCTTCACGCACAGCGATCCTGTCTTCCAATATCGCCACATTGCTGGATAACATTTTACCGTCCTTTTCAGCCTGCAGAATTATGGGATAATATTTTTTTTGTGTCTGAAGATCGGCATGTTGTATGATCAAAAAAAGCGCCTGAACGCCCTGGAAGCCTACCTCCTGCGGGCCGGGCCAACCGTTTTTATCAATCCATTGTATCGCAAAAACAAGATTAGCATGATCTTTCTTTTTGATAATGCTCCGGATACTATCCAGTTGCTCCCTGGTTCTGCCTTCCTTTTCAAACTTTGTCAGTTCCAGCCTGTATCGCTGGTCTTCCCTGTATAATGAATCCATGGTTTGGCTCAATTGCTTGTCAATTTTATTGGGATCAAACTGGTAGGATGTAACCTGGCAAAATGCGGCATTAATCACTAATGTAAAAAAAATCAAAAAAATGGATTTCCGGTTCATAGTATCAATTATTCAGTTAACGTTTGCATACAAATGTACGAAACATTTCGCACATAGATCATTGCTTCATTTTACAAAAAATAAAAAACTTGAATTATTGACATTTGATGCCGTTGGCAAATCCATAACAGCCATGTATCTGCCACATGAAAGAGGTGATAGAAGTTGCGCTTAGCTGGTTGGATCAAACTTCGCGGTAACGGTACCTGATTCGATTCCTGAGCCACCGATGTTTTATTTTTGATTTTTTCTTAAATGCCGTTATTTTTGCCATCCGAAAATGTTTCGGGCGGTAGCGCAGCCCGGTAGCGCACACGTCTGGGGGGCGTGGGGTCGCAAGTTCGAATCTTGTTCGCCCGACTAAACTATCAAGGTTGCATTAAGCAGCCTTGATAATTTTTTTCAAAGATTGATCTTTATTTCAGGGTTTTAAAATTTTATCAGCCACTGCGATCAATTCGTTCTGTGTTCCCTGATCCGCTTCGTTTGCCAGCAAAACAATGCCTGAATTCGAATCAGGATATAATAACAGGTAACTGCTGAATCCAAGACTACCACCCGTATGTGAAATACTACGCCTGCCATCAGTTGTTTTTTTCACCTTCCAGTTAAGTGCTATTGCTCCCTCTTCCAGCTTTCCAAAAGTTGGCTGATGGCTTAATTTTACTACCGGGTTAGTTTCATCCAACTGAAATGCAATATATTTCAACATGTCTGAAGCAGACGAAGCTACACTCGCGGCCACCCGCAGATCTTCCCAATCGATAACAGGCATAATACGCCCTTTACCATCATACCCTTTTGCCATTTTTTTCGGTAAATTCCCGGGTTTTAAGAGAATGGTATTGTTCATTTTGAGTGGGCTGGAAAAATGTATTTTCAAAAGATTTTCATAAGAGTCGTTATAAACACCTTCCATAATGTACCCAAGTAATTGGGCGGCTGTATTGCAATGGCGGGCGACCGTTCCGGGTAAGACTTTTAATTTTACCTGATGAAGGTCCCTGTAAAGGTCTGCCCTGCTATAGCGCTTGTGAACCGAATCTAAAATAAAAGGTATGGAGTCCGGATCAGCCTTTCCAAATATATCTTTATCTGGCATCCAGTTTGGCAGCCCGGAAGTAAGGTTAGCAAGGTTGAGCAACGTAACCGGCGTTCCATTGTAATTCAAATCAGGATAGTCGCCCTTTAGATATTTCCGGATGTCATCATTCAGATCTACCTTTTTATCCATAACTGCTTTTGCCAGTAAAGTTGCCCCAAACGTTTTTGTAATGGATGCAAGTTCATAAACAGTATTTCCGGTCGGGAGTTCCGTTTTCCCTTTTTCGGCAGAACCGTAATTATAGAGATATGATTTTCCTTTTATGATGATCCCTATGGAAATGCCTACCCTGGAAGGGTTTTTCATAAAGGTTGAAATTGACCGATCTACTAAAGAATCCAATTCGGTGGTTAAGTTGTTATCGCTAGGTATTTGAGCGTTATTTATCTGGGCAGAGCAGATCAGCGTGTAAATGTGAAATAATAAAATTAGAGCGCTTTTTTTCATTTGTTTTATTTCTACCAATACGTTGCAACTGTAAAAATGTTACACCAATTTAAATGTGGAAACAATATGTAGTTTCCTGTTTCTCTTTTTAAACGCCCTTATCTTTCCCCGAACCATTTGGTATGTGCTTTGTATTATTTGTATAAACGAAGTATATGCAACCCTCACAGAACGATCAACTGGAAAAAATAAAAGATCTTATCAATGATGTCCGTATCAACATGTTCATCACCAAAGATGAAAACGGCAGGCTGACAGGCCGCCCGATGGGCACCATAAAAGTGGAAGAAGATGGTACATTGTGGTTTTTCACCAATGAATTTTCCTCCAAAACGGATGATATTTCTCACAACAATGAAGTGTTTCTTTCGTACAGTTCCCCATCAAAAAATTCTTATGTCTGCATAGACGGCATTGCCCGGTTAAGTGACGACAGGGAAAAAATAAAGGAATTGTGGAACCCCACCATGAAAGCCTGGTTTCCCGAAGGGCTCGATGATCCTAAGATACAGCTCATCGAAGTCACGCCCGTTTCGGGTGAATACTGGGATGGCACTTCGAGTAAAATTGTGCTCGCTTTTAATATGCTTAAAGCGGCTGTAACAGGAAAGGAATATTCCGAAGGTGAGCATGGAAAGGTTAACCTCTGATTTTTAATTATCACTTATGAGATGAGAAATTTTGCAATCCTGGCTCGCGTGATAAGTAACTCTACAAGAAATTAAAGCGGAGTTCAGCTGCTGTGGCATATTCGGCGCTACTGGAAACCTGGCGTATATAGGCCATACAAAAAGTTGCAAAACATTTTCTTCGCTTTTTGCTTTAGCGGAAATGGTATCACGTTCAGTTTAATTGCGGCAGAGATTTTGAAAGATACCATTATGGGGAAAAAACATTCCGCCGAAAAATAATTTGCATTCAGCAGATAATCATTCATAAATAAAAAAGAACCGACATGAACCGTTACCAGTTACCATTAGTTAGTTTCCTTTTGATCTTTCTCGCTACTACCATGAGCAGTTGCGAAGCAATCGCATCCATCTTTAAAGCAGGCGTCTGGTCAGGGATCATCATTGTAGTATTAGTAGTTGCGTTGATATTATACTTAGTAGGAAGAGGGAAGAAATAGTTTAGAGATTAGGGATTAGGGTTTCGGATCCTCTTCTACCTAAACCCTAATCTCTAAACCCTAATCTTTAATCCACGTATCTTCGCAACGTCCACGCCATTGTTTCATGCTGCCCCATCAGGTTGGTAAGAAAATCCGCCGTACCGGCATCCTTCAGCTTTTCATCACAATTCACCGATCTTTTCCCGTAGTATCTGAATCACGTATTCATCGTCCTGATAACGGAACATAAGAAAAAATACTCCCATAGTTACTTTTTTATCTAAAAGAGTTTTTACTGCCGGGTTGTGTAATATATTCTACAGTAGTCAACTCGCGTGAGTTGTCAACTCCGGGGAGTAGTCAACTAGTGAATTTCATCATTTCCTGTCAGTTTTTTAAGTAACTTCATCGGCACAAACCTTACTTTCATTCAATAACTAACCAGTCTGATGAAAAGCAAAGTGTTAATCCTGGTGTTGATTTGTGTACCATTTTTAGTTATTGCACAAAAGGATACCTCCACCAATGTAAACCGGCTGCTCAAATTATCCCTTGAGGACCTGATGAATATCCAGGTAGTGACGGCATCCGGTTATCTGCAGACCACTGACGAAGCCCCTTCTACCATTACTGTTATTTCTGCCAAACAAATTGCCAAACGGGGATACGAACAACTCGAAGACGCACTCCGCGATATTCCGGGCATCGATATGATCCATGTAAATGGTTATGCGCCTACC
Organism: Ferruginibacter sp. HRS2-29; assembly: GCF_024343615.1. Taxonomy (GTDB): domain Bacteria; phylum Bacteroidota; class Bacteroidia; order Chitinophagales; family Chitinophagaceae; genus Ferruginibacter. The sequence continues at coordinate 88,451 of NZ_RJUB01000006.1, read as the reverse complement.
CTCTTTTATTTCCGTGGCATGTATGGCGCCGAAAACCTGCGTGCACTGCTCATGGTAGATGGCATCCCCGAGAATAATATCATCGGTTCCAACGATATGGCCGGGCCGGTATACAGCCTGCACAATGCCGAACGCGTAGAGATCATCTGGGGGCCGGCATCGGCGCTCTATGGCGCCAACGCTTTTGGGGGCGTGATCAATATCATCACAAAAAAAGGAGCTGATATCAACGGATTTAAATTTGAAAAAGGATTGGGCACCTTCAATACTTCCTTTCAAAAAATATCGATGGGCATTAAAAAAGGGAACTGGGATCTTTCTCTTGCCGGAACCTTATACAGTACGGATGGCCCGGTATTCAAAAACAGGGATCCCAATTATGCCGCATCTTATGTAGATAAAGCATTTTCACTCAATGCCGCCATTTCTTACCAGGCAAAAAGATCGCTTACAACACTCGGTTTCCGCAGTTATAATACCCCGATGGGCTGGGGCACTTTTTTAAACAGTCCCACCGTATTTCTGGGTTTGCCCCCACAGGGAAATATGAACCAGGGGGTGATCGGGTTGGTTACAAGAGATATCCGGGGTGAAAAATCCGGGCTGAACAATTCCTACCTGCGCACTTTTTACCTGCAGAATGAATTTAAACCGAATGATAAATTCAACCTGCTTTCCCGGGTAGTTTACCGCGAAACCGGCACTTCCGATGATTCTTATGCCTATCTGACGTTAAGCGGGAATAAACTTATCCGGGCCATCCTCGCTAATTCATCCAACCGCGTTTCCGGCGAGTTCATTGCCAACTATTCGATCAACAACAAACAGAAATTTTCCGCCGGCATACAATATTTCAGGGATGATGTGGAAAGGGGCGACCGCAAAGCCACCATCGATACCGTCAACGATATCTATCTCATCGATGGCAGGGATACGCTTACCAATCTCAATTCCACCTTCCTGCCGAGGGTAAGCGATATCCGCAATAATTTTGGCAGCTACCTGCAGTATGTGCACCAGACCAACCTGTTTAAAAGCACCAGCTTCACCATAGGGGCAAGGTATGATTACAACAGCTATTTCGGCAGCGCTATCAGTCCGAGGATCTCTGTGGTAAATAAACCTACAGACAAGCTCACGTTGAAATTTCAGTACGGGCGGGCTTTCAGGGCTCCTACCAATACCGAAATATACCAGGCCCCGCCAAATTTCACTTTGGAAACAGAAAAGATAAGAACGTACGAAGTGAACGTGATCTATGCTTTGTCCGGCAGTATGCGTATGCAACTGAATGGCTTCCGCAATTCACTCACCGATGTCATCGTGCTCGGAAATCTCTCCGGGCTGGAACCTGATAAAAACCCTGCCGAGCAAAAAACGACCGGCCTTGAAGCGGTGGTAGATTTTAGTCCTCTTGCCAATACCACTTGTTTTGTAAACCTCACTTACCAGGATGCCCGCGGCAAAAACCTGCTTACTGGCTTATCCCGGCAGAGTTCCGGCGTAGCCCGTATCAAAGGGAATGCGGGTATCACCGTTACCGTGGGGGAATTGTTTGACATCACCCTCATCGGCAACTGGATCGGCAAAAGAAATGTACCGAGAACCGATCCCTACGGCCCGGTAGATGGGTATTTCCTGGCCAACTGTGTACTGAGCACAAAAGAATTATTCAATAAAGGAATTACGGCAAGCATTAATGTCCGGAACATATTCAACAGTACATGGCACGATCCCGGTTTCCGTACTGCCGACGGTTATTTATATTCAACAGTACTTGAGCAGCCCGGTATCAACGGGATGTTTAAAATTGGCATCCGATTTTAAGAATAATTTGAGTTAGTATATGATACGCAAATGCTTTTTCCTGCTGCTTATGCTGCTGTGTTCCGGCTGGGGCGCTGCCGTTGCGCAATCCGGAGACAGGCAGGCAGATCTCAAAGCCGTATTCATATATAATTTTACCCGTTATATCGATTGGAGCATGGATGCCGAAGGTTCCGATTTTGTGATCGGCGTGATAGGTCCTTCCCCGGTATCCATAGCACTCAATGAAATTGCCCTCACAAATGCTGTAGGCAAAAGGCGGATCGTAATTCAGACGTATAATAAACCCGAAGAGATACAATATTGTAACATTCTTTTCATTCCCCGTACAACAACATTTCCGCTGCAGTCCATACTGGACAAGGCCGGACGTGGCGTGCTGACTGTAAGTGAGGAAACGGGGCTGGCAAAAAAAGGAACGGCATTTAATTTTGTGATGATCAATGACAAGATAAAATTTGAAACGAACCTGAAAGCGATCGATGCTGCGGGGCTCAAGGCGGGTTCGCAGTTGCTGAAGCTGGCGATATTGGTAGATTAACTTTAGCCGCGGAGAAAAAAATGGAACGGGTTTGGCAGATAAAAATCTCCACGGTTAAGAAAATATGGAATATTCATGTTGATAAAATTGCGAGGCATATCTATAAGGAATAAGCTGATACTGATGCAGGTGTTTACCAGTGTGCTCGTATTATTGATCGTGTTCACTGTTTTTATAATTACGGATATCAGGGGATACAAACAACGCAAGATCGACAGTATGCTGGGGCTGGCGCAGGTGTTGGCGGCCAACAACGTTTCTACTCTGCAATTCATGGATAACGAAGCGGCACATCAGATCCTCTCCGAATTGCACGATGTGGCTCCGGATATCCTTCATGCGGCCATCATCGACAGTACGGGAAGAACATTTGCGAAGTATGTAAAAGACACCGCAGTCGGGATGGCAATTCCGAAGGATCTCCCCAACAATGGTTATGTGCTGGAATATGGACGATTGTATGTGACAAGCCTCATCGTTGCCGATAAAAAGGTACTGGGCAAAGTGATGCTCGAGGTTGAATTGAGTGAACTGGAAAAAATAAAACGGGAAAAGTTCGAACTGGCTGGAATATTGCTGGTAATTGCGATCGCCTCTTCTTTCCTCATTGCATTACTCATTCAGCCGTATATCTCCAAAAGGTTGCTGATGCTGGTGAATACGATGAAAGACGCAGGCAGCACCGGTGACTACAGTAAACCGTTGGTAGACGAAGGGAAAGATGAAATCAGCACATTGGTGAGGGTGTACAATTCGTTGATGGTGCAGGTGAAGGAATCGCAGCGGCGAAAAGAAGAATTCATCGGGATTGCCAGTCATGAGTTGAAAACACCACTCACGACGATCAAAGGGTACATCGACCTGATAGATTCGATGGAAGACCAGCAGCCTAAGAAACAGTTTGTACAAAAGGCTTTGGAAAATGTACAGAAGCTGGAGCGGCTGATAAAAGACCTTCTCGACGTTTCGAAGATGCAGAGCGGGCAACTGGAATTGAATGTGCAGGAATTTGACATGGGAACATTACTGGAAGAGTCGATCGCGGGATTCAGGATGGTCTCGGGCACACATAAGATCACCTGGAACGGAGATCATTCACCTGGAATGATCCGGGCAGACAGGCAAAGGATAGAACAGGTGATGGTAAACCTGCTTTCCAACGCCATCAAATATTCTCCCGGAGAAAAAGAAGTGTTGGTAAACAGCAGCAGCGATGGAGAAGAGATGTTGATCATGGTACAGGATCATGGCCCGGGTATTCCGGCGGAAGAACTACCGAATATATTCGACCGGTTTTATCGTACAAAAGATACTTCGATCCATATTTCAGGGTTCGGGCTGGGGCTTTACATCTGCAAGGATATCATCGACCGTCATCATGGAAAGATCTGGGTGGAATCCACGAAGGAAGGCTCGGCATTTTATTTTTCATTGCCGATGAAATATGACAAAAGCAGTTTGACGAATGTCAAACCCGTTTAATTTCTTTTTGATTTAAATTAGCAAAGGTTTTAATTCAAGCATATGAACAAGATTCTTGTCGTAGACGACGACCTTGATATATTGACGCTGGTAAAAATAGCCCTCTCCATCAACAATTTTTCAGTAGAAGCGATCTCCAGGTGGGAAGACATACCGGATAAGATCCGCAGTTTCAAGCCTGATCTTGTACTCCTGGATGTATCGCTGGGCGGCGCCGATGGGCGTAATATCTGCAAAGACCTCAAGCATACCGATGATACCAGGCACCTGCCTGTAGTACTTTTCTCCGCCAACGCCGAAATGGGAAATTATCTGGAAGACTGTAAAGCGAATGATTTTATCGCGAAACCGTTTGAATTATCGCACCTGGTGAAAACATTGCGGCAGCATTTGAACTGACGACAGACGAGAGACCACAGCGACCACAGACAACCGTACGTTCATTATAATTTCAATTTTATTAAAATATCGGGGATACTTTAACTATTTACACTTTAATGACCAGCGGTAGCGGGTATTCGGTCATCCGTTGTCTTAAAAAAAATGCATGTCTTAAAAATTGAGCGCCATACATTGGTTCAATATTTTAAGACATGCATTTTTTGCGCCAGCAAAAATCTGCGAAATCCATAAATCAATCAGAAATCTGCGTTTATTTTTCGTTGCCCCAACTTAATGAACCAGCGGTTGTCCGTCGTCTGTCGTCCGTTGTCTGTCGTCGTCTTACATATTTTCAATCACCATTGCGCTTGCTCCCCCACCGCCGTTACAGATTCCGGCAGCGCCATATTTTCCCCCGTTTTGTTTCAGCACGTTTATCAGAGTCACAATGATCCTTGCGCCACTGCATCCTAATGGGTGACCAATGGAAACCGCGCCACCATTGACGTTCACCGTTGCCGGATCGAGTTTCATGCGGCGGGTATTTTCAATGCCTACTACGCTGAACGCTTCATTGAGTTCCCAGAAGCTGATATCTTCCATTTTCAATCCGGCTTTGGCTACGGCTTTCGGAACCGCTATAGAAGGAGTGGTGGTAAATAATTCAGGTGCCTGTTCAGCATCGGCGTAAGCAACGATCTTCGCGATCGGCTTCAGTCCGAGTTCCTCCGCTTTTTCTTTGCTCATCAGTACCAGCGCAGCCGCGCCATCGTTGAGTGTGCTCGCGTTGGCGGCAGTAACGGTACCATCTTTTACGAAAGCGCCTTTGAGTTCAGGTATCTTATCAAATTTCACGTTATAAGCTTCTTCATCTTTCGCAAACACGATCGGGTCTCCTTTGCGCTGCGGAATGCTTACCGGAACAATCTCATTTTCAAATTTGCCGGCTGCAGTAGCGGCCTGGCTGCGTGTGTAACTCTCAATGGCAAAAGCATCCTGCTCTTCCCTCGTTATACCGCAGGTGGAGGCACAAAGTTCGGCCGCATTTCCCATCGCTTTTCCGTCATATACATCTGTCAGGCCGTCTTTTACCAATCCGTCTACAAGAGATACATTACCATATTTATTTCCCCAACGCAGGTTTTCCGAATAAAAAGGCACATTGCTCATGCTTTCCATCCCCCCCGCCACCACGATATCCGCGTCGCCGAGCATAATGCTTTGCGCTGCCTGCGAAATGGCTTTCATACCGCTGGCGCAAACTTTATTGACGGTGGTACAATTCACTTCATTGGGCAAACCCGCAAACTTTGCTGCCTGGCGGGCAGGCGCCTGTCCGAGATTCGCCTGTATCACGGATCCCATCAGCACATCATTCACCGCCGAAGGCTGGATGCCGGCTTTTTCAATAGCGCCTTTAATGGCCAATGCCCCCAGCTGTGTAGCAGAAAAATCTTTTAACGAACCTCCAAAGCTTCCGATTGGCGTACGGACAGCGGAAATGATATATACTTCTTTCATGGGCGCAAGTTAGTTAAAAGCGACACTTTTTGCCGCCCAATTAAAAATTAAGAATTAAAAATTAAGAATTCTTTTATGGCAGGTCTGAAATATAAAATGCCCTCTAATAAAGAGGGCATTTTATTGATTATTTTTAAGAGATTGCTTGCTTCCGCAATAACCGGATAAACCTGTCAGTAAAAATAAATTGCCAATCAGTACAACCTTCGAAGGTTTCACCATTGACTATTCACTATTGACTTATACGCGCCACAGGCACGTACCTACTAAAATTGTTCCAGTTTGCTGAAGAAGAAATCACCTTCGATCTGCGCATTTTCGTCGCTATCGCTTCCATGAACAGCGTTTTCGCCGATAGAAGTAGCATATTTCTTACGGATGGTACCTTCTTCTGCCTGTGCAGGGTTGGTAGCGCCGATCAGTTTACGGAAATCTTCCACTGCATTGTCCTTTTCAAGAATAGCGGCAGTGATAGGGCCACGGCTCATAAATTCTACCAGTTCGCCGTAAAAAGGGCGTTCTTTATGCACAGCATAAAATTCACCAGCTTTTTCTGAACTTAAATGGGTCATTTTCATCGCTACAATCCTGAAGCCTGCAGCATTGATCATTTGTAGGATACCGCCGGTGCTCCCTTTTTCTGTAGCATCAGGCTTTATCATCGTAAATGTTCTGTTAGTCATTATATATCAATTTTGGGCGCAAAGATAAGAACCAATTGCCAATTACAAATTACGAATTACGAATGGTTCCATAAAATCGTCGCCGGTAACAGATCAGGAACACTGAAATGTGGGTGGATTCTTAATATTTGTAAACAATTCGTAATTCGTAACTCGTAATTCGTAATTCCCCCCCTTTTCCCTACTTTTGCGCTCTTTATGCAGCAGATCGCCAATTTATACCCCCAGTTTACCGGTCCTAAAAAACAGGTGGTCATCACCATGCATCAGAAACCGGATGGTGATGCAATGGGCTCTACCCTGGGATTATATCATTTCCTGAAACAATTCGGGCACGACGCCACCGTGATCTCCCCTACCAACTGGGCATCTTTTCTCAATTGGATGCCGGGCTGCAAGCAGGTACTGGATTACGAAAGGCAAACGGAACAATCCAACCAGCTCATTGAGGCGGCAGACTGGATATTTTGCCTCGATTTCAATACGCTCGGCCGTACCAAAAATATGGAGCCCGCATTATTGGCTACCAATGCACAACGCATCCTGATCGATCATCACCAGCAGCCGCAGACGGAAGTTTTCGCCTATGGCGTAAGCGATACCGACAAAAGCTCTACCGCCGAAATGGTGTTTGATGTGATCATTGGTTCGGGACATGCTGACAAGATCAACAAAGACATCGCAGAATGTATCTATACCGGAGTGATGACAGATACCGGATCTTTCCGTTTCCCCTCCACCTCGGCCAATGTACACCGGCTGGTGGCTACTTTGAAGGAACATGGATTGGAACACGGCATTGTTCATGAAGCCATCTATGATAATTTTTCCGAAAGCCGCCTGCGCTTCATCGGCAATGTGCTGCTGAACAGGATGGAAGTTTTTTATGAATACAATACGGCGCTGATAGCGATACCGGCTGCCGACCTGGTGAAATATGACATCAAGACCGGCGATACCGAAGGGCTGGTAAACTATCCTTTGAGCATCGAAGGCATCAAGCTGGCTGCCATCGTGATCGACCGGGGCGAAGAAAGGAAATGCTCTTTCAGGAGTAAAGGGGATTTTGATGTAAATACCTTTGCACGTAAATATTTCAATGGTGGCGGGCATTTTAACGCGGCCGGCGGACAAAGTAAAGAAACACTCGAAAACGTTGTGGTAGCATTCAAAAAGGCCATGATGGAAAACAGGGACCAATTAAGCACTTATAAATTTTAAAATAAACAAATCACCACACAATGAGAAAGATCTCTTATTTATTGATACTTGCAGTTGTAGCTTTTTCTGCATGTACCGAACCTTTCAAAAAAGCCAAAGATGGTACTGAATACAAGATCATTTCTGGCAAAGGCGGAAAACTGGTTATGCCGGGCAACACCATGGAAATGAATGCCGTTGTAAAATACAACGACAGCCTGCTGTACAGCAGCGTTGAACAAGGTATGCCACAGTTTGCGCCATACGATACTGCCAATTTCCCTCCGTTGTACAAAGAAATATTCAAGACAATACATGTAGGCGATAGCATCATCATCAAGTTGTCTACCGACAGCCTCATGAAGAGCGGCCCTGCTGCTCCATGGATGCAGAAAGGAAAATTCATCGTTCAGACCTACAAGATCACCAACACTTATGCAACCCAGGCTGAAGCTGATAAAGCAAGGCAGGCAGCGATCCCTGTTGCTGAAGCAATTGCAAAAAAGAAAACGGAAGAACTGGTAAAGAAAGATGATAAGACGCTGACTGATTACTTCGCAAAAAACAACATCAAAGCAACCAAAGCTCCTTTGGGAACTTACTACGAAGTGATCCAGGCTGGTGCTGGTCCGTTGGTAGATACTTCTAATGTTGTAAAAGTGAACTACACCGGTAAAACAATGGCAGGTGTTATGTTTGACAGCAATACCGATCCGTCAAAAGGCCCAAGCGAACCACTTACGGTAAACTTCACCAATGACCCATCTTTAGGTATGACAGTTATCGCCGGCTGGAAAGATGCGATCACTCAAATGAACAAAGGCACAAAAGCTAAATTGTACATTCCTTCAGCATTGGCATATGGCGCCCAAAGCCCGTCGGAACTTGTTCCGGCAAACTCGATCCTCGTTTTCGATATCGAAATATTAGATGTGTTGAACAAAGCAGAGGCTAAAGCAGACGTGGAGATCAGAACCAAAAAAATGCAGGAAATGCAGCAGAAATACATGGATAGCATCAAAAAAGCTAACCCGGTACCCGCTACAAAATAAGCAGAACTTTTTAAGACAGGAAGGCCGTACGAAAGTGCGGCTTTTTTTTTAATCTATGATCTATGATGTGTGATCTATGATCTTTAAACTGAATATCGTTAGTTGAATTGAATGAAATCTGGTTCAAAAGGGATCAGATCATAGATCATACATCCTTATATTCTTCCATCAGCTTAACCGCTTCCACCGCTTCCTTCACATCATGTACCCGAAGTATGGCTGCTCCATTTTGCAGCGCCAGCGTGTTCAGGATGGTAGTGCCATTCAGGGCTTCTCCGGCAGTAATGCCGAGTGTGCGGTAAATGGTTCCCTTGCGGGAAAGGCCCGCTAACAAAGGCTTTTCGAAGATCTGGAATGCTGAAAGGTTTTTCAGCAGCTGAAAATTATGGCGGGTAGTTTTGCCAAAGCCAAACCCCGGGTCAAGGATCAGGTCGTTGATACCGGCGGCTTTACATTCCGCTGTTTTATTTACAAAAAACTCAAGCACTTCCTGTACCACATCTTCATATTGCGGCGAATCCTGCATGGTGGCAGGTATTCCTTTCATGTGCATGCAGATGTATGGAACTGCTGATTTTCCTACGGCCGGTATCATAGCCGCATCCAGGTTGCCCCCACTGATATCGTTTACAATGGAAGCTCCGGCTGTAACAGCCGCTACCGCCACTTTGCTGTAGTACGTATCGATCGACAGGACCAGTTCCGGAAACTGTTGCGACAACAGTTCAATCACCGGCACTACCCTTTCCAGTTCTTCTTCGGCGCTTACAGCAACGCTGCCGGGCCGGGTACTTTGACCACCTATATCGATGATCGCCGCACCTTCGCCGATCATCCGCTCTGCCTGCTGAAGGATCGCTGCCGTACCATCGTTGAGATAACCTTTGTAAAACGAATCGGCCGTAATGTTGAGGATGCCCATCACCACCGGTTTTTCAATCGCCAGCAATTTTCCTTTGCAGTTAAGTGTAAACATTTGATATACTAATTGTATTTTTGAAGAGATACACAAATTTGCATCAATTATAAATAATTCACGGGATAATAATGACAACCAGCGAACAGTATGACAAAGTGATTGGCGGATGCCAGGAAACGTTTATCCGGAAAACCAGTGATTACGGCACTTCGTGGCGTGTATACCGCACCATTTCGGTGGCCGACCAGATCTACATCAAAGCAAAAAGGATCAGGACGATACAGGAGAAAAAAGAACAGCGCATCGGCGATGATATAAAAAGCGAATTCCAGGGCATATTGAATTATGCGGTGATCGGGTTGATACAACTCGATATACAGAATGATGAAACCGAGCAACTGCCGGTACAGGAAGTGAATGAACGCTACAGCCAGAAGGTGTTGATGGCAAAAAAACTGATGGAAGACAAGAACCACGACTACGGCGAAGCATGGCGCGATATGAGCCAGGAAAGTTTTGTTGACCTGTCGCTGGCCAAGATACTCCGCATCAAGCAGATACTGGCCAATAAAGGCAAAACGATCGCCAGCGAAGGCATCGATGCCAACTTTTTTGATATTCTCAACTATGCAGTCTTTGCACTGATCCTGATCAGCGAAGGCAAACACTAAAATAATCATTGATGAAACTAACAGTTACTATTATACGAATACTGACAGGAGCCCTATTCATATTTTCCGGATTGGTGAAGGCGATCGATCCACTCGGGCTTGCCTACAAGATGCAGGAATTTTTTGAAGCCTGGGCCAATGCCGGCATCATGAAAGGGCTGATGTCTGCGTTTGATAAGTATGCTGTAAGTTTCTCCATCATCATGATCACGCTGGAAGTGGCTGTAGGGCTGGCGTTGCTGCTGGGCTGGAAGAAAAAACTCACCACCTGGATATTGTTGTTGCTCATGTTGTTCTTTACATTCCTTACAAGTTATGTATTGTTCAGTGGCAAGATACGTGCCTGTGGCTGCTTTGGTGATTGTATTCCACTCACGCCCATCCAGACTTTCACCAAGGATATCATTCTCTTGTTGTTTGTGATCTTCCTGCTGATCAATACAAAATATATCACCCCGGTGTTGAAACCGCTGTCAAATACGTTGGCTGTTGTACTCGGAATAGCGCTCACACTTTATCTCCAATTCCACGTGTTAAAACATTTGCCGTTGAAAGATTGCCTTCCTTACAAGGTTGGCAATAATATATTGGAATTGCGCAAAATGCCCGCCGATGCTGTACCCGATGTGTTCGACTATAATTTTGTGTATGAAAAAGATGGTACGAAGAAAAACTTCACAGTTGCCAGCCTTCCGGACAGTTCCTGGAAGTTTGTAGAAAGAAAACAAGTGTTAGTGTCACCCGGTAAAAATAATATCCCGCTGATCAACGATTTTTCATTGACGGATGAAGATGGAATAAAGGTCACGGATAGCGTATTAAATACGAAAGGCAAATACTACCTTTTTTTTGTAAAGGAACTGACTGTTGATACCGCTCAATGGAGAAAGAAATTTTTTCAACTAAATGAAAAGGCTCAGCAAGAAGGAACGAAAGTATATGTCATCACCGCACAGCAACAAGCTGTTTATGATTATCTGCAAGACCATAAAATTTTTACCAATGGAGTATTATCTTCAGACGGAATTGCCATCAAAACAGCAGCCCGGGTGAATCCTACGCTGTTTGTGATGGAAGGGCCGGTGGTGAAAAATAAATTGAGCTGGAGAGACATGAAGAACAATTAAGAATTAAAAATTAAGAATAAAGAATAAAGAATAAAAACCTTTGAAGGGTGAACATGCGTTAAACCTTTAAACCTGATCAGCGAAATCCGCGTAATCATCTTTAATCTGCGATTATCATGCGATACATCTTACAAAAACTATTTTACGCTACCCTCGTCCTCATTGGCGTGGTGGTGCTCGTTTTTGTGATGTTCCAGGGATTTGGCGATCCGGCAAGGCTCATTGTTGGCCAGACCGGCGATAAGAAGACGATGGAAAACATCCGTAAAGACCTTTACCTCGATAAACCAAAGTGGCAACAATTTGTCCTTTATCTCAATGATGTTTCTCCATTATCCATACATACCCGTGAAGAAATAGAGCAAAAAAAACTGCGGGGGCTTTTCGTTGGAAGTGGCACCAGGATCGGCATCAAGATACCTTACCTGCGCAAGAGTTACCAGACAAAAAAAGATACCATCGATGTATTGTCCGAAGCGCTGCCCGGCACCATTGTATTGGCGCTGGCCGCCATGCTGCTCGCTGTCGTAGGGGGCATCATGCTGGGGGTGGCAGCGGCTGTAAAAAAAGGTACCTGGCTCGATACCAGCGCCATCTTCAGCAGCATCGCCGGGATTTCAGCGCCCTCATTTTTCATGGCCATCATCATCGCTTATCTCTTCGGCGTAATACTACATCCTTACACCGGCCTGAATCTGACAGGTAGCTTATTTGAGATTGACGAAGTAACAGGGGAAAAATATCTTGTATTAAAAAACCTGATCCTGCCGGCATTTACATTGGGCATCAGGCCCCTGGCCATCATTACACAACTTACCAGGAGCAGCATGCTGGATGTACTCGGACAGGATTACATACGAACCGCTTATGCAAAAGGGCTTAGTACACGCACGGTCATCTTCAAACATGCGCTTCGAAATGCACTTAACCCGGTGATCACCGCCATCACAGGCTGGTTTGCGGAATTACTCGCCGGGGCATTTTTCGTGGAATATATTTTTGGCTGGAAAGGCATCGGTAAGATCACGGTTGCGGCGCTTGAAAAGCTCGACTACCCGATCGTAATGGGCTCCGTATTATTCAGCGCTTTCATTTTCATCCTGATCAATATCCTGGCTGATATACTCTATACCATCATTGATCCACGCATACGTTTAAATAATGGATAACGGAAAAATGGATAATGGATAATATCTCAAACCAGAGACATTACCCATTATCCATTACCGTATTATCAATTAAATTTTAGTCTTTGCCCAATACCACTATCAGTGCATAGATCACACCAGGGATAAAGAACAATAAAGTCAGCAGGAGGCTGATCCAGAATTTGCTGTTGATCTCACCTTCGTGAAGGTACACTGCCAATGGTGGCAACAGGATAGCAAGGATCACCAATAAAAGTGTGTTGGTGCTTGGTTCGTTGCCATTTCTTTTTTCTTTCTTAAATTCTTTGAGCTGTTGTTTCGCTTCGCGAAGCCTTAATTTCCTTTCTTTACGCGAAAGGCTCTTAAATTCTTTCAAAGCGTCTTTGATAGATGTCTTTGGCACTTCGGCTGGGGCAACCGGTGTCGCTGGCGCGCTGATCGGGTTTACGGGTTCAGCTACAGTAACTACAGCAGCTGCATTTAGCGAACTTGCAAACAAGCTCACACCGATCAATAATAAGATTGATTTGCGGATAATTTTCTTCATACCTGAAATTTTGTAAATGTTGAATGTTTATATATAACCTATCATTTCTTATGCCAAATTTTAACATTTGTTAACATGTGTATAACTGGCATCAAATATAAAATTGCATTAATTTAATTCTTAAAGCGGGGCCGCGATTGTACATTGCGCAAACAATATGACAACTTCACTCACCATCGTTCGGTATAAAAAAAGATTCATACCATTCGCTTTTTTTTCTATGGCTATATTTCATCTGCCCTTGCGGACGAAAAAAAACATTTCTTTTTACAAACTGATGGGCAGCGGAAAAAACGGGACATTCGATAAAGTGCCGGATCTGCAGCAATGGGCTATACTTGCGGTGCATGATAAACCGGGGGGATCATCGGATAACCGTTCATTGTACGGTAGCCTGGTAGCAGGCTGGTGGGCATTCTTCGGTTGCGAAACATTCACGCTCCTGCTTGAGCCGCTCGAAAGCCACGGCAGCTGGAGCGGGAAGAAAGCATTCGGCGAGCTTCCGGCCAAATCTGCGTACGACGGGCCGGTAGCAGTACTTACAAGGGCTACCATCCGGATGAATAAATTGAAATATTTCTGGCAAAATGTAGCAGGGGTCGCCAATAAGATGGCAGGTGCAAAAGGCTTTATCTGTTCGTTCGGTATAGGCGAAATGCCCTGGATCCGGCAGGCCACATTCAGCATCTGGCAAAGTAAGGACGATATGAAAGCTTTTGCCTACGGCATGAAAGAACATGCTGAAGTGATACAAAAAACGAGAAAACAACGCTGGTACAGTGAGGATATGTTTACCCGTTTCAGGATCATCGCCCGCTCCGGAACAGTCAAAGGCGAAGACCCTTTGGCCGGAATGTTGTAAATTGCCGCTTCGAAAGCCATTGCCGCAGCCACTTCAGGCGAACCGGCCTTACTAAATAATTGCTGATGAAAAATATTAAACTGATAGAAGTGCCCTCCGAATTGGGCGCAGGACCACGTGGAGCAAGCCTTGGTATAGATGCGATCAAGATCGCCGCACTTGATTTCATGAGTAATTTTTTCGTGCATTTCCCTTCCGAAAAAGTAGAGACTTCCAATGATCTTTTATTTGAACCTATCCAATCGCCCTACGCAAAACGCATTCACGGCGTATTGAGCATTTATGAGCGTATAAGCAAGGCCGTTAGTGACAGCATTAAAAGTAATTTTTTTCCCGTGATCCTCAGCGGCGATCACAGCACCGCAGGCGGTACCATTGCCGGAATTAAGATGGCAAAGCCAAAAAGCAAGCTGGGCGTGATCTGGATAGATGCCCATGCCGATCTTCATACTCCCTATACTACCCCTTCGGGCAACATGCATGGTATGCCTTTGGCCACTGCCATCGCCGAAGACAACCAGGAAATGAAAGCGCATGAGCTGGACGAAAAGACCACCAGGCTTTGGAACCAGTTGAAATCGCTGGGAAAAATTGAACCGAAGGTTTTGCCGGAAGATATCGTATTCATTTCCCTGCGGGATTATGAAAAAGAGGAAAAACACCTCATCGAAAAACACGGCATGAAAGTGATCACTACTGCTGAAGTAAGGCGCATCGGTGCCGAAAATGTGAGCCGTAAGGTGATCCGTTACCTTAGCGATTGTACAGATATATATGTAAGCTTCGATGTAGACAGCCTTGATTCATCCCTGAGCAAAGGAACCGGCACGCCTGTAAGCAACGGCCTTCGCGAAAGGGAAGCCGAAGATCTGATCAGTAAATTCATGCAAAACAGGAAGATCTGTTGCTTTGAGATCACCGAAGTAAACCCTACGCTTGACAAGGAAAACCTGATGGCCGAGATCGCCTTCAATATTTTACAACGCAGCGTGAATGTGCTGATGATGAACTGATGAAACAATGAAAAGATATTTTACCCTTCTCTTGTTAATGGTAATTGCCGGCTTTGCGAATGCGCAGACAAAAAAAGCCTATGCCGACTCCATCCTGCGTTACCAGAAAAATTATGCTGATGCACATGAAGTGGTGAAAGGTGCCGATAAAAAATACTTTCGCTTTTTTGCACCCGATGCTAAATACAAGGTGGTGGCGAATTTCATACAGCTGAATGACACCTCAGGTTTCATCATGAAAACAAGCGGTACACGCACATCGCGTTATTTCAAATACGGGATCTTAAACTTTGATATCGATCGCAAACCTTACCAGTTAAGGGTTTACCGCAGCCAGGACCTCATGGCCACAAAAGAATACAAGGATTATCTTTTTGTTCCTTACACCGACCTCACCAGCGGCGAAGAAAGTTATGGTGGTGGAAAATACCTGGAGTTTTTTATCAAAGATATCGTGAACACTACGGTTATCCTGGATTTCAATAAAGCCTACAATCCTTATTGTGCCTATGCTTCAGGGTACAACTGCCCCATACCTCCAGGAGAGAACAATCTCGATGTGGCCATTAAAGCGGGGGAAAAACAGTTTGGAAAATCCCATTGATCCAACCTCTGGTGAAATTCATCCATTCGATTTCGGCCTGACCGAAAATAATCCATTTGTCCCCAACCGTTGCCGGTAACGCTCCCGTTTCCATTTATTCGATAAACCCTTTGTCAGAAAGGCTTTGATTGCGCCGCAAACGCTCCCGCCCTTCAATAATTTACAAATCATCCAACTCCCAAAAACAACAGGCTTCAGTATTTCAGTCTAATTTGAAGGTTCGATGAATGCCATGGTAACGACAACGCCTACACGCTAAAGTAGTCGTGTGATATCTGTCCGGAAGCATTCTGCTCACAATCAACTTAAAGCCATATAACATGCGGACAAAACTACTCCTGCTTTTTTTATTGATGAATGCCCTGCACTCATTTTCGCAGACAGCATTACAAACTTCTTTTGAATCGCCTGTATACACGGCCGGCAACGTGAATGCCCAGAACGGCTGGACAGTCAGTTCGGGAACTGCTGTAATAACCACTGCAAAAGCCAAAACAGGCACGCAGTCGCTAAACCTGAGTGCAACTGCCGGTACTTTACTGGTCAACCAGGTAGCATACAGCGGCAGTGTGCCGGGTATAACCGGCGACGTGTATGCCGATTGCTGGGTAAACCCCGGAAGCTTTGCCACCAAAGGGATTGCCATCAATGGTATGGATCTGTGGGGAGGAAGTTCGAAACGTATATTCGTAATTGAATTCGGAACTGACGGCTCCATCAAAGGTTATAATTCCGGATCCGGGGTAAATGTTGGAACATGGGCAGCCAATAGCTGGGTGCGCATTTCCATCAAGGTAGATTTTGCGACAGAAAAATATAAGGTAGCGGTCAACGGTAATGTCAATGCAACTGATTTCGCCTTCAGGGAAGCGTATACACCCGCTGCCAGCGGCACGAGGGCTGCCAATGTAAAAGAATTTCATTCGCTGCGGTTCAATCATTTGGCTGATGCCACGGTAGCCACGTCGGATGCGGCATTCGATGATATCTATGTTGGCACTGCATCCATTCCCGACATCAGTTTTGGCGCATCTGCTACTACACGAACCATCACCGTCACGCAGCCTGCGTTCGGTAGTATCGGCTTGTCCCCGGCGGCGCCTTACAATGCTGGCCAACAGGTGACCGCCACGCTTACATTACCGCAGGGTTATATCAACAATGGCTGGACAGGTGACCTTTCGGGCACAGAACCGGTAAAAATATTTACCCTCAATAACAACATGACCATCGGTGCCGATGTTGGCATAGACAACAATAATCCACCGCCCAAATACCTGGTAAATGTTACACAACCAGCCAACGGCACTATCACACTCTCGCCGGCTTCGGCAGACAATATGTATTATAAAGAAACGAGTGTAACCGCCACCGTTAGTTATGAAGCGTGCTATCAATTTGATGGCTGGACAGGTGGCCTTTCCGGAACACAACTCACAAAAACCTTTACAGTAACGGATAATATCGTCATTGGCGCCGTCATCAGCCTTAACACAACGGTACCGGTTAAACGCAGTGTAAATAATGTGACTGCCTTCAAAGCCGCTCTGGCAGCTATGAATCCCGGCGATACGGTGGAAGTGGAAGACGGCAGTTATAACCTCAGCAGCCTTACCATCACCCGTTCAGGATGCGAATTACAACCGATAGTGATCACGGCCAAAAACAAAGGGCAGGTGATCCTGAATGGTGCGACGGCGCTTGTTTTCAGGAATATGAAATATGTAACACTGAAAGGGTTTTCCTTTCAAAGTACGGGGATCGGGTCTGGCATCAAGCTGGAAAATTGCAGCAAATTCCGGATCACGGAGAACGAGTTTGCTTACACCGAAACTTCATCCTGCACCTGGATCACGATCGGCGATACCTATGCCAGCCCGATACCATTGCGCAGCGGATACAACAGGGTTGACCACAACAGTTTTTCCGGAAAAACCCAGGCTGGAAATTATATCCGTATGGATGGAAATATCAACCAGCAGACGCAATATGATACCATCGACCATAACCATTTTAAAAATAACGGCCCGCGTGCAGATAATGAAAAAGAATCCATCAGGGTTGGTGTGAGCACGCTGTCGAAAAGCAGCGGATTCACATTGATCGAATACAATCTCTTTGAAGATTGCGATGGTGACCCGGAGATCGTTTCTATCAAATCCTGCGACAACACCGTACGTTACAATACATTTGTCCGCTGCCTTGGAACGGTCTGCCTGCGACAAGGGTTCAGGAGCACGGTGGAAGGAAATTATTTTTTCGGAGATAACAAAACAGCCACGTTCAACGGGGGCACGATCGGTTGCGGGGGGGTGCGGGTGTATGCAAAAGACCACCACGTGATCAACAATTATTTCTCCGGGCTTACCGGATCGAAATGGGACGCGGCCATTACCATTACCAACGGAGATGTGACGAATTCCTCTACAAGCGTAGCGGATCATTATCTCCCCGAAAACCTGAAAGTAGCTTTCAATACTTTTGTCAACAACAAATCCGATATCGAGATCGGGTTTGATAACAATGGAAATTATCCGTTGAAGCCTGTCAATTGCAGTATTGAAAACAATGTAGTGGTGCAGAATACCAACCCGATCATCAAATCTTACAGTGCGGCATCCTTAGCGGGAGTGACATTCAACAACAACATCATGTACCCTACGGGTTCGGCTACAGTTGGCATCACGGCAACAGCCACGGCCATCAATGTGATCGATCCTAAACTTGCAGCGCCTATCTGCACAGCCCCGGCAAATTGTTTGCAAAGCAATGCATCCAAAGTGCTGCGCCTTTCATTCGGCAGCCCGGCCATAGATGCCGCTTCGGGAACTTATGCGAATGTGTTGCTGGATAATGAACGGCAGGCCAGAACAAGTGCAAAAGATATCGGCGCAGATGAGTATAGCAGCACATGGCCGCTTACAGTAAACGTTACCGCACTGGATGCCGACAACGTAGGCCCTTCGGCTGTTTCACAAACTTACACTTATATACTTACCGGCGCTTTGCCTTTAAAAATTCTTCAGTTCAAAGCGGCGAAAGAACAGCAGCAAACCAAACTGGTATGGACAACTTCAGGCGAAATAAACGAAGACCGTTATGAGGTAGAATGGAGCGCAGATGGTAATTCATTTACCAAAATCGGCAGCGTGGGAGCAGTTGGTAATAGTGCCCTGCAGGTTTACACATTTTATGATGCGGCACATCTCAAAGGTAAAAGCCAATACAGGCTGAAGATATTTACAAAAGATGGCCGTTATACTTATTCATCCATTTGTACGATCGGTTACGGAGCTTCCATACAAGCCTATCCCAATCCTGTGACTGATAAACTAACTATCAACCTCGACAGGCCGGCAACGATTGAATTGTTTGCTGCGGATGGCAGGAAAGTGAAAACCTTGTCGGCCCGCCAGGGTGGAACGATACAAATCGAGCTGAAAGGTATTGCAGCCGGTATCTACCTGTTACGCATACACGAAGGCAATGAGCTTCTGCTGACGCAAAAAATGATCATGCAGTAAAATTCCCAGCAGATTTTTGCTGATTAACACACGCAGATGATCGCAGATAATATCAGCGGAATCTGCTTGCCTTTCATCTGCGAAAATCTGCGGGAAATCTTTTGCAAAAAAAACGCGCCATCGGCGCGTTTTTACATTCTTAACTCTTAATTGAACTAATTACATTCCCGCCATTTCTTTTTTCTTTCTCAAGCCATCCAGTGACGGATCCATTTCGATCGCCTTATCACACATCTGCTGCCCGCGATCTTTTTGTCCCTTTTTCATAAAACAAAGTCCTGCCTGGTACAATGCTTTGCCGTCTTTAGCATCAATTTCCATCAGCTTCTGGCAGTATTGCAATGCTTTGTCATATTGTTTTTTCTGGTAAAGAATTTCAGCCATATCACGCAGGATGTCTTTATTCCCGGGCTTGCGGCTCCACACTTTCATCAGGAGCGTTTCACCTTTTTCAAATTCTTCGCTATATAAAGATGCATAGCCAAGGTTTTCGTTGAAATCATTTGACTGTACGTAACCATTTGCAGCAGCATTGTTGAACGAGGCTACAGCATTTTTATAATCGTTGTTGTTATAATACAAAAGGCCGAGTTCGTACATCCAGGTATTTTTGGTAACATCCATCTTTACTGCCTTCTCGTAATATGGAACTGCTTTTTTGTATTCTTCCATATCAAGATAAGTGCGGGCCAATGTATAAGTTGCTTCAGCATCTGCACTGTTTTTCGCCAATGCATCTGTAAGTGCTTTCACTGCAGCCGGATAATCTTCCTGTTTATAATAGCTGATGCCGATAATGCGTGCTGAGTTATCGCAGGTTTTGCATTTCTCCGCAAACTCTACCGCTTTCGCATATTGGCGATAGCTAAAATAAAGATTGGAAAGTTCTTTGATCGCCGCAGAATTGGTTGGCTGCAATTCGTACGCTTTCGTGAAGCTGGCAATCGCAAGATCGGTTTTCCTCATTTCAAGAGCAGCATAACCACTTTCCAAATGGGAATCGATAAAGCCGGGATTGAACTTGACTGATTTTGCAAAATTGTTGTAAGCTACAAGATACCGTTTAGCTGCTTTTTCCGTCAGGCCGGTCTGGTAGTAGAATTGGGCACTATCATACTGCTGCGCCTGTACGTTACCGCACACAGTAATTGCGAGGATGGTAATCAGGTTTTTCATTTGTGGATTTCTAGGAGGTGATGAAAGCACTAAAGTTAGCGAAATATCATAGCTCCAAACGCCGGAACATTCAGTTTTATTTCAATAATTTTCCTCCTTTTATCAACATTAACAAATGGAATATTCTCATTTTTATAATTACCACTCCCCCAATACTTTACATCGTCACTATTAAATATTTCCTTCCACTGGAATTTGCCCTTAATTTCAATTTTGTAGTCATTCTGAGGGAAGTTTGTCATATTCATAACTACAAGGATATCGTCATTTTTCGATTTCCCTTTTCGCATAAATGCAAGTATCCCTTTTTCTTGGTTAGAAATGTTCACCCATTCGAACCCCTTGGGATCAAACTGGAGTTCAAACAACGCCGGTTCCGAGCGGTAAAGATGGTTCAGGTCGCGGACACAT
The DNA here is from genome assembly GCF_024343615.1 of Ferruginibacter sp. HRS2-29. Lineage (GTDB taxonomy): Bacteria > Bacteroidota > Bacteroidia > Chitinophagales > Chitinophagaceae > Ferruginibacter. The sequence goes on along the minus strand of NZ_RJUB01000006.1, from coordinate 67,762 downwards.
TCCTGCAGATCGTTATGAGCAGGATAACGCAGCAATTCCCAATCGAGTTCGGATTTATAATTCCATTCGGAAGTCTGCCCGAATTCATTGCCCATGAACAACAACTTCGCTCCCGGATGCGTGTACATCCAGGTATACAAAAGCCGGAGATTGGCAAATTGCTCCCATTCATTTCCCGGCATCTTATAGATCATCGGACTTTTGCCATGCACCACTTCATCGTGGCTGAGCGGCAGCATGAATTTTTCATTGTAGAAATACATCATGCTGAAAGTAAAATCATTCTGAACTTTTATCCTTTCGGCAGGAAGTTTTTTAAAATAGCGAAACATATCGTGCATCCATCCCATCATCCATTTCATTCCAAAACCAAAACCGTCTTTACTGAGCGGCCCGGTGATCCCCGGCCAATCGGATGCTTCTTCCGCGATCGTCTGTACGTCAGGGAAATCGCGGTAGATGATGCGGTTCATTTTCTTTAAAAAATCAATGGCTTCAATATTTTCATTTCCGCCATATTCATTGCGTTCCCACTCCCCTTCCTTACGGCTGAAATCGCGGCGGATAATAGAGTTCACAGCATCTACCCGTATACCATCCACATGATATTTGTTTAACCAGAAATGGGCGCTGCTGATCAAAAAAGACACCACTTCACCTCTAGAGTAGTTGAAAATATAACTGTTCCAGTCGGGATGAAAACCTTTACGCATATCTGCATACTCATAAGTATGTGTGCCGTCAAACATGTATAACCCGTGTGCATCATTGGGAAAATGAGATGGCACCCAATCGAGGATCACGCCGATATCATGCTGATGAAGTGCTTCCACCAGCTTCATGAATTCTTCGGGTAGCCCAAACCGTGAGGTGGGGGCAAAAAAGCCTGTGCCCTGGTAACCCCAGCTGCCATCGTACGGATGTTCCATCACCGGCATGAATTCCACATGCGTGAACCCCATATTTTTTACATAGGGAACAAGACGATCAATCAGGTCGAGGTAAGATGTGTAGGCGTTCTCATCATCTTTCACCGGCCGCATCCAGCTACCCAGGTGTACTTCGTAAACACTCCATGGCGCCTGCAGGGAATTGGCCCGTTTTCTTTTCTGCATCCATTGCGCATCATTCCATTGCCAGGTGATGCTGCGGGTGATAGATGCCGTGCCCGGCCTCAGTTCTCCATGAAATGCAAACGGATCTGCTTTGAAAGATTCGATACCATCAAAACCTTTGATATGATATTTATAAAAAGAACCAGGATGCATCCGCGGAACAAAACCTTCCCAGATGCCCGAGGAATCCTGGCGCACAAAAAGTTTATGGATATGTTCTTTCCAGCCGTTGAATTCCCCAACGAGCGACACAGCGGTGGCATTGGGCGCCCACACGGCGAAATAAAATCCTTCGGTGTTTAAAACCGTCAGTTGATGGCTGCCGAATTTTTCATACGCATCATACATATCACCGTGCTGAAAACGCTGTATGTCTTCATCTGTGAAGAAAGAATAATTCCACACCATCTTTGTTGAATCGATAAAATGTTCGTCTTCATACGCCATAACATGTGTGTTTTTTACCGCCTGTAAAATATTGATTTAACGATAATTTAGTAATCCATACTTTGCGGTCAGTCGATTAAATTTAATATTTGACAAACCTAAAACTAACTGCATGAACAAAAGCCTTCTTACCCTATTGTGCTTTTTATTCCTATCACATTTTTCCTTTGCCCAGAAAACGACCGTTACCGGTGTACTGAAAGATACGACTTCCAAATCTGAAATCAAGAATGCAGTAGTGGCTTTGTTGTCGGTAAAAGATTCAGTGCTGATCGATTTCACCCGTACCGCCGCCGATGGCTCTTATCAGCTTACCAAAGCTGTGCCGGGAAAATATATCCTGATGGTGATGCATCCGTTGTTTGCAGATTATGTGGAAGACATCGAAATTAAAAGTGAAACTCAGCAACTGTCACCAATATCGGTGACCGCAAAAAGCAAATTGCTGGAAGCGATCATCATCAAAAGTGGCAGCCCCATGAGGATCAAAGGTGATACTACTATATACACAGCCGACAGCTTTAATGTAAGCGCCAACGCAAATGTGGAAGAGCTGCTGAAAAAAATGCCCGGTTTCCAGGTGGATAAAGACGGGCAGATAAAACAGATGGGGGTAAAAGTGGAAAAAGTGCTGGTGGATGGTGAAGAATTTTTTGGTGATGACCCGGGAATGGCCGTAAAAAACCTTCGTGCCGATGCGGTGAAAGAAGTGCAGGTATTTGACAAAAAAAGCGACCAGTCGGAATTTACCGGCATTGACGACGGGAAGTCCCAGAAGACCATCAACCTGAAATTGAAAGAAGATAAAAAGACGGGCTACTTCGGAAAGATTGATGCCGCCGGTGGTTTGCTGAAAGACAAAGACGATCGTTATAATAGTAATATCCTTTTCAGCACTTTCAAAGGCAAAAGAAAACTAACTGGTTTTTTCCTGACGGGCAACACCGGACAGGATGGACTGAGCTGGCAGGATAACGAAAAATTTGGCGGCGAAAGTGATAGTTACACCATGAGTATGGATGAAGACGGTGGTATGATGTATTCCTGGCCTGGTGGCACTTCCGATGATGAACCCTATGTGAACACAGAAAACGGGTTCATCCGCAACATCAATGCCGGCGTGCAATACAGCAATAAATGGAATGATAAAAAGACATTCAATTTTTCTCCGAAATTCAACAGCCAGGATTACCGGAACATGCAGAGCACTTTCACAAGGTCTACCATCAGGGAAGATTCGGTGTTATATGAAAACTCTGTCAACAACAGCCATATCAACCGCAATAACATAAAGCTGAGTGCTTCTTACGACATCAAGCTTGATTCAAATAATACCATCAAGTTTACCGCGAAAACAAGTTTTTATCACACCGAAAGTGAGGGTATCACCATCGCCGACAGGTCGATAGAAACCGGTGGCGTGAAACAATTGAATTACACCAGCGATATCCGGAACAACACGAATTCTGATAAGCAGGCATTTTCCGCGAATGTTATTTTCAAACATAAATTTAAAAAAGCAAGAAGGACATTGTCTGTAACTACAGACTGGAACAGGCTTCACAGCGATGGGACTAATTACCTTACATCACAATACACCAGCTTCGACCCGGGCGTTCCCGCTCCTGCTTCTACCGATCGTATGATCGAAAGCGATAAGGTTACGCAGAATGTGTCGGCAAGGGTGGTGTATACAGAACCGCTCTCCAAAAAATATTCACTGGAGATCGGCCATGAGCTTACACTCAACAACGGAACCAACAACAGGGACCTGTACAACTACACCCCTGCTACCGCAAAATATGATGAGATCGTGGATTCCCTTACGAACGATTTCAAACAGAATATCGTAGTAAACAAACCATCGGCGAAGATCAGTTACAACTTCAAAAAGATCAAGTTCAACTTTGGTGCAGGTGTTGGTATCACTCACTTCGATCTGCTCGACAGGAGTTCAGACATCAGCTACAAAAGGGATTACACCAACTTCTTCCCTTCCGCATCCTTCACGTATAATTACAAAGCGAACCATTCATTGCGTGTAAACTACAATGGATACAACAAGCAGCCAAGTATCAGCCAATTGCAGCCGCTTCGTAACAATGATGATGAGCTGAACAGGTACATCGGTAATCCGGACCTGAAACCGTCCTTCAACAACACACTCAACATCAGCCACAACAGCTATAACTTCCTGAAAGATATCTGGACATACCAATCCGTTTATACTTCCCTGACAAATAATTCTATCACGGATAGCCGCACGTATACATCGGATGGTAAAACCATTTCCCGCCCGGTAAATACTGACGGTAATGTGAACGCTAATTTTTATGGAGGCTTCGGTTTTAAAGCCAAAAAGATCGACACCCGTTTCAACCTCAATGTAAATGCAGGTTTCAACAGGTATGCCAATATCATCAATAATGAACTGAGCCATTCCAATAACAGTAATATTGGCTTAGGATTCTGGATGTCAAAATCAAAAGACAAAAAATACGATGTGTCTCTTGGAAACGATTTCAACCTGAACAAAAGCAAGACCAACAACAGCGCGGGCAATTACAGCTACAGCACCAACACGCTTCAGCTGGATGCAACGGTTTATTACAAAAAAGTATGGTCGATACAATCGGACTACCAGTTCTACTATCGCCAGAAACTCAACAACAATACCACCGACCTCAACAACAATATGTGGAATGCGAAATTGCAGCGAACATTCAAAAACAATGAATTTACCGCATATCTGAAAGTGAGGGATATCCTGAACCAGAACATCGGTATTGAAAGGAACTTTTATCAGAACACTTACACGGAGCAAAGGAATGATCGTCTGAAAAGGTACTTCCTGCTTGGGTTCCAGTGGGATTTCAAAAACAAAGGTTCTAAAACAAAATAACTACTTAAACTTAAAGGATGAAAACAATCATATCAATAGTTGCGCTGTTTTGTTGCCTGCAGGCAAATTCGCAGCAATTTATTTCCAAAGGGGTGATCGAATACGAAGTGAAGACAAATGTTGTAAAAACGCTGGGCACAAGTTCCTGGGCGGAAATGCTCAAAGAGAATATGACCTCGCAGTTCAAGACAGGTTTTTATACACTTACATTCGCCGACAACAAAAGCATCTTCAAATTTGACCACTGGGAACCCGGCGCCAAAGTACCTGAATTCCTTCGCAAGAGCGATGAAGAAAATTCCTGGTATTTTGATCATAACACCGGGAAATACATCATGCAGAAAAATGTGTATGGTTCTAATTTCAATGTAGAAGATTCCGTTCGCAACATTCAATGGAAATTATCCAACGAAAGCCGCATCATAGCGGGTTATAATTGCCGCAAGGCTGTTGGTGTGATCATGGACAGCGTATACGTATTCGCATTTTACACCGATGAGATCACGCTTTCAGGCGGGCCATGCTCTATCAGCGGCTTGCCCGGAACCATACTGGGGCTTACCATTCCGAGGATGTATACATCTTATATCGCTACTAAGATCACTACACAAAATGTAGACGAAAAAGTGATCAAGCCGGCATCTGCCAAAAAATATATGACCAATGCCGTTCTCAAATCTACACTCAAAGAAAGGGTGAAAGACTGGAGTTCGGATGAAGATGAAGATTCGAAACAATGGATCGCACAGTTGTACTGGAGTACGCAACTGTAAGTCAAACACAACGGCACATGGACACGGCGAACACAGCATTTCAGGTTAATTCCGGATGTTATGTTCGCCGTTTCGCTTTGATCTTCATCACCTGTATGGGCCTTACCATCAGTTACAAAGCATTGAAAGTATCGATGACAAATCCTGCTCAAAGTTTGCGTGCAGAATAAGGAGAACCACAAAGACACATAAAGACACAAAGGGACACAGAGGGAGAATTAATATATTCTATTCTTAGCTCTGTGCTACTCTGTACTACTCTTGGTCCTGTGGTTCAATAAATTTACACTTCTCTGACAATAGGCTTTCCTACACCGCCTTTTACCGCATTCGTAAACATTTTTCCCGATTACAACGTCGCCACCACCCTGGTGCAGATACATTTGCGCCCGTATCACTTCGGTATGCAATAAACATTGCGCCAGCTTGAAATTTTAAAAAAGATAATTAAAAGACCTTTCATTTAAAACACATATAAACCAGACCATACATGAACATTATGAAGAAAACAGCGATGCTCTTAATGCTGCTCGGAATGATCTCTGCCAACCTCTTTGCACAGCAATCAACAGGATCAATTTCCGGGAAGATCATCACGGCCGACAAACAACCTGCGGAAGGTGTGACCATCCTTTTAAAGAATACGGCTAAAAATGCTACGGCTGACAACCGGGGCGCTTTCCAGCTAAAAAATATCGAAGCCGGGAAATACACGGTATTGGTCAGCCTTGTGGGTTATAAAGACCTGGAGCAGGAAGTGACTGTTACCCCGGGAAAAACAACAGATATATCTTTTGAACTGGTGCAGACCAACAAAGAACTGAACGAAGTGGTGGTGGTTGCCAATAAGAATAGTTTCAAGACCAACCGCGTTTCTTCTTCCATGCGCCTGCAAAGTTCCATTCTCGAAATCCCGCAGAACATACAGGTAGTAACTGCAAAGCTGATCAATGACCAGCAGATATTCGACATGCTTGAAGGTGTTACCCGCAACGTAAGCGGCGCTACAAGGATCGAGCACTGGGACAACTATGCACGTATCACCATGCGGGGCAGCAATGTGGGCGCATTCCGCAATGGGATGAATGTATCTACCACCTGGGGGCCGCTTACGGAAGACATGAGCATGGTAGAACGCATTGAATTTGTAAAAGGCCCGGCAGGTTTCATGCTGGCAAACGGCGACCCGAGCGGCTTCTACAATGTTGTTACAAAAAAACCAAGCGGTCGTACCAAAGGTGAGATCGGTTTATCTATAGGAAGTTTTGATATGTACCGTGCCACCATCGACCTTGATGGAAAGTTATCAAAAGACGGAAAATTATTATACCGCCTCAACGTAATGGGCCAGGAAAAAGGTTCTCACAGGCAATTTGACTTCAACAACCGCTACTCTATCGTGCCGGTATTGAAATACCTGGTGGATGACAAAACCGCTATCACGCTGGAATACACCCAGCAATATTCTGAAGTGAACGTGATCGGCTCCAATTATGTTTTTGCAAAAACGGGGTATGCTACCGTTCCAAAAAGTTTTACCAATACGGAAAACAATATCCCCAAAACTAAAATGAACGACCGCAGCATTCTCGCGATATTCGATCATAAGATCAACAACGACTGGAAATTCACGGCACAGATGGCTTATTTCAATTACCAGCAGGAAGGCTCATCCATGTGGGTTGCAGGATTTGATCCTACCAACGACAGTATTGTACAACGCACCAATGGCATCTGGGATATCCTTGGTACCAGCAAAATGGGACAGATGTTTTTGAATGGTGAAGTAAGGACCGGCGCTGTTACACAAAAGATACTCGGCGGACTGGATATCAGCAATAAAGATTATTACCACGACTTCAGTCAGAGCGGAAACCTCGGTGGCCCGTTCAATATCTACGCGCCTGTGTACGGCCTGGCAACTCCCCCGACATTTGACCGTACCAAAAATGTACGCGACAGGGGTGTTCGGTATTACAACGCTTACTCCGGTTTTTATGCGCAGGATGAACTTGGTTTCCTCGAAAACAAACTTCGTTTAACCCTTGCCGGCAGATACACCACTTTGAAAGCGGGCGATGCATACAATGGTGATTCCAAAAACAGCAAATTCACGCCACGTGTAGGTTTGAGCTATTCGATCGATCAAAACACTTCTGCATATTTCCTGAGGGATGAATCGTTTGTAGAAAATTACGGCAGCGACTGGCAGAAGAAAGCATTTGACCCTATCAACGGAACCAATATGGAGGTTGGTTTCAAACGCGACTGGCTGAATGGTAAATGGAACTCAGCGGTATCTGCCTACCAGATCACCCGCAACAATGTACTTACTATTGATCCGGAACATCCTGTTTATGACAATAACGGAGATCCCACCGGACAATTTTATTACAGGCAGACAGGCCAGCAAAAAACCAAAGGTGTTGAAGTGGATATCCGCGGCCAGATCGTTCGTGGGCTGGATGTGATCATCAACTATGCATTCACGGAAGCAAAAACGACCAAAGATTCCGATCCTAAAAACGTGGGCAACCAGGTACCGGGATCAAGCAAACATGTACAGAATGCCTGGCTGAACTATCGCATAGACGAAGGCGCCCTCACCGGTTTCGGTATTTCCGTTGGTTATCAATACCAGGTAAAACGTTCTCCCTGGTATGTATTTGATGGCTCACAATACAGCCTGCCGGATTATTTCCGCATGGATGGTAGTTTGTCTTATCAGAAAGAAAAGATCGGTTTCAACCTGGTGGTAAATAATTTGCTGAATAAATATTTATATTCGGGCGGGCCTTATGCCGATCATTACTATTGGCAGGCTGAACCGGGCACCAATGCAAGGTTTAGCGTGAGTTATAAGTTTTAAGAACAGATGACGGACGACAGACAAAAGACGACCGCTACTTCGTTCAAGCTGAAGGTTAAAATACTATCATAGATAGTATAAATTTTCAACTTTAAAAAAGCATCGGTTGTCCGTCGTCGGTCGTACGTCGTCCGTATTTGAGTCGTTGCAGTATAAATAAAAAAGGTACATTTTTCAGGATATGACATTTAAAAAACTGGTACGCATCATTCATCTCTGGCTCGGCCTGGCTTCAGGGGTTATCGTCGTTATCCTGGGCATCACCGGTTGTATACTCGCTTTTGAAACCGAGATACGCAACCTCACCGAACCTTACAAAAAAGTACCCAAGGAAAATGTCGCCTATCTCCCGCCATCCGATATCCGTGTGATAGCCGAACAGGTGCTTGTTTCCAAAAAAGCGCTGGGCATCGAATATCCGGGCCCGGCAAAGGCCGCGGTGGTTTCTTATTATGATGCGGATCATTACGAGATCGTTTATGTAAACCCATACAACGGGCATGTTACAAAGCACAGGAACATGAAGAAGGATTTTTTCCGTTTCATACTCGATGGGCATTTTTATCTCTGGCTCCCGGATAATATCGGGCAGCCTGTCATGGCTTCAGCCACACTGATCTTCCTGGTGATGATGATCTCCGGGATCATTCTCTGGTGGCCCAAAAACAAAGCAGCACGCAAACAACGCTTTTCGGTAAAATGGAGTGCCAGATGGCGCAGAAAAAATTACGACCTGCATAATGTACTCGGATTTTACATGACCTGGGTGGCCATCTTCCTGGCTATTACCGGGCTCGTATTCGGTTTTCAATGGTTTGCCAAAACGGTTTACTGGGTAAGCAGCGGTGGCAAAACTCCCGTAGAACATGCGCATCCCCTATCCGATACCACCAAAGTAGCCATCAGCAAAAACATGGCGGATGTGATCTGGAAAGAACATTTGTTAACCTTAAAAGACAATGAAAGCCTCGGCATCTACTTCCCGTCCACCAACACCGACCCCATTGAAGTAGGTATCAATCATCGCCCTGGTACATATTATAATACCGATTTTTATCACCACGATCAATACACCGGCAAAGATCTCCCGGCAACAGGCAGTTACGCCGGGGCATTCAGGGATGCAAAAGTTGCTGATAAGATAGTACGCATGAATTATGATATCCATGTGGGTGCTGTGCTGGGGCTGCCGGGCAAAATACTCGCTTTCTTCGGAAGCCTGATCGCGGCGAGCCTGCCGGTAACGGGATTTATCATCTGGTGGGGAAGAAGGAAGAAAAAAAGGGGATCACAGATTTTAAAGGGATAAAGGGGATTGCACAGATTATTTTTCACTGCGTGAAAAACTAAATGCAGTTTGTAAGAACTTGATTTACTTTTATGAAACCAAGTTCTTATAAACTGCATGTTGGTTTTCTGCAAAGCAGAAAATAATCTGTGCAATCCCCTTTATCCCTTTAAAATCTGTGATCCCTTCTCCCCGGTACGCAATCTTCATTTTCTGCAAGCAGAATATAATCTGCGAGATCTGCGTAATCAACTATAATCTGCGTTTATCCTTCCTTGGTACGTGTTTTGTACTTTTTTTCCAAAACCACCTTATGGCAAAGACAGTAAAAAAATCAGCCCCGCTAACAAAAGATAAAGAAACAAACTTCCGTTCGGCAAATCATGATAACAATGACAAGGAATCCATCACCAGCATCAAAGCGGCTAAAAAGCAGAATGAAGTCATTGAAACTAAAGCCAGTAACGATAAGCCGCTGAAAAAAAGAAAGTGACCGACGGGCATTATTATTTTTTCTTTAATCCTTTTCGGCTCCTGTTATATCTCCGATTATTTTGTAAATTGTGTGCCTACACCTGGCTATACCGGTATACCCGGTAAAGTCCTTTCCGGCTGCTTTCCACATCATTTATTTCATCACGATAATTAAATCAACACACATGAGCAAGATCACTGTCAAAGATGGTACTGAAATTCATTACAAGGATTGGGGCACAGGCCAGCCGATCGTTTTTCATCATGGCTGGCCTTTGTCCGGCGACGACTGGGATAACCAGATGATGTTTTTTCTGCAAAAAGGATATCGCGTGATCGCCCATGACCGCCGCGGGCATGGAAGGTCTTCGCAGGTTTCCGAAGGACATGAAATGGATACTTATGCTGCTGATGTGGCAGAACTGGTACAGGCTCTCGACCTCAAAGATGCCATCCACGTGGGCCATTCTACCGGCGGCGGCGAAGTGATCCGTTATGTTGCAAAATATGGAAAAGGCCGCGTGGCAAAAGCCGTGCTCATCAGCGCCGTTACTCCACTGATGGTAAGAACCGACAGCAACCCCGATGGAGTACTTCCATCCGTATTCGACGATATCCGCAACGGGACTGCATTCAGCCGTTCACAAACCTTCCAGGATTTTACCTTACCATTTTATGGCTACAACCGCGAAGGGGCAAAAATATCCCAGGGTGTACGCGACAACTGGTGGCGCCAGGGGATGATGGGTTCTGTAAAAGCACACCACGACTGTGTAAAAGCCTTTTCTGAAACAGATTTTACCGAAGACCTGAAAAGTGTGGATATCCCCGTGCTGGTGCTACATGGCGAAGACGACCAGATAGTTCCCTATGCGATCACTGCACCGAAAGCTGTGGCATTGCTGAAAAATGGCAAACTGATCTCCTACCCGGGCTTCCCGCATGGCATGCCTACTACCGAAGCTGCAACGATCAATAAAGACCTCTTGGAATTCTTTCAGAGTTAGTTTAGGGTTTAGAGGTTTAGGGGTTTAGAAGTTTAGGGGTTTAGAAGTTTAGGGGTTTAGAAGTTTAGGGGTTTAGAAGTTTAGGGGTTTAGAATTTTAGGGGCTTAGGAAGCAGTAATATTTTCCTAAACCCCCTAAACCCCTATTTTTGGGTATGAAAATTTTTGCAGAAACCCCCAGGCTTATTCTTCGCGAAATAGAAATGACAGATGATGCTGACATGTTTGAAATGGACAGCGACCCTGAAGTGCACTTATATATCGAAAACAAACCGGTGGATTCTATTGAAAAGATCCGTGAGGTGATTGGTATGCTCCGATCTCAGCAGCAACAATTTGGTACTGCCCGCTGGGCGGTTGTTGATAAAAAAACGAATGAATGGCTTGGCTGGTGCGGATTGAAATATTTCAACCAGCCATTGAATGGCCATATCAACTTTTACGAATTAGGCTATCGCTTTAAAAAGAAACATTGGGGAAAAGGCTATGCTACGGAAGCTTCCCGGGCGGCCATAGATTTCGGCTTTGAAACCTTTGATGTTGAATCCATTTATGCCATCACCGATCCCAAAAATGAAAACTCTGTAAAAGTGCTCCGCAAATCGGGTTTCGAACTCGTGGAGGTATTTGATTACGAAGGTGCCCCAACGAATTGGCTTGAATTGAAAAAAGCAAACCGTCCCGGTAATTTCACTATTATCAGAACTGAATCTGCCAACCCTGATTTCAAAAAGCTGGTAGCTGAACTAGATGCTGATCTCGCCATCCGCGATGGGGATGAACATGCATTTTATGCACAATACAATCATGTCACCCATATCAAACATGTGCTGGTCATGTATTATAAAGGCATGGCTGTTGGCTGCGGGGCCATCAAGGAATTCGACGATTCCTGCATGGAAGTAAAACGTATGTATGTGTTGCCCGCTTACCGTGGCAAAGGGATTGCAGGTTTGTTACTGGCAGCTCTTGAAGCTTGGGCAAAGGAATTAGGTTACTCTACTTGTGTACTCGAAACGGGCATCCGGCAACCCGAAGCCATCGCGTTGTACAAAAAAAACAACTATTCCGTGATCCCAAACTACGGTCAGTATGCAGGTGTAGAAAACAGTGTATGTTTTAAGAAAAAATTGTAATTCAAACACTTAAGTATTTTCCTGAAAGTGATGATGTGGTCATTGGCAGGCCTTCTATGAAGACTTTCTTTTTGGCAGAACGGCTTCTTCTTCGGGTGTGTCATTTACCTTCCGCTTTAATTAATTACGAATTGTCAATTACGAATTACGAATGAACTCTACTAATTGCATTTCCTTATCGCATCCATCAGCATTCTTAATTCTTAATTCTTAATTCTTAATTTTTAATTCTTAATTTCTTCTTTTACTTCTTTCAGCTCCACTTCCTTTATATCCGCCTCCATCTTTTCCCGCTTCATACCCACTCTTACAAGCCCGAAGAGACTCATGTAAATATTAGCTATCCATACAAGCGCAAAGCCGCCTATAAGATAACCGCGCCAATCCTCAAACAATAGATGATAGCCGCTGATGAAAAGAAAAGCCAACGTTACATAATGGCTGAAACAATATTCGCAGGTAAAAACATAAAAGAATTTACGTTGCAGAACATTCCTGCAATCTTTTGATTTTTTCACACAGAATTCCCGCGGCTCGCGGAATATCTCCTCATGCGTAACCGTCCAGGCAATGCAGGCTATCGGTAATGCCAGCAAAAAAAGATCCGCTACTTGTTTCGTCATATCCATCATCCTTCAATTTAAACATTTTTTTTTGCCGGGAAGACGGGAAGAAATTAATATTATTGAACTTTTCTTCCCGTCTTCCCGGCAAAATTCTTACTGGTTCTGCTTGAATAGCTTATTTTTATCATCCACTTAAATCGTTTTGTATGCCAAGGATATTCAAAATTTCCGGCAGCCGTTCTTTCCTTTTGCTGGCTGCCTTTGTTGCTATTTTTTCCTGCAACAACAATAACAACAAAGACGCCAAACTTACAGACACTGCTGATGGCGCTTCCGCCATCTCGTACGACACCAGTTTTAACGTAGAAGCCGAATCATTTGCCGACCTGCAGATATTACGTTACCAGGTGCCCGGGTTTAACCAGCTTACACTGCAACAAAAGCAGCTGGCTTATTACCTGTACGAGGCCGCACTGAGTGGCCGCGATATCATTTACGACCAGAAAAGCCGCTATGGGCTTCTGTTGCGCCGCACGCTCGAAACAGTGTACGGTACCTATAAAGGCGATAAGAACAGCAGCGATTGGAAAAAATTTGAAGAATATTGTGGCCGTGTGTGGTTCAGCAATGGCAACCACCATCATTATGGTAACGAAAAATTCATCCCGGAAGTAAGTGTCGATTATTTTTCTCAGATTGTTGCCGCCAGCGATACCGCAGCCCTGCCAAGGGATACTTCGGAATCGGTGAAAGCATTCCTTACACGAATACAGCCGCTGGTCTTTGATCTTAAATTCGAACCAAAACTGGTAAACCTTGCCGCTAACATCGATAACGTAGCCGCATCGTCTGTAAACTTTTACGAAGGGGTTACACAAAAAGAAGTGGAAGCCTTTTATTCAAAATTCAACTCGAAGGGCAATGCGCCGCTTTGGGGGCTCAATAGCAAACTCATCAAAGAAAATGGTGTACTGGTGGAAAAGACCTGGAAAGTTGGCGGCATGTACAGTTTTGCGATAGAACGCATGGTAGGCTGGCTGCAGAAAGCCGCTGAGGTAGCAGAAAATGCAGAGCAGAAAAGAGCATTGACCCTTTTGATAAAATATTACCAGACGGGCGACCTGAAAACTTTTGACGAATACAGCATAGCATGGGTAAAGGATGTGAACAGCCACCTGGATGTGGTGAATGGTTTCATTGAAGTGTACATGGACCCTATTGGTAAAAAAGGAAGTTTTGAAAGTGTGGTTTCTGTAAAAGACATGGAAGCTACCAAACGCATTGATGCCATCGCCAAACAGGCACAATGGTTTGAAGACAATTCCCCGCTGATACCGGAGCACAAGAAGAAAAATGTGAAAGGCATCATCGCCAAAGCGATCACTGTCGTGGTGGAATCTGGCGATGCGGCACCTAACACCCCTATCGGTATCAACCTGCCCAATTCTGACTGGATCAGAAAAGATTCCGGATCGAAATCGGTTTCGCTGAGCAATATCATTTATTCTTACAATGTAGCTTCTTCCAAAGGCGGTGTGCTCAATGAATTCGCCCTGAACGATTCCATCATTGCAAGGGCAAGAAAATATGGCAGCCTGGCCGCTGATCTCCATACAGACATGCACGAATGCATAGGCCATGCCAGCGGGCAACTGAATCCAGGTGTGGAAACGCCTGAAAAAACGTTGAAAAATTATGCCAGCTGCCTCGAAGAAGGCCGTGCCGACCTGGTGGCATTGTATTATATCATGGATCAGAAACTGGTAGATATCGGTGTTACGCCTTCCACGGAAGTAGGCAAAGCGGAATATGATAACTACATGATGAACGGCCTGATGACGCAGCTTACAAGGCTCAAACTCGGTGACCAGGTGGAAGAAGCGCATATGCGTAACCGTCAGCTGATAGCAAAATGGGCTTTTGAAAAAGGCAAACCGAACAATGTGGTAGAGTTGGTGAAAAGAAACGGCAAGACTTATGTGCAGATCAATGATTATGCACAGCTAAGGACATTGTTTGGCCAGTTGCTGAGAGAGATACAACGCATCAAATCAGAAGGCGACTTCAATGCCGGTAAAAACCTGGTAGAAACTTATGGGGTAATGGTAGATCCGGTATTGCATAAAGAAGTACTAGAAAGATATGCAAAACTGAATGTGAAGCCATATCGTGGATTCATACAGCCAAAGCTGGTGCCGGTAATGGATGGAGATAAGATATCGGATGTAAAGATCGAATACCCGACCAGCTTTTTTGCACAGATGATGGAATACGGAAAAAATTATTCGTTCCTGCCGTTGAAGAATTAGAAGGTTTCCCGCAGATAGACGCGGATGTATAACACGCAGATTTTCGCAGATTTTTTTGTGAATGTTTGCGTGTTTTTTTGTGTCATCTCGAGCGGAGCATGGAATCTCTTCCGATTCTAAATGAATGCGGGCAGATTGCTTTAGTTCATGCCTCGCAACACCTCTCCGTGAAAGACCTGATTGGGCTCTTCCATGGAATGCCAGATTTTTTCGATAATAAACTCATTATATCCTTCCTCCAATGAGTTATATTCATCCAGATGTATATGAGACCCAATAGGCACGTCATTCTGAGCAATATTTAGTAAATGGTTGGCGAGAGATATTAAACCCGCCTGATTCGCTTTTAGGCATACAGTGTCGCTTTGAAGGATAACCGTTATTTCGAAATTATCCTTCCAGTTAAGTAGGATGCCTGTTGATGCATTATAAGGTGGGACGTCTAAATTTATTTTTCGCCGTTGTTGGTGTTTTCACCAACGACATCTTGAGGCTTGATAGAAGTTGTTGGTGAAAACACCAACAACGGCGAAAATGACCGACTTTGGTTGATAAGTTATGGTTATTTAATGATTTAGATCATAGTCGCTCATATACAACATTGTTTGATATGCTATGTCTTGTATGTGTTCAGGCTTCCATAAATTAGAAGCATAAACTACCTTTTCAGCAACTTCCATTTCAATATTTAAGGCAAAATGTAATGCTATAATAGCTTCTGTAGACGTTGTGCCTGCATTATTCAAAATCCCTAGAATTTCCAAATCTCGCTCCTTAAAATCTTCAGCTCTTAAATCGCTAAGTAAATCCATGTATATTTTGATTTTGGGATGTATTCTCATTTTTATGGGTTTGGTGTTATATCAAATAAGGTAATAGTTCTTGTATCTGTGTCTGGAAGATTTGAGCCTGGTGGTCTCAGTCGTGAAAATTCAACTGTGGCCTTATTAAACCCACCCGCCTTACTCAGTTCGGTAATTTCCTTCGTTAATTTGCTAAAAGAAGTAGCCCCTATAGAACCTTGTTGCCCAATAGTTCCTAATCCTCCTTTGGCATTAATTATTTCGATATCACTAAACTTAATTGCATTGTTATTAATATTGACTTCTCCGGTAATAATCCCGGTTTCTGAACCTGTAGTTAATTTTATGTTGAAAAATCCTGTTTTTGCGTCAACTACTAAGTTTGCAGTTCCGTCCATCATTCCTACTTCTCCTCCAGCCGTAAGAACTCGTGCTTTATCTGCTAATGAAACTCCTGAAGCTGTTGCTCCTCCTTCTGATACAACTTGAGAGGCGACTGATTCGGCCATCAATTGTGGAGATCCATTAAGAGGTACTCCGCACATGTAAGAAGCGATAAGAAGCTGCCCAAGTTCAGGAAAGCAAATCCCTAATGAAACCCCTAATGCCAAAGCCATTCCTTTGCCTTCTTGAGTTTGACGTGCAACTAATTTATCCCTATCTCCATCATAAATATTTAGCCAATCTTGGTCTTCCTGCATCGACTCCATTAAAACAGCTTCCAAGCATTCTAACTCAACATGAGAAGTAACTTTATTTTCTGAAAAAGCATATGTGCTGTTGTAAACATATTTATCAGCAAGGGGATCGATTTCTATAAATCTGCCGATCTGGGGATCATGATTCCGCCATTTGAACTGCACCCAGTTCAATCCTAAATCATCATCAAAACGTTGATCCTGAAAAGTCTTTTCTTTATTAGGTGTCACTCCTGCGGCCTTCGAACTTATTCCCGCCATCGTCAACCCGAACGGATAATAATGAGTTTCTTCCAGTATAGGACTCCGCTCATGCTTCAATGTCAGGTTATCAAAGTAAACCATGTCATTGGTTTCATTGCTGATGTAAATATAGCAATATCCGTTCTTCTTTGCCTGTTTAGCACTGCCTAATGCTACCACTATTTGTCCAGGGTTCGTAGTGCCGATCTGTTCACTGTAGCTGGCTGTGGCATCGAACTTAAATTGCTCGTCAAAAAACAAAATATTCAGGTATGCCTTAGGACGGGTGGAACCCGAAGCATTGTTAACGTTTGTAAAGTAAGTGGCTGCTGCAGGATCCACATTTACCGCAGAAGATAGTGCCGCCGCGTTGGATTTTACTACGCCGGAACTAGCTACGCTGTTAGTCAATATATTGGTCAGCGCACTCACAAGCGTACTCAATCCGGTGCCGGAACCTCCGGTATTGGCACTGAAATAATATTGCACGGTGGCATGTATCTTGTCTCCACTCATCACTTTCAGCAACTTTCCTGCGCCGATCTTACCAGTACTGCTGCGCACCAGCAAACTGTAAGTACCTGTTGCAGGCACTAATGTAGTAACTGCCTGTAGTTGCGCATTAGTGGTACGGCTACCCGTTACATCAAATGGGGTACCATCGGCTTTTTCCCACATGGCCGATTGATTAGTTACTTCCGTACTTCCGGATGCGCCTTCGAAACTTAATGCAGGGTAGGTGTCGGCGTTCGCTTCTTCTGTCAATACCATCCGCACATTCCCCAAGTGATCCTTCAAAAAATAATCATAAAACAAGGCCGGTGTAGTGCCTGGCTTAAACCGTACCCTCCCTTCTTCCTGCGGTAAATACTGCAGCACATTGCTGTAATCGTCATTAGGGCTATTGGCCGGGCTGGTGGTCTTGCTTTCGTATACCAGGCCGCCGATGTAATGGGTGGTAGTAGTAATGGTTTTATTGCCATTGGCGGTAGACGGGCTTTCGGTAGTGACTTTTTTTAGCTTGTTACCTGCCGCATCATAGGTATAAGCGATGGTACCTTTACTGGTTATGGTGATGTTTTGTGGAAGGTTCAGGTAATTGTAAGCGATGGCACCGATAGCTTTGTTATTGTCTAAAGCAAGATTACCATTCACATCATAAGTATAGTCCGTTATCGCATCAAACTGTGCCTGCGTGCTGGAAGTAGTAAGGGCGGCTTTAGTGGAATTTTGCGGATGTGTAGTATTGGTTTTAAAGTCTCCCAGCTTTGTAGTGGGATCATTTTCGCCGTTGTTGGTGTTATCACCAATAACATCTTGCAACTTAGAAAGAGAAAGAAAGTTTTATTATTCGGCTATTGATAACTTTAACATGCTAACTCACCTCGCTGAGTGACTCAATAGGGGAAAATCTGGGAAGTTGTTGGTGATAACACCAACAACGGCGAAGGATAAAACTAATAAATAGGATTATTGCAATTTTACTATATTTCATATGCTAAAACCAATTGAATGAGAAAATAGCTTTAGCTGCCTCGCGTAACGAATTCATAGAATCTTGTGCATTACTTCCCGACAATTTCACACCATTTTAATTTGCTCCATTACCAATAGCTCTTTGATCTGCATCCGTGTCTTTACCAAATTCATTTATTTGCGCTCCGAATTGGGTGGTGGTACCCGACATCCCAACTAATATAAATGCTAACCCAGTCATAAAATTTCCTGCATCTTGTACATTATACAGCACATCTTCACCTCCGAATTTAAGTAATCCGCCCCTGGCGCAAGAGGGGAGAACTTTCTATTATTTACAGGCTACTTTAAATACACCAATTACACCATCGCCGTTAGCGACTAAATAATTCATCGTAAATAATCTTTCATATACGAAATAGTAATTTTTAATATTCGCAGATACATTTAGATTAAAATATTTTTTATTTGGAGCATAATCAAATAAATATGTTTTTAAAAAAAAGTCTCTCTTTTTTATTGTACTGATATCAATTGTATTTTTCTCATTCAATACTTTATATTCTGCTAACCCGAAATTAGTAGTGTAAAATATCTCATGAAAAAACAATTTTTCCTTTTTATCTAATAATTCTTTTAAATAATTTTTTAATTTATCATTGTCTGAATAGGATGAATCAAAAGCAATCATATACTTTCTAAAGTTTTCTTTTAAAATCATCAACCTCGCGTTCCTATATTTTGAAGTTTCGACAGGAATAAAAAGGAAGTAATCCGCTTTAAATTTTGGATCATACGCCTTATCAACCAAAGAAGTTGTACAAGTATGGGTCTGATACGATGGATTCATCCAAAGACAGAAAATTAACGTTAGTAGTTTCATAATTATTAATATTAGCGCCTGTAATTAGGTGGTTTTTGAGATTCACTATTTGTTAAGAGATAGCCTCGAGGAATTACGTGAAATAGCCGTTGTATTGGAGTGCCATCCGGCCGTTTTGCGTCTTCAATGTAAACAGGCTGTCCCATTTGTGGTCTACCAGATGCCTCTGCTGCTCTTGTAACGATAGTTGCAGCATCAGCTTCAACTTTTTCGGGCCAACCAATAAGTCTGCCATTTTCCGTAAATGGGAGTATTCTATCATGATTCAACATTCCTTTTGAATATTGAAAACCATGACCTAGCCATTCATGAATAAATTCTAAATCAGAATCCCGTGTAACTTTAGTAAATGGTCCATCTTTCTCTATATTACCACCATTATTGCTCATTATTCTATTTCCAGCTTTATTATCGAACCAGGACAAATCACCTGTTTTTCCATCAAAGTTTTGTAACCCGTCCATTACAGTAATCATCTTTGTGCCACCCAAAACTTCAGTTAATCGAGATTGTACTTCCTCATCTTTAATTCCTGCGATAGAATTAACGGTTGTCAAAACACTCTGAGAAAACTCGTCTAGTTTTCCATTGTACATTTTCCCGTTATTATCATAAAAGGAAATTCCTCCATCCTTATTTCTTTGTAAATTGTAATATTGATCTCCAATCATAATTCTTGTCGTATCACCTAAAGGATCATTTAACAAAATCGGATTATTGCCCATAGAACAATACGGGCTCATCTCCAAATTTGGCCTAGGATCTATTTGCCAAAATCTTCCCAATTGAGGATCCAGACTTCTAAATTGTGTTTCATACAGATTTATATCAAAATTTGTATTTAATTCGCTGCCTGCATTCCATTTCTTATTATTTGCCAAACTACCTTCACTTTTTGAACTTATCCCCCCCATCGTCAACCCAAACGGATAATAATGCGTTTCCTCCAATATCGGCCCCGGCTTGTGGATCACCTGTAAATTATCAAAGAACACATCTAAATTACTTTCGTTGCTTACGTACACAAATATATATCCATTTTTGGGTGCTACAAGATTTTGTAGTGCAGGATCATTTTGCCAGTGATCCCATACTGATCCACTCGTTGCACCCACCCGGCTAAAGCCACCCCCTTTGTAATTGAACTGTTCATCAAAAAATATATAGTTGATATACGCTTTAGGAATGGTAGTGGTTGGTTCACTATTGTTACCCCTGAAAAAAGAATTGGGGATAACACCACTATTTGCGGTATTCAAAATGCCTGCTGTAAACCCTTTGCCCGCAGCTGCATTGGCAGGAGCAGTTAAAAAATTGGTCATCAAACCCAATACATCAAGGGTGGTAGAATTGGCATTGGTAATGTTGGTAGTATTGACGTAGTATGATTTACCCATAATGTCGATCACATCTCCTGCCATCACTTTCATTACAAACTCCAGCCCTGTTTTGTTAGTGGTCGCATTCAATTTATATACTTTGCTGCTGCCATCTGTTTGGGATTATTTTACAAATGAAAAAGGGCACATCGATATTGAACATATTTACGGTTAACTATCTTTTAAGAAAAAAATTGTTGGATGACTTAAGATCAATGGCGGGTGTGGCTTTCTGTTGCACATTGATTATTGCAGTGATTTTGGAAGTGTATTGGTTCTTATCCCGGTCACAGACCTGCCACCTTGAAGAGACACGAGTGATCCTGCGGAACACTCGCCAGAAAGGGGGAACACTCGCGCCAGAAGGGGGGAATTATTTATCAAAGCTGAAAATTTTGGAACACGGCAGTATCAATAAAAACCTGATATGTTCCAGAGCACTTATTTTCTACTTCGTAAGTTGTGAAAAGAGAAAGTTTATTAAAAGATTTTACAACTGGTAATTGAAATGTTAAGAAATGAACATTCGTAAGTAATTTGTAAGGTTGTATTTCCTCAAATGATTGATTACTCCCTATACTAGATCTGATGTGAATATTTCTATAATTTTTATTGAGTGAAAAAAATAGAAAAGTAAATTCTACGTTTTGAGAATCTGCTTTTCTGAACAGGTGCGCCATCAACGATTTACCCTCTGTTTTAAATTGATTACCTAAAGAATCAAATTCTTCGTTATATACATAAGTTGGTGGTGACATAAAAAATTTATAGGACTTTAATTCTCCAGATGGATAAAAATAATAAGCGCCGAAAACAGAAGATGTTTTTTTATCAACCATCATAGAAATCGCACCGTTGCTAAAACTATCATTCACCTCTAACCTATCACTATTTTTTTTCAAAAGGTTTTTGATATTCTTGTCACAATTTTCAATTCTTGCTGGCGATTTACAGGAGAGAAAAAGTAATATGTATATATAACAATATTTCATTTTATTTTTTTAAATAGACAGGACTTGTATCGGTAGCTGGTAAATATACCTGCTCCCAGGTCGAATCATCTATTTTTAAGTAATTTATAGTACCAAAGTTTACAACGGTATTTGCTTTAATTCCAGGTTTAGGATAATCATTCCATCTACTTTGAGTTTCCGACGTGGAATTTTGATCTTTCATCATATCTGTCGCTACCTGTTTCCCAACCTTAATAAACATTTTTGTCGCATCCCAAAGATCTGTAAAATCAGGCTGTTTTAAAGGACCGACTTTACTAGTCATTGAAAAAGTTTGCATAAGAACATCTATATTCTCAACTTTTGAATCAGAATTAGGTGCATATGGAGCTCCTCCTTGGCCAGAACTTGATGTAAATACAATTCCTCCTCCATCACGAGGTTCCTCTTGATTGATAGTATAGATATCACTTTTAGCACCTGTTGTTATAGTATGTCCTCCTTCTGTCGAAATACTTGCACCACCGTAGTAGGCCACTCCATTTTTAGTTGCAGTTCCATCAGAATTAAGTCGATATGAACTTACCAGTTCTTTTTCGCCATTATATTCTGTGTAAGAATTGAAGCTTCCAGATTTTCCTACATTCTGATATCCAATATGATTACGACTCCCTTCAAACCATGTTAAATCTCCACCCTCATTTTTATACCAATCTCTTGCTTTCATTCCATCTGGGTCAATAAATCTTATCGGATTGTCAAAAGCATAATTATAAGATGAATGCCTTCTCATTTTGTCGGCCAAAGGATCAACATGATTCCACCTCCCTATCTGATTATCATACATCCTCGCACCATAATCCAACCACTCCAAACCGCTGCCATCACTGAACTCCTTGTTCTGTTCTTCTTTGCCATTGTAATTGAACTTATTTGCCATGCTGCCTGCGGCCTTGGAAGATATCCCGGCCATAGGTACCCCAAATGGATAATAATGCGTCTCTTCAAGAATAGGACTCCGCTCATGCTTCAATGTCAGGTTATCAAAATACACCATATCATTGGTTTCATTGCTGATGTAAATATAGCAATATCCATTCTTCTTTGCTTGTTTAGCACTGCCTAATGCTACGATTATCTGACCGGGGTTCGTAGTACCGATCTGTTCAGTGTAGCTGGCTGCGGCATCAAACCTGAATTGTTCATCAAAAAATAAAATATTCAGGTATGCCTTGGGACGGGTAGAACCCGAAGCATTGTTAACGTTTGTAAAGTAAGTGGCTGCGGCAGGATCTACATTTACCGCAGAAGATAGTGCAGCCGCGTTGGATTTTACTACGCCTGAACTAGCCACGCTGTTAGTCAGTATATTGGTCAGCGCACTCACAAGCGTACTCAATCCGGTGCCGGAACCTCCGGTATTGGCACTGAAATAATATTGTACCGTAGCATGTATCTTATCGCCGCTCATCACTTTCAGCAGCTTCCCTGCGCCGATCTTACCAGTACTGCTGCGCACCAGCAAACTGTAAGTACCTGTTGCAGGCACTAGTGTAGTAGCTGCCTGTAGTTGCGCATTGGTGGTACGGCTACCCGTTACATCGAATGGGGTACCGTCGGCTTTCTCCCACATGGCCGACTGATTAGTTACTTCCGTACTTCCGGATGCGCCTCCGAAACTTAATGCAGGGTAAGGAGTGTGGCTTTCTGTTGCACATTTGTTATTGCAGTAATTTTGGAAGTGTATTGGTTCTTATCCCGGTCGCAGACCTGCCACCTTGAAGAGACACGAGTGATCCTGCGGAACACTCGCGCCAGAAAGGGGGAACGGGAGCTTTCTGTTACCGCCCTGGCTAAAGTGGCAAAGCATTTTGGTATGACACTTGATGAACTGGTGAACTTTAAAGGCAAAGTTCCTACCGAAGAAAAAATAGAAGATAAAACAGCAATGGAACAATTACAACTTATCAGCACGCTGCACGAAGAAGATAAAGCAATGGTGTTCCGTTTGATTGATACCATTATAACTAAAAAGACGTTCAAAGATTTTGTTGCAACTATGCAGTAATAAAAAAGCCACTCAATGATGAGTGGCTTTTTGTATTTTTTATGATTATTGAACTGAGTAAATAATATTTATTGATTGAGTGCTTTATTTGTAAATAATATTGCCAAAAGCAAAGGAACCACTAAGATTAATATGATGTAAAAAATATTTATAGGCCTAGAAAAACGGTCATTTTCTTTCTTATTTAAGACCACTTCGGATTTTCTTCTATAGTAAAAAAAATAAACAATTAGAAAGATTCCAATAACAAAAGGTGAATACAGGAGTTTACGATCTGTATAGCTTCCGTTTAACTTACCTAAAGTCGTATTGGTAAAATATCTGATAACAGCATAGAGTAACAAAAGATGTATTAAAACAGTAAGTCCTACCATAGCAGCAGATAAAAAGATTGATTTAAAACCTTTTCGCCATTCAAAGAATTTATAAAAAAACCAAAACACAAAATTATACATGCTTTAAATTTTATGGATCAAATATATTTTCAGTTATACTCTTACCGGTTACTCCTTTTGTAATAATATCTCCAATTGTCCAAGCTAATCCAATACCCCAACCAACAGGGATCACTCCCGCCAGAAGGGGGCAGAGGGGGGAAAAGCTGTTTTGAATGTTATCTATGAGATAAATTACTTGTGGTCTTTTGAAGATAGATTTTTCTTATTATATTTTTTGCAAGACCCGAATCGTTTTTAGATTCATGCGTTATGTAATAGTACGTGACTTTATCTAAACTTAAAGTATCTGATTTTTCTAAAGAATCAACCAAGACTTTCACAACATGGATTCCCTTTTTTAAACCAAACCGAAATTGTGAATAACTGGGACTTACAGAAGATGTACGAACATTTTTATCTATATAGAGTGAATCGTCGATAAAAACTTTCATCTCAACTTTTTCAAAATCATTTCCGATATTTTCTAAATAAAAATAAACATACTTACTAGAAGTACAACTACTATTAATAATAAGTATCAATCCAATTATTATTAGTATTGAAAAGGGTAATGTTTTCATTATGATTTATTTTAAAAACTATCTACAGTTGCTGGAATTCGTTGTCCTTGTTTGACATTAAAATCATAAGGCTCCGTATTTGTTGAATTATGCCAAAACCAATTGTTAGATGCTCGAATGGCTCTTTCACTATTAGATCCTTTATTAAGTTTTCCTTGCATTGAATTGTTGAAGGCTGTTTTGATTTGTGTACCTGTAAAATTTTGTCTATCACTTTTAGCGTTAGACATATAGTTATCAGGATCATCACTATGGCCTAATCCAAGATTGTGTCCGAACTCGTGAGTCATTGTATTTAAGAGCATACCGAATGAAGTTTTTTCAGCATAAGCAATTTTCCCATTAAGCCTAGCCATACCAACAGTTTTATCACTAAATATATCAGTCATTGACTCAACATCATCCACTATTGCTAACAAATGGTCACTATCAAAAACATCATCCATAGAATTTGCCACAGATACTTGAATATCCGTACTAAATATATCTTTCGAGTCCCAACCTGACAAGGCTCCAGACAATTGATTTTGAAAATCTGAAGCCAAAGATTTTATATTTAATTCGCCATCGGCCAAATTAAGAACTTTGATGGTCGCATGTAATGTATAATTAATTCCTGTCACTTCTCCCTTATTGTTATAAATATTTTGAGTAGTGACCCATACACTATCGCCGTTAACATCAATATTTTTTACGGGGTCATTGGCCGCATATTGATAAAGGGACAAATGATTATATTTTATTGCAAATCGATCCTGGGTAAAAAACCTTCCCACCTGCCCGTCATACATCCTCGCTCCATAATCCATCCACTCCAGCCCACTTCCATCACTAAACTCCTTCCGCTGCTCTTCCTTACCATTATACTTCAGTTTATTTTCCAACTGCCCCGCTGCCTTCGAACTTATCCCCGCCATCGTCAACCCGAACGGATAATAATGCGTTTCCTCCAATATCGGCCCCGGCTTGTGGATCACCTGTAAATTATCAAAGAACACATCTAAATTGCTTTCATTGCTAACGTACACAAATATATATCCATTTTTGGGTGCTACAAGGTTTTGTAGTGCCGGGTCATTTTGCCAGTGATCCCATACCGAACCGCTCGTGGCACCCACCCGGCTAAAGCCACCCCCTTTGTAATTGAATTGTTCGTCAAAGAATATGTAGTTGATGTAGGCTTTAGGAATGGTAGTGGTCGGTTCGCTGTTGTTACCCCTGAAAAAAGAATTGGGGATAACGCCATTATTTGCAGTATTCAAAATGCCAGCTGTAAAACCTTTACCCACTGCGGCATTAGTAGGAGCGGTTAAAAAATTCGTCATCAGTCCAAGTAAATCGAGCGCAGTAGAATTGGCATTGGTAATGTTGCTGGTGTTTACGTAGTACGATTTGCCCATGATGTCGATCACGTCTCCTGCCATCACTTTCATTACAAATTCCAGCCCTGTTTTGTTAGTGGTCGCATTCAATTTATATACTTTGCTGCTGCCATCTGTTTGTGTAGGGGTACAACCGGTTGGGTAACTCGGATTGCCCGGCGGGGATACATTGTAATTATAATACAACTTTGTATTTGCGACCGTTTCGCCTGTCCATGGTTCAGTTACAATTTTCGTGTTGTCGATTTTATAAAATTGATTCTCATAGTTGACCATGCTATTGGTAGTGCCTCCGTAAGTACCTTCCATGGTGGCAGCAGGATATACATTTTGTTGCTTTTCTTCTGTCAGCACCATCCTCACATTCCCCAGGTGATCTTTCAAAAAGTAATCGTAAAACAGCGCCGGTGTAGTGCCTGCTTTAAAGCGCACCCGTCCTTCTTCCTGCGGTAAAAACTGCAGCACATTGCTGTAATCGTCATTGGGGCTATTGGCCGGGCTGGTAGTTTTGCTTTCGTATACCAGGCCGCCGATATAATGGGTGGTAGTAGTAATCGTTTTATTGCCATTGGCGGTAGAAGGGCTTTCGGTAGTGACTTTCTTCAGCTTGGTGCCGGCCGCATCATAGGTATAAGCGATGGTGCCTTTACTGGTCACGGTGATGTTTTGTGGAAGGTTCAGGTAATTGTAAGCGATGGCGCCGATACCTTTGTTATTGTCTAAAGCAAGATTACCATTCACATCATAAGTATAGTCCGTTATCGCATCAAACTGTGCCTGCGTGCTGGAAGTAGTAAGGGCGGCTTTAGTGGAATTTTGAGGGTGCGTAGTATTGGTTTTAAAATCTCCCAGTTTTGTAATGGGATCATTGTTAAAATCTTTTACGCTTTTCAGTTTATTGCTGTTGGTATTATAGGTGTAACGAAGGTTATCTATCTGCCCGCTGGTATTGACCAATAAGCCCCATTGCTGCATCTGCTTGATGTTCCCATTCGCATCGTATGCAGAGGTATAGGTACTGCCATCTCCCATTTTCATGCTAAAATCAACGTTGGCAGTTTTATTGAACGAGCTTCCGGTATATTGATTAAAGTCTGCTGACATCAGGCGGTTTACAGGATCATAAGTAAAATCGTATTTTCTTTTTTGCTGGTCGCCTTCACTTTTCCAGATAGTACCGCTGATATTACCATTGTATTGCGCCGCAAAAGTTCCCTGCGAAGCATTTTTATCATACCCGAGCTCATACCCAAAATATTGATCGTTGTTGGTCGTAGCAAGGTAACCTTTGTTGGACGATAGCAGCCAGCCACGGATATTGTACTCATAGTCCTGCTTTGCCAGCGGATCTGTCGGGGAAACCGCTTTGGAGCCTACGTTTTTATTCTTCACCTGGCCCAGGGCATTGTAAGCCACAGTACTGATGGTACTATAACCCGGCATCGCGTCGCCGTTTACCAGCGAGTTTTTGATTCTCTTCTGTGTTTTTACCACCCGGCCCAGGTCATCATAGGTCATCCGCGATACGGTCACACTGGTTTGCGCATTGGTACCGGATATATTTGTTTTGGATACGGTTACCAGCGGTTGCCCCGCCCAGGTATATTGCGTGGTATTGATATCCACGCCGCCTAAATTATTGGTGCTTTTAGCCTGGATCACCCGTCCTTTAGCGTCATAAATAAGTGCCGTGTACAACCAGCTGGTAGTACCCAATATTTTTGTCCGGCTGCCTGTTACCATATTTTTCAGCAGTGTGCTAGCCGTGTTGGATTGGCCGTAGGGCCAGGTGGTATTGCTCACCGGATCAAAATAAGTATCGAAGCTGTTATCATAACCGGCGGTTAGTCCTGTTGTATAGGTCGATTGCCAATTGTAATTATCGTAAAAAGTGTTGGTCAGCACTTCATAACCGCTGTAATTAGCCAGGTTGGGGTAAGCCGTGCTGGAGTAAGCTAAGGCTGTATGATAGGCCAGGTTATTGAAATTTACATTATCCGTAATGAGCCCGGTAGCCACCGGGCGGTTAAGTTCGTCGTATTGCGTGTACAACCATTTTTTTTGTCCGCCACGCAGGCTGGCATCCTGGGTCAGCACCACCCGGTCGAGCGCATCGTATACCATCCAGGTTTCACCGCCACCCGGCACCTGCTTACGGTTCATCCGGTTGCGGGTATCATATTCGTACCGGAAGCATTGCTCTGCCATGAAGGTGGCATCATCTAACAACCAGGTAGAACTAATCAACTCCACTCCCCGCGGCTGGATCACACACCGCAAATTATTAAGGTCGTCATACAGGAAGTAGGTACACAACCAGCCACTATGACCACTGCCACCACCAAGATCTGGTGAAGCGGTCAGCTGTACTTTTTTCAGGATCACTTTGCCTTCCTTATCCTTAAACTCGATCACCTGGTTACCTCTCTCATCAGTTGTGATATTTTTATACAAAGTGCCGGCTGGGTAAGCTCCCGGGCTGGTATAACTCCCGAACGCATTAGACTGGTTGGCCACGTTCCAGATACGCACCGCATCTGTCGGCGTATTCATGGAATACTGCATACTCACACCGCGGCCAGCTCCGACCCAGTTATTGCCCGGTGCCATAGTTTTCAGAACACGATTCAATGAGGATACTTCATAATCAGTTTGCCCATAATACCAGCTATCCCCCTGGGTAGTATTGTATTGGGCATTCATAAAAGTAGCCTGCGCCGCAAAAGGGTTTGTTTTAAACGCTCCGTCTGCTGAAGACGCTTCCGCGTAAGGCAAATATTGAAACCGTGGCCTGCCAAACTCGTCGTACTCCACCGGGCTCACCATATCAGTTGGGCCAGATCCGCCAGTAACCAGTGAGCCTTGTTTGATGACGGTCTGTAAGGGGCGGCCAAGCCCGTCGATGTATTGGGTAGCCGTCTTCACATCCTTCAAAAGACGTGTGGTGAGGATATTGCCGTCCTGCTCGGGAGCAGTGGCATCCCAGGTGCGGACAAAATTTATATTGGTACCGGCCGGATAAGCTGCCGGAACCGCTCGTTGGGCATAAGCAGCTTCGCCTGCGATTGATAACAAACAAGTAAAGAGCAAACCTGCCCGTATATAGCTATTCAAAAATTTCATTGGATGGTATTTTTACAATGCATGTAATTATTGTCGGATCAATTTATCTACCAGCGAACTAGTGATGCGGGTCTGGCTTCGGAGTACCCCGTACAGTTCCCCGTCCTTATTTACAAAATATTTATAGCCCGGGCCATCCACATCAATATCCAACACAGTATTTTTTGATACCTGCGTCAACCACTGGTAAAAATCCTGCTGGGCAGTGCCTGAGGTTTTTCGTGTATAAATCCCATCGGTAATGATCACGGCATTACTAAGTTTTATCCTGAGCCGGTTTCTAAGGCTATCTTTTTGTGCCGTTGTATAACCATCTTCGTAAGACGGGGATGCTATTACAGCAAGGCTATCGGAGTGAAGGGTGGCGATAGAGTCAAGGCTCGATAACATCGAATCCGAGGCGTCGTCTTCCGTGATGGGCAAGGTGACAAAGAGCATCTTTTTGCCCTGCATAGACGACAACGCAACGGTATTTCCCTCTATGGTAGGGATAGTATAATCATATATACTTCCCACCAGTATGTTTAGCACCAACAGTACTAAAATATTTTTGATCATAATCATTGGTTTTATAAGGCGTTATAGCTGATTGAAATGGAACGGCTCGAGATCCTCCCGATATTGACATTATTGAATATAGCAGATGTTCCCGTAACAGTGGTTGCCCCACAGGATATGGCCAGGAACGGCGCGATACCTGATACTTTGTGAATGTCTACTGTATAAATACCGGAAGGAAGGCAACCCAATGTACCTGTTCCGGAAGGGATCGTGAAGGTAGTTACCACATTGGTGCTGGTATTGGTATACACCGCTACATACCCTGCAATATTATCCGTATTGGAATAAGAGATATTTATACCCGCTACCGGCACACACACCGAAGGATTATTACCCGCCGTTACCCATTGGTACTGACCATAGGTAGGGCTGCAGATATTCACGTCCTGTTGCTTTTGCTCCTGGTAACCGGTGTTGCCGCAGCTATTGGTTTGGCAACGCAATGGATCAGTCGTGTTTTGCCAGCTGGGAGAAGTATTTACACAAGGGCTGCTGCAATCAATGGGTTGGCCTGCGTAATTGTAGCAGATCTTTTTAAGGATGTTTTTGTCCTGATCCCGAAT
Source organism: Ferruginibacter sp. HRS2-29 (assembly GCF_024343615.1). GTDB lineage: Bacteria > Bacteroidota > Bacteroidia > Chitinophagales > Chitinophagaceae > Ferruginibacter. The sequence continues at coordinate 37,727 of NZ_RJUB01000006.1, read as the reverse complement.
AAGCGTCAACCTGTTAACAGCATCATATTCGTAATAAGAGATGCGGTTGTTGGCATCGCATTGCGACGACATACCTACCAATGGGGTGTAAGTATACGTCATCATGCGGGCGTTCAATGGGTAGAGCCTCACTTCATCTATAGATCCGGAGGTGGCGGATAAAGAAACCTGTGTCTGTCCGGTTACCTGGTGTTCGAAATAGGTCCACCCGGCAACTGTGCGGCCCTGTAGAGGAAACCCTGCCTGCGTCCCCGCAATACTTAAAGCTGCGCCGGTATTGGTCCAGTAAGATACTATGTATGAATTTGCGCTCGTTAACCCGGTTTTACTGATACTATTGCTTCCATTGAATGTATAAACTTTTTTCCCGGTAATAGCCGTTGTATTTACAACAGGTGTACCTGAATAAGCCCAGTTCCCTGTTTCCGTTGTTTCGAAGGACGTGTAGGCAAAAATTCCGTTTTGACTATTGGAAATTTCAGCTACCGGATACATTTTGGCATAGTCCCAGATATAATTGACCTTTTGGTCGCTCTCTTTATTTGCAGCTAATAAATTTCCTTTTGTATCATACGAAGTAAATCTCATTCGATATTCGTAAGCGTTCGTCAGAAACTTTTGCTGTATATCCAGCGGGGCGATGATATTATTGCCCCAATCGAAAAAGTTAGTCCTGGATGCATTCATCAATAGAGAGCCTTTAGAGTTCAATTGCTCTACCGGGGTATTCAGTATATGCCGCGTCAGCATTGTATTGTAAGGTGACGTAGTGGAAAAGTCGAAAGGATACTTTGTTTCAGACTTGATGGTTTGGTTCAGGCTGTTATTCGTTTCGGACCGTGTCAGCTGATGTAAATTGGGTGTCCTGTCATAGAAATAATTTTCAGTTTGAACGATACTATTATTATTGTCATCAATAGTTGTAATGGTTTTTGTTTTGGGTTTATCGAAAGCTGTGTAATGTAAAACGTAGGGCACATGCACCGCATTGTTGCAAAAAAGCTCTCCGGGTGGATTGGTCTGAGTATAATCGTCCGCACCGTAGTACCAGTACATGCAATCGTTATTTACATCGTAAAAATCAGCCTGGTAGTATGTTATATTATTACTGCCGGCCTGATTCATAATTCGTTGGAAGTATTGAAAACTTATCAGGTCAGTGTTAATATCCTGAACATAGTCTTCATTGGTGCCATTGGAAAGATGTGGGGACCAATCGTAGTAAGCATAATCTTCTTTTCTTATGATAGTATTATTTTTATAACTGTATTTATAAAGTAATTTTCCCCGCATCCACTCCTGGGGTTCTGTAATAGCTCGCCCAATATAATTATATAGCTGGCCGAAATAAGGCATATTGAAAGAAAAATGATACCCTGTCCGCATATTATTGGATGGATTATTATAATCAATATCATACTCATCCACATATTCATATCCACTATACCCACCACCAGTAGTTTCAAGCGGATCAATAGAATTTGAACTGAAAAATTCTATAAAGTCTGTTACGTCGGGTGGTGTTTTTATTACAATTTTCTTTTGATAATAATTTGGAAATGTTATTGCTCTGCCCGATGTAAAATTTGGGAGGTTCGCGTCTGCATAAGGATTAGTGTACGAATAGCTCTTTTTCTTTGCCAGTATTCCTTCGGAACTATAGTAATTGATATCTTTTATTCTTAATCCACCTGCGTAAAGGGCATTGGTAGCGGGATTCAATTCCCGCCAGTACAAATTAAAATACAGGTTGTAAGGTTGGTTTTCTGCAGCAGATCCTACAGGGTTAGCATACACCAGGGCCACAGTCATTTCATAATTGCCTGCACGTAACGCGATTGATTGGTTGTTAGAGGATGTACGGGTATAGGGAGATATATTCTGCGTATTATTCCATTCTTTTATGGTAGTACGGGTTCCGCCGGAACCTATCAACTCCAACTTAAAGGTCACATTGTTGGTATTGTAAGGCATGGTGGTTTCTAAAGAAGAAATGCCAAAGTTTGTAGAGCATTGCCATCCAAACCCATCCATCACAAAACCGTTTGCCACTGTAAATTGTTTTTTAAAAAAACGTGTTCCATTAGCGTCGGTATAAGTCGGGGCCGGATTAGAGGTACTCCGGCTATAACTTGAAATGGTCATAGCAGAAAACTTGTTTACCAGGTTGTCATCCTGGTACATGTCCATCAGGTATTGGGGTGTATTCCAAACACCCGTCAGATTATTTTCGTAGACCAATTCTGTTTTTCCACCTTCAGGATAAGTGATAGATTTTAACGCAAAGGCATTGCTATAATCCGGTTTTACCCTTCTGTCGCCCCCGGTAAAAAGCTGTGGTATTATATTTGGCAAATAAGAATTGGCAGAAGTATTCGCGATTCCATTATAAAATCCCCAGTGATCTTGTGAAAAAGTATATTTTGAAGGGAGAGGATTATTTGTATAATAATTGAAACGGTAACGTACCGGTAAATTTTGCCCTACGCCCATACTTACCGAGTCCAATTTTAAGCGTTGAAACTTATACCCTGATGGAATGTTGCCATTAGCAGTGGAATTGACCATTGGCAGCACATCATAATTGTTCCCATAAAAATAACTGTAATAAAACTTTATCCGCTTTACAATAACTCCTTCAGTATTTTGAACCGTAATTTCATCAAGGGCTTTTGTGGGCATATCATCCCTGGAGATGGTATAAAAATTTATGACACCCCCCGGAAAATTAATGGATTGCAGCCGCGTATCGTAATAATTTATTTTTGAAACGGTTGTAGAAGGAGGATTGCTGGCCTGGGCTGAATGAAACTCATATGTTTGACCGAACATTTTATAACTCCAATAATTATAGCTTTCATAATTATAGGTGATACTGTCGTTGTAGATATTTCGGATGGTTTTGATCTGCCATAAATTTCGTGTACTCGAGGATCCGTTTGGATCAATCTGGTAATTTGTTGCATCGCGGCCAAAGTCAACGGCATTTCCTTCGGGTAATTTGGCTGTAAAAGAATATAATGGTATTGAATTAGAAGGATGAAGAGCCTGGGTAATTTCAATATCTTCTTTTGGAAACAGGATGAATTTGTTTTGTTCCTGGCTAAACATAAACTTGCCAGAGTATCCTAATGCGGAATAATAAAATTCGTCCGGCCTGTAATCGGCATTCCCAAACTTAGCAGGCGCGAGATAACTGAATCTCTGAACAAGGTAAGGATCTGTTGAGTTATGCGGTAACTGTCGAAAAGAATTTATACTATTCGGGGAAGCCGATGTGGTATTCACAAAAGCGGTTTCATCTTTAATGCCATTTACCTTTCTGGTAATGCTTCCCCCGTAGTCCAGACTCCATCCCAAACCGACCCATGTCGCCTCCTGATCTACTCTGATCCCACCAGAATGATAATTTAAAACTACAGGAACCTTTACTCCTTTAATTTCTATCTCATAAAGTGGAATACTCATCGAGGCAGTGCCGCTATACATGGACACTGGCGTTTCTACAAAATGATTGATCGACGCAACTTCTGGAGCCTTGAACGCGATATAATTGGGCAGTGTCTGTGCGTTAGAAACAATTCCTAACGACAATAAACAGAAAAAAATAACATAAAAACGAGCCTTATAATTCATAAAACACTATTTAATTTTTAGAATCCATACCCAACCCTGAACACCACCGGCTGGCTAACCGGTATATGTGTACGGAATAGTATATCGTATAATAATTGTACCTGCGTATTCTTCACCAGCTTCGTTTTCATCGGCAGCTTCTTCTTCAGGCCGATCAACCCGCTCTGTTGCCAGCTGGCCTTATCTTTCAGCTCGTTGATCTTTTTAAAGGCGGCATTATGGTTCAGTTCAAATCCTCCGCTGATAAACAAGCCCCCTCCGGCTCCCCCACGGGGGAGAGTAAGTTTCCAATCCAAATAACTCCGCAGGCCAATACCCTGGTGCGTAAAGCTGATATGTTGTATACTACCCATGCCGAGTTTGTAACTCATGCCCACCCCCGCGCTGCTTTTGTCATTGATCTTGTAGCCGATGCCCAGCCCGATATCGGCGGTAGATGGCAACAAGTTGGATTTAGCAAACTGCAGGTTGAAGTTGTATTCGGTACGCTGGGCGAAAGTTTTGCTGCGCTGGTTGTTAGGTTTAAAATCCGGCAATTCTCCTTCGCCGTTGGAGGGAATATTTTTGAGCAGCTTGTCTTTCATTTTGTTCATCTCCGCCTGCGCCAGCTGCATTTGCTCTTTCATCATTTGCTGGGCATTGGGGCCACCTGCGGCCAGCCTGTCTTGTATAAGGCTGTTCACACTGCTGCGGGTCTGCAGGCCAGCCAGGCTTTGCGGTGTACCGTAATTTGCAGGTGTGCCAAAGAGTGAAGCCAGCATACTGTTTTGTTGGGTGAACTTCTGGAAAGCAGGTATCTTGTTCAGGATCTCTCTGGCAGTTTGCTCAGCCTTCTTAGGATCCGAGAAAAGTTCTTTATAGTTCTTCAGCGTTTCCACATAGTAATAACTTTCTTTATTGATCTTAGTGAGGTATTTGCTCTTGCCGATGTATTTGATGGATTCGCTGATGAGTTGCTGCTTTCTTTCTTTGATGAATTTTTGCACCGCTTCTGTTTGCGCCATTTCCTTTTCCAGCTCCTCCATCTTTTCCCTGGTGGCTTTCACCGGTTTTACTATGTTGCTATCTATCAATGCTTTTTGTTGTTCCAGGTATTTGAGGCTGGTGGTAAGTTTATCGCGGTAGTCGTTGTACTGTGCTGTGGTGTTAGCGGTGATGGCTTTGCCTTGCTGAAGTTTTTCGAGCAGCCCCGCAAACGTGAGGTCTTTATTGGCGAACAATCTTTCGGCTGTTTCAGGGCTTGCTTTCTGCAAAAGCTTTTGCACACGGTTTTCCCAACGGCAGAGTTTGGTGAGCGTCTTCTCTGTTTTGGATGTAAGGCGATGGGTGTACCGGTCAATTTTTTTATTAACCTGGCCAATGTATTTACCGGGGATCTGCTGCAGCGTGGCCATAGTACTATCAGCCTGCGCCAGTACGGAGTGGCAAAGGAGTGTGAGAAAGATACTAAAGATTATGAGCTTAGGGTTGCTCATGCTGCTGGTTTAAGGGTAATGATGAATACACCCCCTAACCTAAAGAGATTTAGCTTTATGAAAAAGGGGTGAAAGAAAATAGGGTATTTTTCCCTTACTGATTTTATGTGTAATACCGAACAGATAATATTTATTAAAATAAATAATATATGAATACGCATTTACAAATCGTAAAAATACTGTGCTATTGATGACTGCATTTTAATTTTGCCCAGGTCACTTCGCCGTGATTGGCGTCAACTTCCACCCTCACAACGCACCGGCCTGTAGGCCACGCCAGCCGGTCCTCTTTAAAGTCGTGCCCGCGGCGGGCCATTAAAAAGTGTATAGATTGCACGATTAGATTCGCCAGCCTGCATGAAATAGAAAATCGCCATTGATCGGCGTGCCATTCATTTATAATGAAATAAGATTAGATGTAGGATACCGCATGGATTTGTTGGTTGAAGATAAAGTCGTAATTGAAATAAAATCTGTAGAACACCTGGCTGAACTTCATCATAAGCAATTATTAACCTACCTCCGGCTGGCCGATAAACGACTGGGCATATTGGTCAATTTTACCAGTGATAATATTGCAACTTCCATTTTTAGAAAGGTAAATAAGTTATAAAAACACGCATGCTTCACAACAAAATCTGCGGAAATCTGCGTGCTACCCATCTGCGAAAATCTGCGTGCCATCCATCTGCGGGAAACTACTCGAAGTTGTACAACGTAGCCGTAAACACCCCCCGCTCCCGCTTCTTTGTGACAGCTTTCCAGTTGCCATTGTATTTTATCAGTGAAGGAACAGTAAGGCCTTTGAATGTGGTCATCTGCACTTCCATGCTCACTTTAAAATCGTACACACCGGCATCATAACTCAATACATAGTTCCTTGCCACCACTTCCATAGTAGAATCATTGAACCAGGTGGTCATTTCATCCACTACCACCCCATCCTCATGCCCGGGTTTTACTTTCTGGTGAAAAACATAACAGCTGGTTTTGTTGTACACATCCATATCGATGCTCATGTCGTAGCGGTCAGCCATATCATCTTCGTATATGGCTGTTTTGTTGCTCATGAAGGGAATGCCATTGATCCTTTTTCCAGGGTTAAAAAACAGCATTTTCAATTGTTCTTTGTGTTTCTCCAACCCGCTTTTGCCTTGTGTGCTGAACTCCCTGCCGGCCACAATATTATCTTCTCCGCAAACCGAGCCTTTGGTGAAAAATAAAGAGGCATACATGCTGGCGGTGTAATAGTTGAATTGTTTGTCGTCGGTGTAAATATCGCCACTGGTGGTTTCTTCCAGCGTTTCCATCGAGCGGCAATTATCTTTGCGCACCTGTTTGGTTTTGCTGCTGAGGGAGGCGATCACCTGCCCTTTTTTATCCGTCATGCGGATATCATTCAATGCCGTGTAGCCAATGATATGCAGGTTGCGGAAAGCTTTGTAAAAACTTGTATCGTTTTTGATCTTTTGAATAAATGCGGGCACATTCAGTTTATTATCCAGCACAATGTTGCTGAGTGTGATGACCTTCTTTCCATCCACCAACGTACTGTCCGACACTACCTGGCTTTTCCCCGCCAGGGATAACAGCATAAAAAAAGCAGGTATGAACATCCGTTTCATACCTGCAAAATAATCGTAACTTTTCAGAACCCGGCTGTTAAAATTTAATTCCAGGATTTTTCAGTTGCTGTAGCCGCCCCTTCCTTCGTGCATCCATCCGCGAAAATCTGCGGGAAACTATTTTGGAAATACCATCCTGTAATCCACGTTCACTTTACCTTTTGTGATGTCATCGAGTTTACGTTTGAGCAACGTCCGCTTCAGCGGCTTGATATGATCGATGAATAATTTACCATCGATATGATCATATTCGTGCAGTATCACCCTGGCGGTAATACCGTTGAATGTTTTAGTATGCGGTTTGAAATTTTCGTCCACAAAGTCCAATGTCACAGTCTGCGGGCGCATCACATCCTCCCTCACTTTCGGAATGCTGAGGCAGCCCTCGTTGTATGACCAGTCGTCACCTTCCAGCTTTGTAATGTGAGCATTGATGAAAACACCTTTGTAACCAGGCTCATCCGGGTATTCACCTTTTTCATCTTCCTCCTGGTTTTCAAAAATCTGTTCGCTGTCCACCACAAATAAACGGATCGCTTTATTGATCTGCGGGGCAGCCAGCCCCACACCATTGCTATTGTACATGGTTTCCCACATATCCGCGATCAGCTTTTCAAGACCCGGATAATCAGGGGTAATGTCCTCGCTTATCTTGCGTAAGATGGGGGTACCGTATGCTACAATTGGAAGTATCATGATTCTAATATTTGGGTTGCAAAGATATAATCAATTGGCAATTAAAAATTACGAATTACGAATTGACCCGATGAATGTATCTCGTAATTCGCAATTCGTAATTGTTAATTGTTAATTGTTCTGCATGTATTCCTGCAATAATATAGTTGCTGCTATTTCATCCACATTTCCTTTTACGCGCCGATCCTTTTTTTTCATGCCCATTTCTATCATGGCGTCTTTCGCCATTTTGGAAGTATAACGTTCATCAACCGTCTTGAGCGGCATAGACGGAAATTCCTTTTCGATCTTTTTGATGGCAGCTCTTACCAACGGCGTACCATGTGTATCACTTTCATCCCAGTTTACCGGCAACCCAATGATGATCAGTTCTACTTCTTCCTTTGCAAAATATGTTTTTAGAAAAGGGATCAGTTCTTTGGATTCAACGGTGGTAAGCCCCGTAGCGATGATCTGCAAAGGATCTGTAACGGCAATGCCTGTACGCTTTCCTCCATAATCGATCGCCATTATCCGTGCCATGTATAAAAATTAAATGAACATTATTGCTCCGTAATGATGCAAAAAGTTTGCTCGAATGTATTGGAATGCTCATACAATACGTTGAAAAATTCTCTTCCGTAATTGCTGTAATAAGGCAGCATATTATCTACCCGTTCCTGCAGGTTTCCGGATGGATATAAATTCGCTTTTACTTTCTGCACCTGCCTCAGCTGCGCATCAAATTGTTTTTTTGCCGCCTTCAGCATTTTCTTTTCAAGCTGCTCCAGTTTTTGCAAGGCATGCGATTGCAGTGCCCACACGTGTCGTTCCAATGTACTGTCCACCTTAGTGGCATCTGAACGAACCTGTTTATACAACTTAATGAACGACAGTTTTTCTTCGCTCATATTGAGTTTCACTTCCGCATCACGCTGCACGATAGTGTTGATGAGTTGCTGTTCGTTGGAAAAAAAATCTTCCGCCGTAAGCTTCAACCCGTTGATCAGTGCATCCGTTTTTTTATTTATCCATGAAAAAGAATTGCGCAACACCAGCACCGGGAATGGTACCGCTGCCGCTTCAAAAACTTTTTTCAGTTCAAGCCAGTAAGCCAGTTCGCCGCCACCGCCTATGAATGCGATATTCGGCAATATCAATTCCTGGAAAACGGGGCGCAGTATAACGTTGGGGCTTACACGCTCGGGGTTGGTATTGATCTCATTCAACAGGCTTTCTTCTGTAAAAGGTATATCCGTATTGGCGACAGCATACCCGTCTTTTACGGTTTCGATCCTTTCGCGGATATTTTCTTTCAGGTAAAATAAATTGATATCACGCCCTGCCGCCTGCACTTTATATTTTTCCGGGAAAGCCGCGATGGTTTCTTTTACCGCAAGGCTCGAAAATTGCTCTTTCAATTCCCTCACCGCAATACCTTTGAATTCATTTTTCAACGCACTGCAATCCGGTATCAATATGATCAACCCAAAATCTTTAAAAAGCTCGTTGCAAAAATCGAATGTTGCCTGCTGGATCGTTTTGCCCAATGAATACGCATCTTTCACCAGTTCCATGATCTCTGTACCAAATGGATCAACTGTCAGTTGGCCATCAATCCCCTGCACGATCTCCATGAAAGCCTTATCGATCACCATTCGTCCTACAGCACCTTTCTGATCCGTGTGCCACTCATATTTTTTTCCCTTTACCACCACTTCCCCCAGCTCTTCCAGGTCGGCATCTTCGCTGCCCATATAATAAACAGGTACGAATTTATTCCCCGGTAGTTTCGCGGAAAGCTGATCCGCCATTTTGATGGCGTGAATTATTTTATAAATGAAATATAAATGACCGGTGAAAATATTCGGCTGATGCGCCGTGGTGATCGTAAAGGTATTTTCTTCCAAAAGGGCGTCGATATTGGCTTGCAGCTTATCGGATACCGGGGAGTTATTGTATTGTTCATTCAACTGGTCTACCAATACTTTACGATTGGTGACAAAAGACCTTCTGGCTTCGATCGCTTTTTTTACGCCATCGAGGTCAGGTGAATATGCATAAAAATCTTTCAGGTCGGTTGCGCCGGAAATGTAATCAAGTACGAGGGCTGAAAAAGAATTGGTCTGTTTGTATCCGACTTGTTGTGCTTTAAAATTCATAACTGTAATTTCCTGCCTTAAGTTATTTCCCAACCGGAATGTCAGGCTGAGCTTGTCGAAGCCTTCAGAAACAGTCAGCTATTTGCCTTCGACAAGCTCAGGCTGACATTGGTAACGGATCAGCCAACCACTTCCCCTTCGATATCAAAATCGTATGCTTTAGTGATCTTCACATTTACAAAATCGCCGGGATGTAATTTTTTACTGCTGTTGATGATCACTTCATTGTCTACTTCCACACTATCAAATTCTGTACGCCCAAGATAACGGCCCGCTTCTTTTTTGTCTACGATCACTTTGAAAGTCTTGCCAACCTTTTCTTCATTTTTTTCGAGCGAAATTTCCTGCTGCACTTCCATGATCTCCTGCGCCCTTTCTTCCTTCACGTCAGCCGGCACATCATCCACCAGGTCGAATGCGCTGGTATCTTCTTCATGGCTGTAGGTAAATGTACCCACCCTGTCGAACCGCATTTTCTGCAGGAAGGTTTTCAATTCTTCCACATCATCCCTTGTTTCGCCCGGGAAACCGGCGATGAGTGTGGTACGCAGACAAATGTCCGGTATCTTATAACGGATGTTGCCGATCAGGTCTTCCATTTCCTCGCGGGTGATCTGGCGCTTCATCGCTTTAAGCATATTGTTGCTGGCGTGCTGCAGCGGCATATCCAGGTAGTTGCAGATATTCGGACGATCTTTGATCGCATCGATGATATCCATCGGAAATTTAGACGGATAGGCATAATGCAAACGTATCCACTCCAATCCCTGCACATCTGCCAGGGCATTCAGCAATTTTGGAAGCTCACGTTTTTTATAAATATCCAATCCGTAATAGGTCAGTTCCTGTGCTATCAGCATCACTTCTTTCACCCCACGCTGTACCAGTTGTCTGGCTTCTTCTACCAGGCTTTCTATGGAGCGGCTGGTATGTTTTCCCCGCATCAGCGGGATGGCACAGAATGAACAGGTGCGGTTACACCCTTCGCTGATCTTCATGTATGCGTAATGCTGCGGCGTACTGAGCAATCGTTCGCCGATCAGTTCGCCTTTATAATCCGCTTCAAAGCGTTTGAGGATCAATGGCAATTCCATCGTACCAAAAAAAGCGTCCACTTCCGGTATCTCGGCTTCGAGGTTGTTGCGGTAGCGTTCGCTCAGGCACCCCGTTACGTAAACCTTGTCCAGTTTACCGCGTTTTTTCAGCTCTACATTATCCAGGATAGTATTGATGCTCTCTTCTTTGGCTTTTTCGATGAACCCGCAGGTATTTATGATGACAATATTATGATCGCGTTTACCGCTTTCATGCACCGTATCTATCTCATTGGCAAGGAGTTGCCCACTCAGCACCTCGCTGTCAACCATATTTTTGCTGCACCCCAGGGTGATAATGTTTACTTTGTCGCGTTTGATAGATTTTGTCTTCATAATTCAGGACGCAAAGCTAAGGTTTTATTACACGAATTTTGGCGAATTACACGAATTACACGAATTGTTCGTATAGTTTTATGAGTTCGTTAAATGCCGGTAACACTGTTTAAACATTGATATTCCTCATGAAAGCACGTTTGAAGCGTAAAGCGCAGGTCAACTATTTAACCACAACGTGTTAATAATTCGTGTAATTCGTGTAATTCGCCAAAATCCGTGTAATCAAATCATGTAATTTTGCAAAATGAGTTGGACAGAGAAAAACCATTTAAGAGTAGCCATTCTGGACTTATATGAAGGTGCGGAGAACCAGGGGATGCGTTGTATCCGGGAAATACTGAACCAGTTTGGCGAAATGAATAACCTGTCAGTAAACCGGGAGGAATTTGATGTGAGGAGGAATATTGAGTTACCGGGACTGGATTTCGATGTGTATATTTCCAGTGGCGGCCCGGGCAGCCCGCTCGATAGTGAAGGATCCGCATGGGAAAATGCTTATTTCAAATGGATCGCTTCGGTGGAAGATTACAATGCCAGCCAGGCCCATGTGATCAAAAAACAGGTATTTTTTATCTGCCATTCATTTCAACTCGCCTGCAGGTATTTTGATGCTGCGGTGGTGTCCAAAAGGAAAAGTACCGCGTTCGGGGTATTCCCGGTGCACTATATGGGCAATGCCGAGAACGAACCCATTTTCGCGGGGTTGAAGGATCCGTTTTATGCTGTCGACAGCAGGGATTACCAGGTTACCCGCCCCAACCACAACCGCATCCACGAAATGGGCGGCCATATCTTAGCCATCGAAAAAGCGAGGGCACACGTTCCGCTGGAAAGGGCCATCATGTCGATGCGCTTCAATGAAAATATGATCGGCACCCAGTTTCACCCCGAAGCGGATGCCGTGGGTATGTCGCTGCACCTCCAGAAACCCGATAAAAAACAAACCGTGATCGAGAACCATGGCGAGCCGAAATGGCAATCGATGATCGATCAGCTCAACGATCCCGATAAGATCATGCATACTTACGCTCACATACTTCCCAATTTTTTGAACAATGCTGTTGAAAAAATGCAGCTAATAGAAGCATAGCCAATTACGAATTATCAATTACGAATTACGAATGGGTTCATTGTAGTCGAAAGCCTTTATGTAAAATAAAGGCTTTTCTTTTGACGATCATTCGTAATTCCTAATTCGTAATTCGTAATTAATTAGTTATTTTAGCAGACATTAATTTTCAACGCATTATCATGGAAAAATCTTTAAGAGAAAATTTCAATAAAAATTTTACAGCGGATAAGTACGAGATGTATATGGACAAGATTCAAGGCCTGCACCCGGGTGCGCTCGACTTCAGGAATGCGGAAACGCCGGTGTTTATCCCGAAAGATTTTAAGAATAAAATGCTGGCCGCCTGCGAAGATATCATCGATGTGATCGTGGCGCCCAATTTTAAAGAACTCACCCAACGGAGCATTCCGAAAGATCTGCAGGTGCCTGACGAGGACGCCCACACGCAATTCCTCGTATTCGATTTTGGTATCTGTCGTAATGCCGAAGGTGGACTGGAGCCGCAACTGATAGAAATGCAGGGCTTCCCTACTCTTTTTGCTTTCCAGGCTTCGCATACGGAGATCACCGCTGCTTATGCAGAAGTACCGTCCAATTATTCGGCTTATCTGAATGGGTACAACAAAGAGAGTTATTTGAATTTACTGAAAGAGATCATTGTGGGCGATCATGCACCGGAGAACGTGATCCTGCTGGAGATCTATCCTGAAAAACAAAAAACCCGGATTGATTTTTACGCAACCGAAGAAGAATTGGGCATCCGCACGGTTTGCCTCACCAAACTGACAGCCGAAGGGGATAAATTATATTACGAACATGCCGGCGAAAAGATACAGGTGAAAAGGATCTACAACAGGTTGATATTCGACGACCTGAACCAGCAGGAAGGATTGGAAAACATCGTAGACCTTACCAAACAATACGATGTGGAATGGGTGCCGCACCCAAACTGGTTTTACAGGATCAGCAAGTTTACCCTGCCCTTCATCCACAACGAATATGTGCCCGAAACTTTTTTTCTCAACGAAGTAAAGTTGCCGGTAAACCTCGATGAATATGTATTGAAGCCTTTGTTCTCCTTTGCGGGCATGGGTGTGGTGATCGATGTAACGCAGGCAGATATTGACAGGATCACCGATCCGGAAAACTGGATATTGCAACGCAAGGTAAATTATGCCCCTATCATCGAAACGATGGATGAACCGGCCAAAGCGGAGATCCGTTTATTTTATTTCTGGAAAAATGAATGGAAAAGACCGGTTGCGGTGCATAACCTGGCCCGCCTGAGCAAAGGAAAAATGATCGGCACACGTTACAACAAAGACAAGACCTGGGTTGGCGGCGGAGTGGCATTTTTTGAAGAAGGTTAAAGGAAACACAGAGTTAAAGGAGGAAACACAGAGTTTTACGGAGTTTGTGTTATACCGCTCGTTGACTCTGTGTTGCTCTGTGATCAAACTCTGCGCAACTCTGTGATACATTCCACATCACACATCACACATCACACATCACACATCACACATCATACATCATACATCATACATCATACATCATACATCATACATCATACATCATAGATCATACATCTCACATCTTACATCTCACATCATACATCTCACATATGAAGAACGGTTACTCAAGGTTTGATTTTTACTTAATTCAGCTGGAAGAACTTTTAGCAAAGGCATCCAAAGAAAAGGATCCCGGCGCTTATTTATATGCCAATGATGCACGAACAGTGATGTTCATGCTGGAGGGGTTGGCAAAATTGTATGAAGGCATCCACAATCCGAAAAAGTTTCACAAGATAAGGGAACAGGCAAAACAGCTGGAAGATGCGCTGGGAGCGATCGACTACTATGATGCGTTTGCGAAAGAGTTCATCAATAACGCTTCTATCCCGGTTACCATTACTGCATATTTCAAAACCCAGGCTGCTGAAAAAACAGCTCTTTTCAATAAGATACTCATAGAAGAAGGCTGGCTGGGAAAAGATGCCGACCGCATCAGGAAGATCCGGAAAAAATTATCGGAAGCAGCATGGCTGAAAGAAAAACAGGAAGTGAAAGGGATTGAAAATTTTTATCATGAGAGTATCGAATCGATCAAAGTAATGGTGCTCGAATCGGAAAAAGGCTTTACCGAACTGGAAGAAGAAGTACATGAGTTGAGAAGGGAATTGCGCTGGCTGAGTATATACCCGAAAGCTTTGCAGGGTGTGATACAACTGACGGACAGCAAAACGGTAGATGCCCGCATCGACCGTTACCTCACACCGGAAATAGTGAACTCCCCTTTCAACAAAATGCCGGAACCGGGCGACAATACTGTTTTCCTTTTGCTTGAAAAGAATAATTTCCTTGCGCTCAGCTGGATGATCTCGGCACTCGGCAAACTCAAAGACTCGGGATTGAAATTTTATGCCCTCACGGAAGCGCTTGAGCAGACAGAATCCATGGAAAACGCTACGGCACTAAGGATTGCAGGCGAGCTGCTGGGCTCCGGCGAACATACAATAGACAGGATATTGTTGCAGGCTTCTGATATCTGCAAGGATTATTTTGAAGGAAAATTTCTGGATTATATCGTACATGGAATAAAGAATGTATGATGTATGATGTGAGATGTAGGATATCTTACGATTTGTAAGCACTTCCCAAAAATAGAAAGATGTTTCAATTATAAAGACATCATACATCTCACATCATACATCATACATTTTACTTGCAGCAATCTTTTTCTCTGACAAAAATTGCCTTTAGAATTCTTTTGAGTATTTCTCCTGTCTTTTTCATCATTTATTTATAGGCATTAAAGATGTTGTATTCCAGCCTCACCAGGAAACCGTCGTTGCTCATCCTGTAAAGATCCTTTACTACCGGGAACCTGTACCCGAGATCGAGCCGCATTTTGCTGAGCAGAATAAACTGAACCGAAGGGGCCAGGTCGATGTAGCTTTTTCCTGAGGAAAGATTGGTTTGTCCAAGTACTTCCAGCATAAGGTTCATATTGGTTTGCTCGTAGCTGGTATATTCTTTCGGCAATACCAATTGTCCTATTGAAAGGGAGTATCCTGCTGCGTGCTGATTTTTTAACGGGGTTTCAAATACAAACTTTTTTGTGCCGGTATTGTTCATCGCCTGCACGAAGCCGGCACTTGCCGAGATAGCGGTTTTGTTAATTAATTTGGTAGCAACAACCCCTGCTTCATAACCGCTGTTTTGCCCGTTAAGATCCACGGCCGGCGAAGCAACAATACTGTTGTTCACCGCAATACGGCCATAGGCGGCCATCCGGAAATGGCTGTGCACTTCATCTTCGCTGTAGAAACGGTATTTCCCATACAATGCCGCTCCATTAAAACGAAAAATATTGAGCTGATTGCTGAAAAAGGTCTCCGCATGCAGCATCAGTTTTTTGGACACCCCTACCATGATCTCCGGCACCAGCCGGTATTGATATTGATCAGTCGGGCTTACCCGCATGAAATTATTGGCCACCCGAATACCGATGCTCTTCATAGCCATGTTGCTGGCAGGCTCGGTGTAAACGAATAATTCCTGGGCTGAAATGGTTTTTGAGAAAAAGAAAAAACACAACAGTGCTATTGAATATTTTGGAAACATAATAAGTATTTTGGTCGTGAAAATGTATGATCTATGATGTATGATCTATGATCTCTTTTGGGTGAAAGCCTTATCAATTATTCGTAAGAACTTACTGTTGAAAGAAATCAAGATCATAGATCTTACATCATAGATCATAGATCTTAGATGGTTACATGGTATATCCTTGCCCCCTTAGCCATTCCGCCTTTGCTGCAGCAGGTTCCGGCAACACCGGTCTTGTAACATTCCATTTTTGTATACAGCTCATTTTTTTTGAACTCTTTCGCGGAGACATAGCCTTTATCCAGCACCTGGATGGTTTTTGTTCCTGACAGGGTCTGATCCTTCACATTCAGAAAATGCAGTGTAAGCCCGTTTGACTGAATGTGTTCATCATTCTTTATCGCCTGGTTGTTGAACTGGACAGTAGCGGTCAGTTTTGCCACAAAAAAACCGGCATCTTCCACTTTGTTTTTCAGTTCATCAAAGTCAATGTTGGCGCCGGGTTTGAAGGTGATGTCAAAAGATGAAGTGCGGATATTTGCCATCACTTTTTCAACAGAAGGAAGGGATTGCAGGGCTTTGTTGATAGAATTGCTGCACATGCTGCAGGTGAGCCCGCTGGCCTGTAAGGTTACTTTGGTTACCTGTGCAGAAGCGCTGAAAGAGAAAAGGATAGCTATCGCTAAAAATATATTTTTCATTGTAGATTTTTTTTGAATAAAATAATATGCGTACACGCGTGCCCGTTACACATGATGTGTGACGGCCTGTTGTTATTCAAAAAATCCTATAGCCTGAAATTGCAGTTACGGATATAAATCGGGGTACCCGGTTTATATGGCGGAGAGTTATTGTGAAGTGTGCTCCTGTTCAGCGAAAGCAAAGAGCCTTCCGACTGGAAACTGATATACTCGTGTGGTATGGCGACGAATGGAACGTCGTAATGAAAATCGTTGACAGATGATTCGTGATCGGTTGAGAGTTTGTAAAACTTATGCTCGTCTTTACAACAGCCCGATTTGGTATCCTTCATCCCGCAGCGGCCGCATTTGCTATTGCTGTCTGCTTTGTAGATATCCACGCCGGCTTTCTTGCCCATGCAGTAATGTATCTCCATGGCCACGCCTGAAGAAACAAACAGGTAGAAAAAGGTCAATATGGACAGGAAGATTTTTTTCACAGATACAAAAATAGGATTAAACCATGAAGGCGCAAAGAACCCTAAGTCTCACAACGCAGCTTGTCATTTTTTTAACAGATAACCGCGTTTAGGGGTTTAGAAGTTTAGGGGGTTAGTGGTTTTATGATTTGCGAAGTTCAATCAAAATGTAAAAGCTCATAATTTGACTATTCACTATTGACCATTGACCATTGACTATTCACTATTCACCATTCACCATTCACCATTCACTATTCACCATTCACTAATTCACAAACCACCACTGTATACCGAACCTGAGTACATAACCCTGTGTGGGATAATGCGGTGCGGCAAAATTATTGTTGATAAATCCGAAGCCATTTTTGAAGCTTACCGTATTGAGATTCTCGGCACGGATGTAGGCCGTAAACCCTTTTATCCTGAAATGCAGAAAAGCGCTTACGTCCGGAAGGTTCTTTATCGTCATGGTATCCTGCGGCATGAACTGCCCCACCACCGGAGAATAGTTATAAGCCTTGTAAGGCGTGTAATACCTCACTTCAAGCCCGGTGCTGAGATTCAGGTTTTTGAAAAAATTCCCTTCATAAGAAAACCTGCTCCGGGTAAACACAAGCGGCACCCTTATTGGCGCAGCCTTGTCTGTCTGCTGCACCACCACATCGGCATACCAGTTTATTTTTTTCGTCAGCTTTATCTTTTTGGAAGCAGACAACTGCACCAGGTTGATGATCTTACTGTACTGCGCCGTATGGAAATAATCGGTGAAATAAGTGTAATTGGTGATGATATGGTTGGTGAAAGACAATGCAAAAAAAGGATTGACGGCCCTTGCCCCAAAGGAAGTGATATTTTCTTTATTAAAATTATTGTTGTTGCCCAGATTGAAAGAAGAACGATTGTCGAAAATGAATGAGGGCGTACGGTTCACGTTGTTGAAGAATATCTTCACATCCCCCAGTTTGCGGTTGAGGTAACGGCCAATGGTACCCGAGGCGCTGTAATCGCCGCCATTAAGGCCGTTGAGGTAAAACTCACCTTTCAGCAAAAGGTCCCATTTGCGGTTGCGGGTCCTGTTGCGGTACTCACCATGCAACAGGACGTTGTAAAAATTTTTATTGCCGGTGCTGAGTTTCGCAATTATATTCTGTATGGTAGCGCCGGCAAGGAAAAACTCGGCAGAATTTTTTGTATCAGGAAATTGCAGCAGGGAAAAATCATTGCTGATCACTGCCCATTTTTCGGCTACTTTAAATGTGTCGACTTCTTTCTTCAAAGTAGTATCGTACCATTGTTTGTAGATCGCCGAATCAGCGCCAAGATCATTGAACGTATAATTGTAGGAACTAAACGTAAACGTATGCTGCATGCGGAGTTTGGGGTAAAATAAATATTCCGTGGTGGAATCGTTTATCTCCAGCGAATCGCGTTTGCCAATATCGTAACTCTGGCGCAACATGGCCGTAAAATCCTTGTAGATATTGCCTGTAGAGATCGTTGTAATAAATGGGTTAGGCGTGTAATTGGCAGCATTACCCAGGTTCACATCAATGGCGTAGCGCTCTTTTTTATTGGGGTCCATCAAGGAAGAATCATTTTGTATGCCGCCGTTTTCAGAAGCCCTTATTACATTATTGATGAGTATCAGCGATCCGTTGTATCGTTTACGCTTACCCTGGTAAGTGGTAAAAAAACGGACATTGTTGTGGCTGGTATTTTGTGTAACAAAAAGCCCCGGTGCGCTGATCAACCGGTAATCAAACCCGAAATTGAGATTGGGCCTCGGGTTCTGTGTATGCATGGCTTTTATCATCTGCTCTTTACCCGAAGCAAGCTGATAACCCAGCATGGAGAAAGGCTTGGTGGTGCGGTATAACTTCGTTTCTTCCAATTTAAAACGATATACATCAAATGCGTGAAAACCCGCATCCCACCCTGCTTTTGCATAAGGGCGAAATATCAGGGAAACAGCGGCAGCGCCATTGTTGCCCAGATATTGATAGCTGGAAGGAACAGAATAATAATTGTCAAAATCGTTTACCGACGAATCGATGCGGTAACGGCTGGTCGAGTCGAGGTAACGATAGGTAATAGTGATGGAATCTTTGAGATCATCGCGGTGTTCGAAGCCGATGGTATCTTTCCGGGCAATGCCTGAACCCCTGTTGCCGGCATTATTCAATCTGCGCAACACTTCCTCTTGTCCGAAAGTTAATTTCGCAGACAGGAAAACCACTATAAAAAAAACAAGATGCTTCATGCAAAAATTATAACTGCGCCACCAGCTCTTTAAATATATGTGTCAGTTTTGGTTCCGCTTCTTTAGCGGCTTCCAGCACTTCTTCATGGGTGATCACATTTTCTTCTTCCCGGATACCCAGATCCGTTACCACGCTTACCGCAAAAACATCGAGCCCCATGTGCACCCCGGCGATCACTTCCTGCACTGTGCTCATCCCTACCACATCGGCACCCAGGGCCAGCACCATGCGGTACTCTGCTTTGGTTTCAAATGTAGGCCCGGTTACACTGATGTATACGCCGTGCTTGATATCATACCCGGCGGCGGCCGCTATGGCATCCGCTTTTTTGATCAGGTCTTTTTTGTACGGCTCGGTCATATCCGGAAAACGTGTACCCAATTCCTCCTGATTTTTACCGATCAAAGGATTGGGGGTGAGAAAACTGATATGATCATTGATTATCATGAGGTCGCCGACCTTAAAAGTACGATTGGTTGCGCCAGCCGCATTGCTTAATAGCAAAGTTTTAACACCCAGGAACTTCATTACCCTTACCGGAAAAACCACTTCCTGCGGGGTGTATCCTTCATAATAATGAAAACGGCCTGCCATGGCCAGTACTTTTTTGCCGCTCAGCTCGCCATAAATCAATTTTCCGCTATGCCCTTTTACGGTACTGACAGGAAAATGCGGGATATCCGCGTAAGGGATTTCCTTTTCAATATTGATCTCTTTTGTAAAACTCCCCAATCCACTTCCCAATACGATCCCTACCTGGGGTTCTGCACCGATCAGCCCTTTTATGTAGCTGACAGCTTCTTCAATTTTTTTCATCATAAGCATTCATTGATAATTTGTAAACAGCAAAAATAAGGGAAAGAGGATAATGGATAATGGATAATTGGTTAATGGATAATGCTTCCGGCGGCAAGGTTTCAATGTTTGTGGATGGTTAGAAGGGCCAAAAAATATCTTTAATCAAAAACATTATCCATTATCCACTAATTAATTATCCATTAATATTATCTTCGCAAAAAATTTTTCTATATGAACCTTCACGAATACCAGGCGAAAGAATTACTGAAAAAATACAATGTTCCCGTGCAGGAAGGCATTGCGTGCAATACTCCCGGCGAAGCTGAAGAAGCTTACCGCCAGATCAAAACCCAATACAATAGCAAGTTTGCTGTGGTGAAAGCCCAGATCCATGCCGGTGGACGCGGAAAGGGAAGCATCGTAGGTAAGGATCAGCGTGGTGTGGCGGTAGCGAAAAGTGCGGAAGACGTATTGGAAATTGCTAAAAACCTCCTGGGTGGTACGTTGGTGACTATCCAGACCGGCCCTGCCGGAAAGGTGGTGAACAAGATACTGGTAGCCCAGGATGTATATTATGAAGGGCCGAACCCGGTGAAGGAATTTTACCTGTCGGTATTGATGGACAGGGCCAAAGGCCAGAATGTGATCATGTACAGTACCGAAGGTGGTATGAATATCGAAGATGTGGCACACGATACGCCTGAACTTATTTTCAAGGAATGGGTACACCCGGGCGGCCCGCTGCAGGGTTTCCAGGCACGTAAGATCGCTTTCAACCTCGGATTGAGCGGTGAGGCTTTTAAGAATTGCGTAAAATTTGTGACCAATCTTTACAACGCGTTTGTTGGGCTGGATTGCGATATGCTCGAGATCAACCCATTGTTCAAAACCAGCGACGATAAGATCATCGCGGTAGATTGTAAGATGAATGTGGATGAGAACGCCCTGATGCGCCACCCTGATGTGGCTGCTTTGAGGGATATCAGTGAAGAAGATCCTACAGAAGTGGAAGCCGGAAAATTCAACCTGAACTTTGTAAAACTGGATGGCAACGTAGGTTGTATGGTAAATGGCGCCGGACTGGCGATGGCTACCATGGATATGATCAAACTCAGCGGCGGCGAACCGGCCAACTTCCTGGATGTAGGTGGTACGGCCAATGCTACAACTGTGGAAGCAGGTTTCAGGATCATCATGAAAGATCCGAAAGTGAAAGCTATCCTGATCAACATATTCGGAGGTATCGTTCGTTGCGACCGTGTGGCGCAAGGTGTGATCGATGCTTACCAGAGCATTGGCAACATCGAGATCCCGATCATCGTTCGCTTGCAGGGTACCAATGCCGATGTGGCGAAAAAACTGATTGACGAAAGCGGACTGAAAGTTCAGAGCGCCATACTTCTTAGTGAAGCGGCAGCGTTGGTGAATAAAGCGGTTGCTTAGAATGGATAATGGATTAATGGATAATGGATAATGCGTTAAATTGGAAGTATTTTCACTAGTTGAAAGCACTTCCAGTGAAAACATTATCCATTATCCATTTTAGCATTATCCATTATTTACTTATCAATTATCAACTATAATAAGAAATTAAATATGAAAGAAACCATTAAATAACCGTTAAGAATACTACTTTTACAAAAAAACTAATATCACATGAAAATTTTTGTTGCCGGCCTGCCTTATGATCTGGATGATGCCGAACTGATGGAAATATTTGAAAAATTTGGCACCACCTTATCTGCCAAGGTAGCTATAGACAAAGAAACCGGCAAAAGCAAAGGTTTCGGATTTGTAGACATGCCTGACGCTGCTGAAGCCAAAGACGCTATCGAAAGCCTGAATGACATTTCTCTCGGCAAAAAACCTTTGGTGGTGAAACAGGCTGAAGAAAGATCGGGGCCTCCTCCAAGAAATAATAACAACTTTAACAGACGATAATAAAAAATCCCGCTTTGCGGGATTTTTTATTATCGTCTGTTGGTCAATAGTGAATAGTCAATAGTCAAACCTTCGGAGGTTTTAAATAAACTCAAAGTTTTTAATTTCACCGCGTGATGATACAAATTTCCAGGTTTATCATCACACTTCAAAGGTTTGACTATTGACTATTGACTATTTCACTTTGGTGAAATTCAAATGCTGAAAATCATAGCTGAAATCCGTCAGCGGTGAAATGGGTTTCATGGTGATGGTGCTGCCCTTTCCTTCGCTGTCGAGGCCGAATACCACGAATGCATCAGCATCCATGCTCCGGTTGGTCCAGCGCACCACGAATGTATTTCCTTTGTAGGCAAACATTTCGCCGGTGAGTTTCGGGCTGCGTTTGCTGTCGAACCATGGTTTGCCGTTCTTCAGGCTGATGGTGATATCACCGAGCCATTGGTCCCTGTATGTTCCGATGAAATTATTGATGTCTGGCTTTGGCCCGCTTGCTTTCTGCGCTTTCGCGATTTCTGCGACAACATCGTCCAGTATCTTTTTGGCTTCTGCTTCGTTTGCCACTACCCCATCATGATATTGTTTTACACGGTCTTTGTAAGGCATCCCAAAATAACTATCCTTGATGGTATTGGTAATTGCGCTGAAAGCCGCACCCGACTGCTGATTGGTGAAAACGATGATACCGAGTTTCAATTCCGGCAATAAAGTCACCTGCGTTACTATCCCGGCCAGGCCACCGGTGTGCGATACCTGCTTGTATCCTTTTACATCTCCCAGGAACCAGCCGAGCCCGTAACCGCCGAAGTGGGTATTGTATGTATTGGGAAAAGTGGGATTGATGATGGTTTGCAAAGACCACATTTCATCATGCTCTTTTTTGCTGAACAACGTTTTGCCATCCCCATATTTTCCATCATCCATCTGCATGATCGCCCATTTGGCCATGTCGGTCACGCTGCTGTAAATGCCGCCTGCCGCATTGGCCACTTCTTCCCATTCACGGTCGATCGGCTGCACTTTTCCATTTACAGGCGCATGCGCATCGATCACGTTGCTGGTATCTTTCAATCTTGAAAAGGAAGCTGCTGTTGATCTCATATCCAATGGTTGCAGGATCTTTTTCTCGATAAAATCTTCCCAGCTCATGCCACTCACCCTTTTGATCACTTCTCCGGCAACGATGTACAGGTTATTATCATAATCGAATTTTGTGCGAAAGCCGGATTCCTGTTTGAGGAAACGGAGATTGTATAAAATATCCTTCATCCCAAAATCGCTGCCATCGGGGAAGAACATCAGGTCGCCTGCGCCCAGGCCCAATCCGCTGCGGTGGGTCAGCAGGTCGCGGATGGTAAACGCGTCTGTCACATACGGATCATACATCCTGAATTCGGGGATATGATCGATCACTTTATCGTCCCAGGTGATTTTCTTTTCATCCACCAGCATGGCCAGCGCTGCGGCTGTAAAGGCTTTGCTGTTGGATGCCACACCAAATAAGGTATTCGCATCCACAGGCTTTCGGGAAGCGAGCGAGCGTACCCCGTAACCTTTCGCGTGAATGACTTTGCCATCCTTGATGATGGCTACCGCGATGCCCGGCACATCAAAGGTTTTCAATGTGCGCTCCACCAGCGAATCTACCTGGCTGGAAGTGATGACCTGCGCCGGCAGGCTGAGAGAAATTAAGCTGATGGCCGTTGCGAGAAAAAAACGCCGGATATGTACAAGTGATTGCATGATGATTATTTTGTTTAAATATATTGAAAACACCGAAAAAGGAATAGTATTAAATGATAATTGGCAAATGATGGCATTTATTTTGACCATTTGTTACATAAAGGAAATCATGAAAATGTTACAAAGGACCGCGATCCTGTTTACCATCATACTGACATCACTATCCACAAAGGCCCAGCTGAGCAAGGACTCTGTAGCTGCCCTGGTAAAATCGGAATCGTTTATATTTTATGCCAGTTCCGTTGATCCTCTCCGCGGCACCACGCGTTTTCTCACCGGAAATTATGACCTTAAAGTAAAGGGTGACAGCCTAGTGAGTTACCTGCCGTATTTTGGCAGGAGCCAGAATGCCCCCATCTCGCCGGACGAAACGGGGCTGATCTTCACTTCCACCGATTTCGACTATAGTTTTACGCCACGCAAAAAGAATAGCTGGACGGTAACTTTTAGGGTGAAAGACTATACGAACCTGTCGAAATATGTACTTACTATTTACAATGATGGAAGCGCTGATTTGATGGCTACGAGTAATTTTCGGGACCAGATAAGCTTCAGGGGGTATGTGAGGGGGATAAAGGAAAAATGAGTTGACGACTCGTGGGAGTTGTCGACTCGTGGGAGTTGACGACTCGTGGGAGTTGTCGACTCAGGGGAGTTGACGACTCAGGGGAGTTGTCGACTCGTGGGAGTCGTCGACTGTAAAAAGCCAGCTTCTGCAGGAATTTTTCCGCAAAAGCTGGCGTTCTTTATTTCTACGATCTAAATCTTATTTTCCAAACTCCCCGTCGGCCTTGATCCACACATCGTTGCTGATAGCAGCCGCAGGAAATTTTCCCCCGATACCAAAATCAGAACGATCGATCTTACCGGTCAACTGAAAACCAGCCACTTCCTTTTTGCTTTGATTAGCAGCAGTTCCACGGTACCACAGATCAAGGGTTACCGATTTTGTCACACCATGCAACGTAAGATCACCGGTCAGCTGGTATTTATCTTTCCCTACATTTTTAATGGAAGTACTTTTGAAGGTCATTTTTGGATAGGTTGCCACATCAAAAAAGTCGGCACTTTTTAAATGATTGTCACGCATCTCCACTTCTGTATTGATAGAAGCCACATCTGCAGTCAGTTCGAATACTGCATCGCTGAAATCCGGTTTGGTGGTAGTAGCTTTCACCGTAAAGTCTTTGAACAACCCGAATATGTCGGATATGCCAAGATGATTTACCGTAAAGGTCAGCTTCGAATGCATTTTGTCATTTGTCCAGGTTGTCTGGCTAAAACCAGTAGCAGTAAGGAATACCGCCGAAAGGATGAGGATGATCTTTTTCATGAATGATAATTTTATTGTTTAAACATTGATCGAATGTACTACTTTTTTTTAAACCACTAAGACACAAAGACCACAAAGTGGCACAAAGGGAACAAAGAGAACATTTCCACTCAATAAAGAATGCAAAAGAATACAAAGTTGGACACAATGAAACGCAGTCCATTTAAATGAACCCTTTAGCAGTTCCCTCTCCCTGGAGAGGGGTTGGGGTGAGGCCTCTTTATTCCAGGTAAACAGCATTCGCTTTATCCGTACTGAACGAATACGGGAATGCATCCGTTGTTGTTCCTCTTTTCCGGTTGGGGGATGCGTTCATATCAATATCAAAATTCCCTCCTTTAAAAATAGCCTCATGGCTGATCCAGTTGGTATTGAAAGGGTTACCGTTCAATTTTATTCCCTGTATATATTTATTATCCGGATTATTTGCCGGTGCATTGATCACAAATTTCTTCCCATTGGCAAGGGAAAGGGTGATCTTTTTAAACAAAGGCGCCCCCAGTACATACTGATCGGTTGCCGGGCATACGGGGTAAAAACCCATCGCCGAAAATACATACCAGGCCGAAGTCTGGCCATTGTCTTCATCACCACAATACCCATCCGGTGTGGCTTTGTACATCCTGTTCATGGTTTCCCGTGCCCAATACTGCGTTTTCCAGGGTTCGCCTGCATAGTTGTAGAGATAGATCATATGCTGTATCGGCTGGTTGCCATGTGCATACTGTCCCATATTGGCTATCTGCATTTCGCGGATCTCGTGGATCACGCCACCATAATAACTTTCATCAAAAATTGGCGGCAGGGAAAATACCGTATCCAGCATCTGCACAAAATTTTTCCTTCCACCCATCAGGTTCACCAGGCCATCGATATCATGAAAGACGCTCCAGCTGTAATGCCAGCTATTGCCTTCGGTAAATGCATCGCCCCATTTAAAGGGATTGAAAGGCGACTGAAATTTGCCATCTTCATTTTTTCCCCGCATCAGTTTTGTTTCCGGGTCGAAAAGGTTTTTATAATTCTGCGAACGTTTTGCATACAAAGCGATCTCAGCCGCCGGCCGGTTAAGTTTTTTCGCCAGTTGAAAAATGGTAAAATCGTCGTAGGCATATTCCAGCGTACGGGCCGCATTCTCATTGATCTTCACATCATACGGCACATACCCCAGCCTGTTGTAATACTCCACCCCCTTTCTTCCCACAGCCGTCATCGGGCCTTCATTATTGGCGCCATGCAACAATGCTTCATACAAGGTATTGATATCGTATCCACGCAATCCTTTGATGTAGGCATCACTCACCACCGACGCAGAATTATTCCCGATCATGATATCCGCGTAACCGGGGCTGCTCCACTCCGGCAACCAGCCGCCTTCTTTGTAATCATTGATCAGGCCTTCCTGCATTTCTTTATTTATTTCCGGGTAAACAAGATTCAGGAATGGATACAAAGCACGAAACGTATCCCAGAAGCCGGTCCCGCCAAACATATAACCCGGCAACACTTTGCCATTGTACGGACTGTAATGAACAATATTTCCGGCGGCATCTTTTTCGTATAATTTATTGGGGAAAAACAACGTGCGGTACAGGCAGGAATAAAATGTACGCAGCTGATCGATCGTTCCGCCTTCGAGCTGGATGCGACTCAATGTTTTGTTCCAGGTTTGTTTAGCTTTCGCTTTCACCTGGTCAAAATTATCGTTCCCCAGCTCCTGTAAGTTTAGCTCCGCCTGTGCTTCACTGATAAAAGAAGAGGCTACGCGAACGTTCACCTGCTCCCCTTTTACGGTAGCAAAACCAACGATGGCGCCCACATGATCCGATGAATATTCCAAGGTATCCTTTGCCAGTACTTTGCCGTGCCATGCGTTCGAAATAGTAAATGCCTTATCAAATTGCAGCACGAAATAATTTTTAAAACCAGGCATTTTACCGCGGCTGTATTTTGTACTGTAACCGATTATCTTTTTTTGCGAAGGGATGATCTTTACGTAAGAGCCTTTGTTGAAGGCATCGAGCACCACGAAGGAACTGTCGGATCTCGGGTAAGTGAACCGAAAGATCGCCGCTCTTTCTGTAGGCGTTATCTCTGCTGTCACATCATGATCGGCGAGGTATACGCTATAGTAATATGCTTTTGAAATTTCGGATTTGTGGCTGAACCAGCTTGCCCTGTCGTCCTGCTCAAAGCGCATGGCACCGGTGAGTGGCATGATGGCAAACTGTCCGTAATCGTTCATCCATGGAGAAGGCTGATGCGTTTGTTTGAAACCCCTCAGTTTATCGGCGGCATACTGGTATTGCCAGCCGTCGCCCATCTTGCCCGTTTGCGGCGTCCACATGTTCATCGCCCAGGGTACGGCCACGGCGGGATAAGTATTGCCATTGGAAAGATCCGGTTTGGAGTCGGTACCCATCAACGGATTGATCCACTCTACCGGATCGGTTACTTTATCAACGAATTGTGCGGAAACGGCTTTGGAGAATACCGGAAGGATGAGGAAAAGGAGAAGTTTTTTCATGCTGCAATTTAATTGATTACACGAATTCTTGCGAATTACACGAATTATGGACGACGGACGACAGACGACTGACCACCGACGACAGAAAATGCAGTCTATAAAGACTTCCGGCCAGCTCAGGTACTTCAAGCGTTTTACTATTGACTATTGACTATTCCCTATTGACTATTCCCTATTCACTTATTGACCCATTTTACCAATCATCCTTTCTTATTCAGCTAAGATTTACTGATAATATACCTTCGGTTCACAAACATGATCATGAAATTATATTTATTCGCAGCGGCACTGCTGGCTGGCTTTTCCGGTTTTTCACAACAGACATTATACACTCCCCGCGATGTACAAAAAGCTTATAAGAACGGCACCCGTTCGCCGGATGGCAAGCCAGGGAAAAACTACTGGCAAAACAAAGGCAGGTATAAGATCGATATCACCGCCATGCCACCGTCGAGGTTGATCAAAGGATCAGAAACGATCAGTTATATCAACAATAGCCCTGATACCATCAAAAACCCCAACATCAAGCTGTTCCTCAATATCCATAAGCCTGGTGCTGCCCGCGGGCAAAGCGCTTCACGGGATTATCTTACTGACGGTGTATTCATCGACAAAATTGCCGTAAATGGACAGACAAGGCCTTATGATAACAACCCGGGTACATTCACTAACTTTCGCCTGAGATTGCCGGATGCATTGCTGCCGGGGGATTCGGTGAAGTTGTCGTTCGACTGGCACTATGA
This sequence comes from Ferruginibacter sp. HRS2-29, assembly GCF_024343615.1. Lineage (GTDB taxonomy): Bacteria > Bacteroidota > Bacteroidia > Chitinophagales > Chitinophagaceae > Ferruginibacter. The sequence goes on along the minus strand of NZ_RJUB01000006.1, from coordinate 9,533 downwards.
TGTATCGGTGCAAAGTGGCCGCGAAGGCATGATTGATTCCACCACTTATTTCCTTGCTTATTTTTACCCGAGAGTAGCGGTGTATGATGATTACAATGGCTGGGACAGGATGCCATTTACTGACGATCATGAAATGTACAGCGACTTCAACGATTATGATATAAGCATTCATGTTCCTGCAAACTATGTGGTGTGGGGAACCGGTACCCTGCAGCAACCGGAAAAACTGTTGCAGCCTGCTATCCTGGCCCGTTTCATAGAATCCTTCACTTCGGATAAAACCATCCGTGTAGCTTCAAAAGATGAATTTGCAGCGAACCAGGTCACCACACAAAACAATGTAAATACCTGGCAGTTCAGGGCCAATCATATCCCGGATATGGCATTTGGCCTGAGCAATCATTTTGTATGGGATGCCGGAAGTGTGATGGTAGACACGGTCACCGGCCGAAGGGCGAGTGTGCAGGCCGCCTACGATAACAAATCAAAAGACTTCACTTATATAGTTGGCTTCGCGAAAGAAGGACTGAGGCTGCTTTCGACCACCTGGCCGGGTATTGCTTATCCATACGAAAAGACCACGATCTTCCAGGGTTTTGCAGGCATGGAATACCCGATGATGGCGAATGATGAAAGTTATCCTGATACTACCTTTTCGAAATTTGTAGCCGAACATGAGATTGCGCATACCTACATGCCTTTTTACATGGGCATCAACGAAACCCGTTATGGGTTCATGGATGAAGGATGGGCTACGACTTTTGAGCTTTTGCTCAACAAGCAACATATGGGTGATAAAAAAGCTGCGGAATTTTACAAACAATTCAGGGTGACCAACTGGATCAATGACCCGAATGCGGAAGAAGATATTCCGATCATTACCCCGGGCAATGTGCTTACCGGCGTGGCTTCCGGCAACAACCAATATGGCAAAGCCTCACTCGGTTACCTTGCGGTAAAAGATATGCTGGGGGATGTTTTATTCAAAAAATGCCTGCATGCCTACATGGAACGCTGGAATGGCAAACACCCGCTTCCGTGGGATTTCTTTTATACATTCAACGGTGTGAGCGGCAAGAACCTGAACTGGTTCTGGAGCAACTGGTATTTCAGCAATGGATACATTGATCTTGCGATAGAAAAAGTAGCGAAAGCAAGTGGCGGTTATGCTGTCAACCTCCGCAATATCGGCGGTTTTGCGGCACCGGTGAATGTGATCGTAACCTACGCCGATGGTCAGACGGAAACATTCCACCAGACTTCTGCTATCTGGGAAAAAAATCAGCAGGTTACGAAAGTATTGATCAGAACTTCCAAAGCAATCAGCTCTGTAAAACTGGATGGAGAAATTTTTATGGATGCGGATCTGAGCAACAACAAATACAATCTATGATTCTATGATCTCTTTCAGGGGAATGTATTACCTGAAACGTAAAAGACCTCCACCAGAAAGAGATCATAGATCTTACATCATAGATCATAGATTCATTCTATTTCAAACAAAAACACCTGCGATTTTTCTTCAGCGTTAAAATTGTTATCCGCAATAAAAATCAGGCTGCGATGGCCATTGGGCAGTACCGGACCTAACGTTACCCCTTCTACGTTATCGACATAAATACCCAGATCGTCCATATTGAGCAATAGTTTTTTGCTGGCGGGAACAAAATTTTTATCAGTGGACAAAGAAGCGATGTGCCTGATATCGGTAGCCCCCGAAAAATCAGTCAGGAATATTTTGATCGTGCACGCCAGCCTTCCGGTAGAATAAGAACGCTCGATCACGATGAAACGATCGGGGCCGATGGAAAGAAGATCAGGGATACCATTTATTTTATACCCATCTTCGGGAACCGCCGGATACGCCACCGCATCAGGCTTGTAGGCATATTGAGCAATATTATTTTTTGTTTCCGTGTCAAATTTCAGGATGCGGATATAAGTATCCTGGTCTTTCACGTCCACTCTCGGCCCGTCTTCGTACAATGGTTCTTCAACATTTACAAAAAGGGTTTTGTAATTATCCGCGAATGTCATCCCTTCAAAAACACCGTTTTGCCTCGGCCCTTTTTCGAATGAATTCATTTTAAGATTTGCCGGTAAATTGTAACTGCCCACATAGTAACCATCACGGGAAACTACATAGATCGCAGGATCCTGTACGATCGTATCTTCCACCGACACGATGCGCTCCCCTTCGCTGCTCCACACCAGCTGGCTGTTCAGCGGATCATACCGCATAGCTTCCGGATCAACCGTTGCAAAAGGACGGAATAATTTTGTCGGGTACACCTGGCCGTTAGCTTGCAACATCGGTTGCATATCCACAAACCTGAAGCTGTCGATGCCGGCGGCAGAAATAAAGATCTTTGCTGTGTAAAAACGTGCCGGGTTGATATTGCTCCTGTCGTCGCAAACCATGTAATACAGCTCATTCGCCGCATCATAGTCTATGCCCGACAATCCACCTACGGTAGTTTTTTTGAAAGTCAGGTTATAAGGGATTTCGTATTGTCCCAGTAATTTCAATGAAGAAATTTTGCTTACGACGGGCTGCTGCGGGCTTGCCAGCTTCTTTGTGCTGCTGCACGAAACTGTCATTAACAACACCAGACTCAACGACAAAAAAGATAGTTGTTTCATACCTGAATTTAGAAGATGATCGGTAACGCAATATCCGCAAATTGCCACAATAAAAAAAGCCGCTTTGAAAGCGGCTTTTTTCTATACAGAACGCGCCACAGGCACGTTTCCACAAAACAATTAATTTACTACTAAAATTCCTTTAGCGGTGAAACGCACTTCTGTTTCAGGTTTGGTGATCGCTGCAATTTCTTCTTTAGACTTTTTAGCATCTTCCGCGTAATGCTGCAACTCTTCCACTGAAGTAGTTTTCAGTTTTGCCTGGCCATCCAGTACAACTGTCTTACCGATCATTTCTGTCGGAACGAAGAAACCATAATCTTTCATTTTTACGAACACTTTTGTTTTATCAGCTGTTTCGAGTGTCAGCCAGCATCCTTTTTTAGGACAAACTCCTGTTACCTTACCAGTGATCTTTGTATCCAGTGTATTGTTTGTAGTAAGTGCTTTTGGCAAAGCATCTACCGGGATGGCGCCATCAGGCTGAATTTTTTCTCCGTAAGTATCACCCGGATTTACAGGTCCGGCAGGCGGTTGCGCAAAAGTGATCTTGGTGGCAATGAAAAGTACAGCTATAAGAAATATTTTTTTCATATCGGTTCTTTTAAATTTTGACAAAAATAGATTTTAAAGCCGGGAATATTGCTATTAAGGCATAAAAAATTGATAAATGGATATTATTCAGGCTTTTTTGGCAAGGTGAAAGGAAGCGGGGCGGAAGAAATGCTTTGTAAAAAGGCGAGCAGATCCGTTTGCTCCCTTGCAGTAAGCTTCAAAGGCCGGAGTATTTTATCTGTATTGAACGCGGGCGGCATTTCATTGTAATGTGTTATGATATCTGCCAGGGCTGTCGCTGATCCGTTGTGCATCCATGGCCCGGTAAAGGTCACGTCACGCAAAGAGGGGGTTTTGAACCTGCCCTTATCCTCCTCTTTTTTTGTAGCGATGAAACGCCCCATATCTTCGCCCTGCTGGCCTATACGGGCAAACCCCGTGTTGTGAAATTCATTGTCGGAAAACAAAGGCCCGTTGTGGCAATTGATGCACCTTGCCTTCGTGCGGAACAGGTTCAGTCCGCGAAGCTGCTCATCGCTGAGTGCATCTCGCTGGCCAAGCAGGAATTTATCGAATGCAGACTGATCACTCACAATTGTGCGTTGAAATATTGCCAGTGCTTCTGTGAGTTGTTCGGGTGTTACCTGGTGGTTGCCAAACGCCGAATCAAACAACGGCCGGTAGCCTTTGATACGGCGAAGCTTACCCGTTACCTGCGGCATATCGCTGCTCATCTCGCTTTCGCTGTTGATGGGCGCAAATGCCTGGTCTTCGAGGCTGTGGCTACGCCCATCCCAGAATAGTTTATGATAGAACCAGGCATTCTGTATCGTCGGGGAATTGCGTTTGTTTACCAGCCCTGCGTGCCCGATAGACTTTGCTCTGCCATCCGTCCACGAAAGTTCGGGTTTATGGCAACTGGCACAGGATATCCGGTTGCTGCCGCTCAATCTTTCATCAAAAAATAATGTTTTACCCAGTAAAATGATATGCCTGATAGAATCGGATGGTGAAGCGTACGGCCCCCGGGGTAAAACGCCTAATTCATGCAGCTCCTTTCCCGGATCCATAAAAGCCGCGGGCCATTTTTCGGGCGCAAGGCTGTATAAAAAACGCAGCGTGTCTTCAAAACTTCCTTTGGGGATTTTCGCCTGCTGCCCATCCCCTATCCTGGTAACAGAGCATGCTACCAAAATGACCAGGGTAAATAAAATGGAATAAGTTTTCACTATTTAAGAGTTTCATCCTGCCAGTGGCGGAACAAAGATAAAATACAAAAGTTGCAAATCCCAATACAGCAAAGGCTTTGCAGATCCAACCTCTACTTCCTTTTCATTCTTGAAAAAGGGAAACCGCCACAACCTTTTTTTGGATCCTTCCGGTCGGCCACGGCTTTTGTTTCTGCGATGGAATCTGTTGGTGCATCATACACTGTAAGACAGAATCCCCACCTGAAAGGCTCCATGCCACTGAATTCCATGAAATCGATGCGGCTGTAAAGGTTTTGCTCGGAAGGGTTTGCCCCATCATTTTTTGCGATGAAATAATTGTCCTTCAGGTTCCATTTTATGATATGATATTTCACATTGGGATGTTGGGTAAACAAACTATCCGTCAGCGTGTAGGCGATACCGTAATCATCCTTGAAATCGCCGATCAACATCGAAGGACTGGTGTCTTTCCATGACGGCGAAGGGATATTTTTTCCATCCTGTTGCGAAATAGTGAAAGAAGAGAGTATCAATAATATTATTCCGAAGCGGATCATAAATATTTTTTTAGATAAAACTTCAGGCGGCCAGCGCCAGTCGTTGCAAAATAGCCTTACAGGGAATAGTGGATGTGACTACCACCTGGTGCGGTTGAAACAAAGGTATGGCAAGATAATCTCCCGCGGATAACAGGTGCCTTTCTGTACCAATGGTGATGATGCAGGTTCCTTCCAGCACGAGGAAACTCTCCAGTTCATTCTGGTGCGTTTCCCACGGCGTTCCTTTCCTGATCCACAAGATAGCCTGTGATGAAGTTGGTGTTAACCCGATAATTTTTAAGGTAATATTTTCCTCCGGCAAAGGTTCACTCATTCCCGGCAAGGCAAGCCATTCCGCATAATCTGCCGCCCGGGAATCTTGGTGTAACCCAGGCGGCGCCTTGATCTTCTGCCCGTTTTTCAGTCGTTGCTTATATTCAATGATTGCCATGATCATCGGCTTCACCTTCATGGATGGTGGTACCGCATTCTGCTGCAGGTATCCTTCCATCTGGATAGAAAAATCGTCAATAGCCTGCTGTATTTCAGGAAAAGAACGGGCAAGCGTTTCTATTTCTGCCGCATGGTTGGCATCAGCCAGCCCCATCACATAGAGTTCGATCATGCCTGATTTAAGCAGCGCTTTTATTCTTTCCATTGAGTTTAGAGATTAGGGTTTAGTGTTTAGAGTAAAGACCAGAAGTTCTAAACCCTGATCCCTAATCTCTAAACTCTAAACCTTTTATGGTCTTGGTTTTGGTAATTCTTTCCTGGGTAATTTGTCGTCCCGGTTAGCGGTATTGTAAACGAATGCAGCTACGATTGTTGCTGCCTGTTTCAGGTCTGCCGCCGACAAATGATCGTAACTGTCCATATTGGTGTGATGCGTACGGGTATTGTATTCCAGCTCGTCCTGTATGAACTGGAAACCGGGAATGCCTATCTGGTCGAATGATAAATGATCGGTACCGCCGGTGTTGGAAACGGTCACCGTTTTAGCACCAAGGCTGTTGAAAGGCTCGAGCCATTGCGTGAACACAGGCATTACGGCTTCGTTGCCCTGCGTGTAAATGCCCCTGATCTTTCCGGAGCCATTATCGAGGTTAAAATACGCGGATACTTTTGCCTGTTCAGGCTTCAGCTGCATAGTTGCCGGATCACCGAAATGTTCTTTCACATATCCACGCGAACCGAGCAGCCCCTGTTCTTCCCCACTCCACAAAGCAATGCGTATGGTACGTTTCGGCTGCAGGCCGGATTGTTTCAAAATGCGGACCGCTTCCATCATTACGGCGCAGCCGGCAGCATTATCAGTAGCTCCCGTAGAAGCCTGCCAGCTATCGAGATGACCGCCCAGCATCACCAGTTCATCTTTTAATTTCGGGTCGCTGCCTTTTATTTCTGCCACCACATTATAGCCTTTCACATCTTTGGTGAAAAATTCTGTCTGCACATCGAGGTCTAACTGTACCGGGTAGCCGCTGTTCGACAGCCGTACGATGCTCATGAAATCCTCAAACGCGATCGTTACATCCAGGGTATTCTCCGGATCGGTAGCGCCGTAAGCCCCTCCACCGGAAACGAATACCGTTCCGTCCCTGCCCGAAGGGCTTGCCGTAAGGATAGCGAGTACCCCTTCTTCGGTAAAGAAATTACGCGATTGCCTGCCGAATTGCGGTTGATTGGCAAACTGCCTCCTCCTGCGTTCTGCCGCAGTATCATTGGCTTGCGTGCGAACCGGTTTCGCTTCTGCCATCTTTTGCAGGCGCTCGTCATCATAACGGTTAGCATCCGGCTTGTACGATGGTTTCAATGTATCTGTCCTGTCGAGCAACACGATCATCCCTTTCAGCTTCCCGCGATATTGCTCAAGCCCGGCAGAATCTTTCGCTTTTATCACGATCACTTTTGCATTTTTCAAACCGCCGCTTCCTTTCGTCCAGGTTTTTGGGAAACCGATCAGCGGACGATAATAGGGCGCAGTCATCGCGATGTAAGATCTCTTCAATTCCCATCCTTTACCAAAATCGCCCCAGGGTTCCAATGCTGCATTTACCAGGCCCCACTTCTGCAATTCGGCTTTTGCCCAATTGGCCGCTTTGAAATAACCGGGCGAATTGGTCAATCGTGGCCCGTTTACATCCGTCAGTTGAAAGGCGATGTCCATCACTTTTGAATGATCGAGGCCTTGCGCCTTTATTTTGTTGATGGCATTGGTATCAATCTTTTCCTGGGCGGTAGCAAACGTAGTGGCAGATATGGCCGCCAGAAGCAGAAGAGGGATTTTTTTCATGTACCTGTTTTTTTGGGAAGCGGAAGTTAAGAAAAATTCATGACCAGGACCTGTATCATTTCAGGTATTTGTCAAACCAGGCAAGGCATTGTTTTTCTTCTGCCGTAGCATCCACCCAGCCGTGTCCGCCACCGGGTTTTATCAGCAGCTGACAAGGTACTTTTGCTTCTTCCAGTTTTTGCAGGAGCGATTGTGATTGCTGCAACGGAACCAGCAGGTCCTTATCGCCATGTACAATGAATACCGGCGGATCATCGCTGCTGACTGCATATATTGGAGATACTTCCTTCGCCAGTTCCAGGCGCCTTGCGGGTGTAACAGGTATCATCAGTTTCACTGAGTCGCTCCATATTCTGAAATCAAATGCACCAGCCACGCCAGCCTGCCGAAGCAGGAGATCGGATTTGGCGGCATTGAAACCTTTTTGCCCCCAGTTCAGGAAATCTGTCGGAGAGAAAAATACGGCGACAGCCTGCACCCTCGCTGAAACACTATCGATGGGGTCTTTGGAATCTTCAACGGGTGTATTATCGGTAAGCGCCACATTCAATGTAAGGTGACCGCCGGACGAATAACCTGTGATACCGATGTGTGCCGGATCGATCTTATAAGTTTTTGCATTATAACGGATGAAACGTACGGCCCTTTTAAGATCGCTGACCTGTTCATCGATCGCATACATCGGTTGTGCCCCGTGCATGACCGCAAAAACCGTATAACCTGCATCGAGATAGACCTGCGACGTTTCGGCAAACCGCTGCGCCCGTTTGTAAGAAGAAACCCAATTGCCACTCACCACTTTGATGATGGCTTTACCATTGGCATTCGACCGTGGCGTTACCTGGAGCATCGTGAGTGCCATACCATCTTTGCGGCCATAAATAATCTCGGTAGAAGTGTATTTGAGGGTGTCCTGCGCATGGGCAGAAATTCCTGCAATGAGGAGCAGGAATGCGGATATAAATTTCATATCGAAGATTTAAGGATAAGATTTCTAAATATAGTCAGATTTTTTCAAGGGGTAAAAGGGAGCGAGGAATGTGATCACGGATTTCAGATTGATTAGGCGATTGCACGGATTATTTTGCTGGCACAAAATAGAAATGCAGTTTATAAACTAATTGAACTTTTTACTAACTGGATTTCGTTTTCTGCGAAGCAGAAAAAATCTGTGTAATCCCCTTCATCCCTATAAAATCTGTGATCCTTTTTCTATCTCATTAATCTTATCCCTTCTTCTGCCACTTGTTTTTTGATCACGGATTTCAGACTGATCAGGAGATCGCACGGATTATTTTGCTGGCGCAAAATCAAAATGTAGTTTATAAACTAATTGAACTTTTTACTAACTGGATTTCGTTTTCTGCGAAGCAGAAAAAATCTGTGTAATCCCCTTCATCCCTATAAAATCTGTGATCCTTTTTCTATCTCATTAATCTTATCCCTTCTTCTGCCACTTGTTTTTTGATCACGGATTTCAGACTGATCAGGAGATCGCACGGATTATTTTGCTGGCGCAAAATCAAAATGTAGTTTATAAACTAATTGAACTTTTTACTAACTGGATTTCGTTTTCTGCGAAGCAGAAAAAATCTGTGTAATCCCCTTCATCCCTATAAAATCTGTGATCCTTTTTCTATCTCATTAATCTTATCCCTTCTTCTGCCACTTGTTTTTTGATCACGGATTTCAGACTGATCAGGAGATCGCACGGATTATTTTGCTGGCGCAAAATCAAAATGTAGTTTATAAACTAATTGAACTTTTTACTAACTGGATTTCGTTTTCTGCGAAGCAGAAAAAATCTGTGTAATCCCCTTCATCCCTATAAAATCTGTGATCCTTTTTCTATCTCATTAATCTTATCCCTTCTTCTGCCACTTGTTTTTTGATCACGGATTTCAGACTGATCAGGCGATTACACGGATTATTTTGCTGGCGCAAAATGAAAATCCAGTTTATAAGATAATTGAACTTTTTACTAACTGGATTTCGTTTTCTGCGAAGCAGAAAAAATCTGTGTAATCCCCTTCATCCCTATAAAATCTGTGATCCTTTTTATCGCATTAATATCGTCCCTTCTTCTGCCACTTGTTTTTTGATCACGGATTTCAGACTGATCAGGCGATTACACGGATTATTTTGCTGGCGCAAAATGAAAATCCAGTTTATAAGATATCGTCAACGTTTCAAAAACTGCATTTCGTTTTCTGCGAAGCAGAAAAAATCTGTGTAATCCCCTTCATCCCTATAAAATCTGTGATCCTTTTTCTATCTCATTAATCTTATCCC
>NZ_RJUB01000005.1 GCF_024343615.1 Ferruginibacter sp. HRS2-29 | reverse complement strand
CCAATACCGGCACCTCCCCAACTGTTTCCTTGTGGTAAGTTTTTAACTGTAATGCCTAAAGGTGAACCATCATATAAGGTTTGGTTATAAAATATTTGTTCATTACTAAAAATACCTTTGTAAAAGGTTGAATCTTGTTGAAAAGGATTGGTTTTAAAAACACCGTCATTGGATGTTGAAGCAAATGGAAGATACTCTATTGAGGTCTTACCGAACTCATCATAAAAAGTTGTGGTTACATTATCTTTTTTATTGGGAGATGTTTGCTTAGCAACAGTTTGAATATTTCTTCCGTAACTATCTGCAAAACTAATTGTTGTTAAAACGCTATCTACAGACGTAGTTATTTTAATTAGAGAAGAATCTTGTATAGGTACCTGTGGCACAAAAGTCCTTAGATAATTATCCGTAGGAGAACCGGCAAAAGCCGGTGGTAATTTTTTTGCAGTCGCGGAAGCTGGTGCCGTTACTCCAGATGGAAGGTTTTGTGCATATATGCTAAAGGAAGCTACTGATAGAATTCCACAAACAATTAATTTCTTAAGCATAGAATATATTTATTAATATTTGCTGTTAATTTTTTATTGCTGTTAGTAAAACCTCGTCTAATGGTTTTACCTGATTTGAAAATATTCCGATTATCTGCCCACTTCCATTTATCAGGTATTTAGAGAAATCACCCTGCACATTACTATCTGTCATTCCATTTTTATTCTTATGGGTTATCCATTGATATAACGGAGAACAACCTATTGTATCTCTTACAATTTGTTTTTTGGCGATTAGATAATGCACATCATATCGCTCTTCCAATAAGGATTTTATTTCGTTTTCCTCTAACGGCTCATTAGCAAAATCATTTGAAGGAACAGCGATAATAATCAGCTGATTTTTGTACAATTGATATAGCTCTTCTAATTGTCTAAACTGTGAGGAATCAGCGCTATTTGAAGCTGTATTTACTATCAAAATTTTTTTTCCTGCAAAGTCTTCAAAATTTACAGTTTCATTATCGATATTATTTATAGATAACTCATGAAAAGGAATGTATGTACCAAGTAATAACAAAAGAAAAATAATAGCTTTCATATTTTATATTTATTGTATTTCGCAAATTGTCGTCAACATACAAGAGTTAGTATTAATCTCAGTGTAGTCAGGAGAAACACTATTATCACTCCATTTGTAATGCCAGGTACAGATCCACCTATACACTTGTGATCCTGTGTACGTATCAGTAATTCTTTTATAAATGCTAGAAGTATATACTTTACATGCCAATTCACAAACGCCATTGATGAATTTGTATCTGTAGTCATTCCCATTACAGAAATAAACGGGTACGGGACAAGCTGTGTAATTAATTCCTGCCGGTACGTATCGGGTATATAAATACGTTTCGCTGTAAGGTGAGTTGTCGACTTCCGAAGAAGTGGCAACTCCAGTGTTATAAGAGGTCACATAATCATATTCACACTGGTACATTACCGGATTTGTAGCTACCCAATTTGGATTTAAATTGATATTAATGTCTGTTTTAGGGAATTCGTATTTTTTGATGATATTTTTGTCCTTGTCTCTAACCAAAATCAATCTATTAAGACTGTCGTAGTAATTATAAACAATTGTGTTATTCGCATCACAGGTAGAGGTAACAAGTGCAAGATCATTGTACGTTGTAGTGATCATGTTTGCATCTTTCGGATAAAGTCTTAGTTCATCTATAATACCTGTGCCTTGTACAGAAATTGAGGAAAGTCCGGTAAACGTTGCGACATAATAATTCCATCCATTTTGAGAATCGATTAAATTAGTGATAACGCTATACACATTTACCGAAGACCCGGCCTTTGCCCAAAAAGTGACGTTGTATGTTACCGAAGGATCTAGACTAGATTTTGTAATATTAACAGGCATGGGAAAACCATATTTCCCGGTTATTGAATTTGTATCTTGACTGAAAGTTGAAATTGTCCAGCCCCCGAAATAATTATTATCCTCGAAACTTGTATATGCTACATTAGTTGCCGTTGCGTTCGACACTTTGGCGATTGGATACTTTCTATTCCTCTGGCCATATATAATTGAATTTGATAAATTAGTCCGTTTATCTGTTGTTTGAATACAATTTAAAGTTCCGCGTTCCCAGATAATGGTGTCTTTCATTTTCCAATAATTGGTATTTCTCACCAGTGTTGTGGGATCAAAAACACCTAACACGCTCTGTAAAATAGGTTTGTTAGATTCAAACGAATAGTGTGCAGATGGTCTAATAGCATTTCCGCCAAAACGTCCCAAATTCGAGTAACTGGTTATTTCTCCGGCAATCATTCTTGGATTTACATCGCCGGTGATCCATGTCTCAGATGCAACTTGCGTGTAAATACTATCAGTTTTTAATTTAGCGATTCCCCCATCAGCAAGGTTGTAATTATAAGTATAATAAAAACGCTTTTCGAGATTTAGATTACGCATCTTATCATAATCCGTAGTAATTTTTTTCAAATTAAAGATTGAGTCAAATTCCATGGATTGTTTTGAAATTGTGATGCTATTATCTGGGTGATAAAAAGTATCTACGGTCGAAGTTAATTGCGCTATTCCCATTTGTGGTGAATAAAACATCCCCGTATAATGTTTAACTCGCTCCAAACCATTTTGCGAAACAGTACCACTCGATACTTGTGTAGCCTTTAAATTTCTAAAATTTGTATTCCCGCTAAGATCCACTGCTGATAATGTATAAGTATTTTGCGTAACCTTTATCAATCTCCCTAAACTATCATACACGCTAATTCGATTTGGCAATCCTGCAGCCCAATCTTTTGACAGGCGTGGTAGGTATGGAAATGAAACTGGATCTGTGTTGATGTAGCCTTCTGAGGCTCCTGAAAATTCGTATACTTCTTTTCCAAGATTGTGAGCCTGACTTCCTTTATAAACTTCTACTCTTTTATATCCTACAAAACTAGGCTCTGCAAAACTGAAAACATCAGCAGGGTTACTAATGATATTTTGGGTTATTGCACCTGCTGTTACTGTACCATTTGTGCCAGAAAGTTGAGTTGTGGTAAAATTATAAACAGGAGGCTGTCCGCCCATGCCTGAACTTTTTCCATCTGCTGTTACATAACGATATGTCACAATGGTATCTGTTTTTTTATACAATGGATCGAAATGTGTAATCTGTTTTATTCTTATCCCACCTGCAATTGTTGAATTAGAGCCCGTAGAAGCCTGATTAGTCCAAGAAACATAAATTGGCAAGCTTACCGAAGAGGTAGTCCCTGATTGCAAGCTTGTTTTAATAAGATATGTTCCGCTTGGGATTACTGCATTTATTGCAGCAGACCCATTGTAGTAAAGATGCTTTAAGTTAACCAATGTCGTGAAGTATGTAGTCAGGCCATCCGTGCTTGTAATAGAAAAGTTCAAATTTCCTGCGCCGGAAATCGGTATTGTAAGAGACCTTCCGAATGTATAGCTAAAAGAGACCAGGAAAGGACATGATTTACTTTGGTCTTTAGTAATAGTTACTGAAGTAGACGTACTTACTGCCGCATTGATAGAAATGTATTGTGCGCTATTTGTAACAGGAAGAACATCGTTATTTTCAAATTTATAATAAGTTGTCCCTCCGGAAGGATCTTTAATGGCAGATAAAGAACTGGCGAGGGCGTTGGAATTAGTACTACGATCAACCCCATTTGTGTAAAGCCCTGCAACACTTCCCACGGTATTATATCTTGTTAAGTTCAAACCATTGTAAAAGCCCCAATGGTCACGACTTTCGCCAACACGAATATCTCCAATGATTGGTAAATACGGAGTGTTATAACTAAAGGTGTAGCCAGGCATTAACTTTGTCGAAGTGTAATAATTAAGCCCCATCAGAAAGTCTCGTTTATTCGATCCGACATTCGTTGTATCCCAATTGAACATATAGCCATAACGAAACGTTGTATCGCTAAACTTTATGCGTTGGATGACCGGATAGGTCGCATAACGGAATTGCCCGGGTTTGCTATATACGAAATCTATATAACTGCTGTCTGGTAAGCTGATTCTAAGTGGTACACGATTAGAAATAGTCGTTACATATGTTGAAGGTTGTAGTATCGGATCATAGGTTGTGTCGCTGTGAGAATGGGTATTGCTTGAGCTTATACGATGAAATTGAGGATAAAAGCGTTCATTCTTTGAAGTGATAGTTGTATAGGAGAATGCGATAGTATCTGTTGTATAGGGCGCGATTATTTTACTTACATACCAGCTTGAGCCATATGTTAAATTGAAGCCATTTCCACACCCTGTTTTTGCTGTCTGGTATTCTATATTATCTAAAATATATTTTGTCCCATCATCTGTTACAGCAGTGAATGATCTGAGTCCGGCAACCTGATCTCCTAGGGGAATCAGTTCCGGATCTTCCATCGTATCCATGACAAAAGATATTCGAACTCTGGAACCCGGAGTTGTAATTATTTGCTTATTCTTTCCTATGTAGAAGCTTCCTGACAATCCATTAATATTGAAATGAAAAAGGTCTTGCTCTGCATCACTACATGAACGAGCATAATCATATACTTTGTTTCGTTCATCATCAGTTAAAACTGCTGAATATAAAAATCCTTGTCCCAGTTGATCATCAGCGATACCTTTTATCGTACGGGTTATCACTGCACCGACACTCACATTCCAACCTAGACCTGCTGATGATGGCAATTCTCCCGCGCGAATACCACCTGTAAAATAGTCAAGAGAAAGCCCTAGAGAAAGGCCAGTACTGCCCGAATATTTATACAGGGGTAAAGAAATTGAAGGAAGTCCTGTATAGAAATTTACCGGAACTGCGCCATCTCTTGCAGTAGCCATTGCATTTCCACTTATTGGTGCCGTTTCTATTTGAGAAAATGCCTGACTAAGATTTAAACAGAGTGCAAGAATTAAACAAGGAACAAATTTGTTTTTAAAGCCGTATTTCATAAATAAAATTATATGATTAGAATCCGTACCCTATCCTAAATATCACCGGCTGACTTACAGGTGTATTTGTATGATAAAGTATATCGTAAAGCAGTTGTATTTGTGTATTCTTTACCAACTTCGTTTTCAACGGCAGCTTTTTCTTTAATCCGATCAAACCACTTTGCGACCAGTTGGATTTATCTTTGAGCTGGCTAATTTTTTTAAACGCTGAATTATGATTTAGTTCATAGCCCCCACTAATAAAAATATTCTTCTTCATTTTCCAATCAAGGTAACTTCTGAAGCTTATTCCCTGATGACTAAACTGAAGATGCTGGATGGAACCCATGCCCAACTTGTAGCTCATCCCAATCCCTGCACTACTTTTATCGTTTATTTTATACCCGATTCCCAGCCCGATATCACTTGTAGTAGGTATCAGGTTAGACTTACTAAACTGAAGATTAATATTATATTCAAGGCGCTGAAAGAAGGTTTTGCTACGTTGATTATTTGGCTTAAAATCTGGCAGTTCTCCATCGCCGTTAGAAGGGATATCTTTTAGGAGTTTGTCTTTCAACTTATTCATTTCTGCTTGCGCTTGTTGCATCTGTTCTTTCATCATTTGCTGTGCATTTGGGCCTCCTGCAGCCAACCTATCCTGGATTAAATTATTTACGGTGGAACGCGTTTGCAGGCCAACAAGGCTTTGCGGCGTTCCATAGTTGGCAGGCGTACCAAATAAAGAAGCCAGCATGCTATTTTGTTGCATAAATTTTTGAAAAGATGGAATTTTCGAAAGCATTTCCTTCGCTGTTTCTTCCGCTTTTTTTGAATCAGAAAAGATTGCTTTATAATTTTTCATTGTTTCTACATAATAGAAACTCTCTTTATTAATCTTGGTCAAGTATCGGTTTTTCCCGATATATTTAAACGATTCACTTATGAGCTGATGTTTTCTTTCTTTGATAAACTTTTCTACTGCTTCTGTTAGTGCAATTTCAGCCTCCAAAGTGTCCATTTTCTGCCGAGCATTTTTGGCAATTTTAATTATGGAGGAATCGACCAATGTTTTTTGTTCTTGAATATATTTCAGGCTGGTTAATAGATTATCCCGATACCCATCGTATTGTCCGGTAGCATTAGCAACGATTAACTTGTTTTTTTGCATTTTTTCCAGTAGTCCTGAAAAGGTCATTTCTTTATTAGCAAACAAGCGCTGAGCTGTCTCAGGATTTGTCTTTTGTAGAAATGTTTGAATACGCGATTCCCAGCGGGCAAGTTTTGCTAACGTCTTTTCTGTTTTGGACGTAATCCGATGACTGTATTTATCAATCTTAGTATTGACCTGTTTGAAATATTTATCCGGAATATTAGGCGCAGAAGCAGGTGTAATAGTTGATTGAGCCATTAATAAATAGCTCTTTGTTATCAAAAGCAGGATTAAGGTAATGAGCTTAGGGCAACTCATAATAATTTCGTTAGGGTCTGTTTGCTAAATATAGAAATTATTTCCATGCAACTTAACCATGCTTATAAAATTGCGTAGTTTTAGCGTAGAATTTGGTGCTAAAACTCAATACAGGAAAGCAGATTGAATATTTAGGATAAAAAAAATAATTTTATTTAGTAAAATTACTGTCCAGTTTTATCAAGTGTTTCTGAATTCTGACCAGGCAAGAAATTCATTGGTAAAAAATGACAGGGCTTCGCAAGCTGCATATCTTATAAAAAATATAGTATAGTATTTAAGTTTCAATAAAAAATCAAGCTATTGTCTATTCTTTGTCCGGGATTACAAGAGCATATAATAAATTCGTGTACAATTCCATGAAAGAATGTACAACTATTACAAAAATTTCTATTCCTGTTATTTCTATAAGTTAAAAATTTTCTAACCGTATTAAGTTTTGCCTCGCACTTCAATTGGTCATCTTTGGAAAGCTGAAAGTAGTTTTCAGGAATTAGAATTTCACGCTCGCCGTCCAAAAAAACATCCACAAATTCGGGTTTTTCATAGATGTCAGAAATTTCTTTTGCAGCAGAAAGTTTTTTTACGATGGGATCGAGACCAAGCAATTTGGAGTAATAAATATGTCTTAGTTCCTTTTGGATCGGACATACTTTTATTAAATTCCCTTTCTTTCTCGCGTTGTCTAATTCTTTTTCTTTGGTGGCTTGCTGTAGTTTTATTAGTGCATTTCGTTTCTCTTCATTGATTTTTCCCATCTCTAACAACTTTGCCCGTTCCTGCTCCTCCTGCTCCTGATTTTTAGCATTTCTTTCATCGAACTCTTTTTTCAATCTTTCATAAACAATTGGAACTAATTGCTCCCCTTTCTTATTAATGATCCATATAGGCTTAAGCGCATTTGATAAGAGTTCGGTAGTGAATTTTTCTCGATCTTGTGTTCCTAACGAAATAGGTATTTCGATACACGCGATTCCCAAACGCCTCAATTTTTCCTTTTTTCTATCGTCAATGAAATGGCTTTTAGCAAATTCAACGATTATTTTTTTCTCTTTGATTTCACATACGGCATCAGCGATAATTATATCATCGTCAATCTTAATTCTTTCTTCTAAAGTAACCTTATCAAATGATAAGCACTTCGCATAAGGTACAATGATTGGCTCACGCTGAAATTCAGAAAAGAAGTGTTTATAATGAGGGATAAATATTTTTTTATTAGCCAACAAAATATCTTTTGCGAGAAGATGAAGAGCTGATTCGATAGCACCTTTACAATCCGAATCACTTTCATGTGCAAAATGATGTTGTTTAACTTTACCATTGTTTTTAGCGATTAATGCTGCTCCACATTGCGCACAAACACATCCGCACACTTTTCCGTTTTCTACCTCATCGATAGAAACAATACGTCCATTACGGATGGCTAATCTTAATAATGTTTCGTCTGAAAGCACCAATCGATAAATTGTAAGTTGGCAGATTGAAATGAACTTTGATCAGATATAAACAACAGATATTAATTTAGAACAATACTTTCTATTTGAAAATATCATACCCTAAACCTATTCCCCACCACCATTTATTTTGATACACCCAATCCTTCGATTTACCAAACATCTTATCAACACCGCCGAAAATGCCAATGTGTAGCTTATCTGTTTCATAAGTTATCCCACAGGAATAATAAGTTAATGCCACCTGATCTGTTTTAGCTGTGACAGAATCTTTGCCGGATACAAGTGACTTAGTCAAAGTAAAATATTTTTGAGAGCTTATTCCAATAGTATAGGGGACAACATTAAAGTAATTTCTTTTATAAGGATTATTGCAAACCTTCACTTTCCAACCAAATGCATATCCAATATTAAATGATCCTTCAATAGACCAATTTTGATCAACATCCCATTTCTCTTTTCGAAATCTGACTGGGATTGTCACTAATTTTCCAATTAATGCAGAACTTGCTAAATAGTGGTTATTGGGATTGAGAGAACTGGTTGTAACCTCATAAACATAATCCATCGGATTAGTTTCACCCGTAGACCTCGTGTAATTATGGTCTGCGTAAACTATTGTTTGTGAATTTTGGTCATACTTACATTTTGGTAAAATTTTAATGTAAGTTTTGGAGCCTTCTTCTGCAACTACAGTATAACGAATAAATGAATTAGGCGTAGGAATGATTGTTGCGTTTACGGAAATATCTGGGCTACTAGTACTGATTTTATAAGAACTTGTTACAGCTAGTGAAGATTTTATCTTATAACCATTTTTATTTGTGAACACTGATCTGGCAAACGCTTTCCAATTACTTTGAGACCTTGAAGTAAATGCTGCACACAACAGCAGAAAAAAGAACAAAGTTTTCATGCTAGTAGTTTTGATGGATTAAAAGGAATATATACAAGAAAAAGAATTCGGAGGAATTTCGCAAGAAAATCCGAGAGAACTTTATAAAATCTTGAGATAAACTGAAAGAATAATCAATGCCATTGTGAATCAGAAAATTTACTGGCAGAATTTATATGTTCCTACTTGCACGATCTATTAAAAATCCTCTAAACCAATTAACTTCAATCTCATGGAATTCAAAGTATTTAATAGCATCACGAATATTTGAATATCGATGCCAATAATTTGCTGATGCCTCTTTGATTATTTCTTGACATTTAGCTGCGAGTGGCTTTATTGCAGAATCCGATAGTGCAATTGCCGCATCAAGAATTTCGTTACAAAAGTTTTTTGATATTGGCGAAGAAAGAATTATTTTTTGTAGACTTCTTTCAAGGTCACTAAACCTTATTTTTTTCTTCAGATAGTAATAAGAGAGCGTTGTTGGAGTAATACAATCTTCTGTGACAGATAAAAATTCCTCGTCTGAAATTGTATTAAATTCTTCATTCTTAATAAAATCTTTTATCTCCGAAATCGGAGCAAATTCCGTCATTAACAAAAAATCCCAATCATCATACCAGACAGTTGTACCTAAGTACTTCGATAAACATACTCCGGCCAAAAATTTAACAGCATCAATTCTTTCATCAACGTCCTTAATCAGTGAGAAAAAGGGAATAAGCGGAAAAATCATTTTAGATTGATAGATATCTCTTTTTCCATGAGCTATGTCGTTTCTATGCTTAATAAACCTAACAACAATAGCTTTGGTTTTTTCATCCGATAAATCAAACTTGTCCAATAGATGAAATATCTTGTCTCTTAGAGTAACATACTCGACACTCAGCGCTGATAATATGTTGTCTACTGTGCCCAGCTCATTCTTTTGTACAGCCAAAATCAAGTCATTTTTAAGTTGTAAACGTTTATCACGTAAAGCTTTCACTAAATCAGCTTTATATTCATCAGAAAGAACTTCAAGGATATGTACATATGCAAGTATAGCCTCATCGTTGAATCGGCCGCTATCTTTACTTTTCTGTTCCAGGTAAAGAGCTTTTCTCCAACGTTCAAAGAGACTAAAAATTAAAACTTGTTTTTCTTTAGTAGAACCTGCAATGGTCAATAATAATATTTTTAGGTCATCACTAAATTTTTCTTCCCCTTTTTTCAGAATATTTTTTGATGGAAAGATTGGAAGGTCGGATAAAAGGCCAGATTGCTGACTAAAGCTCTGATATGAGTTAAAAACTACACCGGTTAGAAATGCGATTATACCATAGATTACCAACAGTGCTGGTTGTATCTTGGCTGAACCTTCGCCTAAGCTGTCATATTTTTCAAGTTCGAAAAAGGAATCTATAACGAGATAGCCAAATTCAGCTTCTTCTTCCTTCATTTTGGGCAAATCAACATCATATAGATTTTCGGGAAGATCAATCTCTGGAATTTTGATTTTATTATATTGTTTTTGCGAAACTGTATAGATACGCGAAGTCTCGTAAGAAAAATCCATTTTGAGATTACATTTTAGGTAATATAGTCTTCTTGAGTATCCTATTTTATTCATAACGGCACGATTAAGGGATTTAAATTTATGAAATTTAAATAAAGGAGCAGACCGTGTAAACAGTATCCTAGTAATCGTACCCTATGAAAACAAAATTGAAATTCTTTTATTAAAAAGAAATCAAAGCCTTTTTACAACTCTGAAAACAGTGCTTTTATGCCAACGAGCTCCTTCTCTAAAAGTCTTTATTTCTCTCCGATTTAATTCATCCGTTAGCGACTGAATCGTCAGATACCCCTCTTTAATTAACGATGCAATCAATGGTCTTATATTATCAACAAATAGACATGATGCTTTGCTATTGGCTACTGCCAGTTTTCTGCCATTTGCGCCTAATACCACACCACGTTTCTTCGCAGCCTGTAACGCTGCTTTAGTTCTAATGCTTATTTGCTCCCTCTCGTATTCGGCAAAGGCTGCTAGAATGTGAAGTATAAGCCGGTTTGCCTCGGGATTGTCGGCGGCAACAAACTCAACATTACTTTCCATTAATGCAGAAATAAATGCGACGTTTCTTGCGAGGCGATCAAGTTTTGCAATCACTAACAATGTTCCATTGGCTGCGCAATATTCAAGTGCTTCCTGTAACACCGGTCTTCGCTTGCGTTTGCTACTTTCTATTTCGATGAACTCTTTTACAAGTTTGATATGTCTTGATTTCTTAAAGAAATGGACTGCTTCTTCCTGCGCTTCCAAACCGAGGCCGCTTTGTCCCTGCCTGGCTGTTGAAACCCGATAATACGCAACCGCTTTTTTCATACAAATTTGCATTTTTCCGTTCCATATAAACGAAGGATTATTTTTGAACAGGTGGATAAGTATTTCCATTTTTGAAAAAATCAAGACCCGCGAAACACGCCGCTTTCCCGTCATTGGAAGGTAGATAACGTACTCATTTTCATTCACATACAGACGTTCTTTTATATACGAACAAATAAAATTCTCTCTACATTTGACTCCGCTTTCGCACTCGTGACGAATGCTAACAGATAAATTTTACTGCTATGAAAGTGCTTTACCTCATATCCTCCCGATGGCGTGAGTAGCATCCAATCCGCACAAACTAATCAGTAAGTAATCTGCGTCCAACATCCTTTTTAGAATTCCTCCAAATTGTATTTCAGAACTCCAAAGCTTTAAAATGCTTTTCGGTATTTACCGATCAGGATAGAAATGCCCTCTATCATCTTTTAAAACGTAACAACATGAGCATTGCAACACCCTCCTACGCTTTCGAGGTAACCAACGATGGCGAAAACAAAATCTTCAAATACAAAAAAGCAAAACTTGGGTTACGCGCATATTTCGCGATGCTATGGCCGGGCTTTATCGCAAGCGGATTTCTTGCGTATCAAAAGGTGGTTAATTACCCCTCTACACCTATGACGCAAAGCGAACGATTCTTTACAGGCATCTTTTACATGTTTGTCTTTACACCCTTTGTCCCCATAGTAGCTTTAATCATTGTAAACCTGCTTAGACGGCCAGGGGAGTTTGCCCTGACAAAACAAGGAATCCAAATGGATGGCACCACCTATCCCTACTCAGATATTCGGAACCTGTACATCAAATCGCCGTATGGCGGTGTCTCTCATTCCATATCATCCACACAGAGAGGCTTTGTTTTCCTGGGCGGTGACAAGGTGCAAAATATCGGAATGGGAACGGCTGCAGTTATAGGCGGCGCGGCATCGACCGTCGCCGGTGCAGCCACAGGTTTGAGCAGTTGGTCGGGTAGAGCTGTGGTTGAGAGCTTCAAACGTAAAGGATACAAAATCTGTTTTCTCTTTGGTAACTCTGAAAAAGTACTTGCACGCCAACTTGATGAAAAGATGGCTGTACAACTCCTAAACAAAATAGATGAGATGATTTAATTATTAATCTTTAAAAACAAATAATATGAAAAAAATAATTGTAATTATATCCCTAGTTCTCGGAATAATTTCTTGCAAAAAAAATGATGATACATCACCTGATTCCACACCAACCACATCTGTCAGTGTAAGTACGCTTATGGGGTCAACCGGCAAACGCTGGCCTTTTGTCGATATCACCCTCACCTACTATAGTGCTAGTGGAAGTGTTGACTCAACTGTTATTATTGACAGGCCTACCAGCGGTTCGCTTTTTTTCGGCGATAACAATGGTGTTAATGGAATCAACTTAAACTTTGATGCACAAGATCCACTGACCAGAGTTTTACCCGGCTTCGGGGCGTTTTCATTGAATCAAGCAACTCAAAAAATATCATTTACCTGTCTTCCTCCTCATTGCAATGGCACTGATGGAGAATGGGCAATTTCAAGTTATAATTTGAATACAGGTTTGAGATTAGAGTCGCTGCAACTGCAACGATCCGTTTCGCTGGCCGGAAATCGGAAGGTGACACAGCTAATCAAGCTGCTTATTTACTAAACATTGCTTTATTATACCTCGAAGATTTATTAAAAACCGCTCAACTGAGCGGTTTTTTTATACAAAAATTATACATTTGATAAGTGTTGAGTTTATAGCTCGCATATAATTCTTTACCCTAATTTCCATTCGATGACCGATTTTCTTCATCAACGTAGAAATTTATCGCAAGGAGACACCGTAATCCTTGATTGCGATACGCAGTGTAACTTCATGCTGCTGGATGATAACAACTTTTACCATTATAGAAATGGACGAGGCTTTGAATACTTTGGCGGATCATTTGAATATTTTCCCGCGAGCATTACGGTACCAAGAACAACCTATTGGAATGTTGTCGTTGATTTGGGAGGATACTCGGGAACAATTCGCCATAGCATTAGGCACATTAGTAATTAACAGCAATCCATTTGAAAAACATGGAAGTAATTTGTCTAGAAGAGCCTGCTTTTTATGCATTGATAGAACAAGTTGTGGCCAGGATAAATGAAAAGAATAATACGCAATTTGATAAATGGATATCAGATGATACCGCCATGCAGCTATTGAATGTCAAATCTAAAACAACCATGCAAAAATTGCGTGATGAAGGAAAGATCAGGTTTTCACAACCGCAAAAGAAAATCATTCTTTACGACCGCGATTCAATCAACGATTACCTGGAAGCGAATGTAAAAAATACTTTTTGACTATGGAAGAAAATGAAAAAATCAATCCCGAATATTTGAAAGGATTTAATGAAGGTTATTCTATCAGTAAAAATCTTCCTGAGTTAGCTGAGCAATTTAAATCTATTGAAGGGAACTCACATCGTCTGCAAGGATATAAGGATGGGCAGACGCAATATCAATTGGAACGACGGAAAGAACTATTTCCCTCATGGCTCAAAAGCGATCAGCAAATTTTAAAAGAAAAAACGAAGAAAGAGAAATCTAAGGAGATTGATAAAGATTTGGGAGAGTAGCAGAAAAAACATCTATTTGGAACAGTACAGGAATAAATTATCGGTTACTTAGAGTTTTCGGAATTTAATTTTTATACTTCAAACAAAACCCTTCCCCATGAACTTAATTCTTACTTATTATCCGTGGATCACCCAGCACAAAACTCCTCAAGAGATTAGGTCTAACATAGAAATTTTCGCTGTAGCATTACAGACAGAACTACAACGACCTGGAACAAACCCCATTACCATTGAAGTTGCACCAGCAATGGAAGTTCCAGATCAAATCAGGTCTATTTCATCAGGGGAAAGCCACATTGCCTTAATGAACCCCTTGGGTTTTGTGTTTGCGAGAAAGGACAATCCTGCTGTTGAAGCGAGTGCAGTCGCATTAAGAATTATCGACGGCCAGGTCGGTAATCAATATTTTGCTCAAATTTATACTCACATTGACAACCAAATTGAGAATGTAGAATCTCTCAAAGGTAGATCAATTAGTTACGGCTCATCTCAATCAACATCCAATTTCATTATTCCTGCTTTTGATTTAAAAGACTTAAAAGTTCATCCTTTTGCAGCTTTTAAAAGAATTGAATTTATGGGTGGCCATGACATTGTGGCTAAGGCTGTGTACGAAAAGCGAATAGAAAGCGGCGCAGGGCATGATGGGGTTATTATTGACCTGGCTAATCAATCCGGATATGAAGATGCAAAAAGCAAACTGGTTAGGATTCATAGGTCAGATCCAATTCCGAGTGATCCAATAGCAGTTAATATCCCCGATACAGACGCAAGGAAATTCATCCAGGAAGCATTGGTCAGGATTTCAACAATTGAGCCAGCAAGGCCTGCGATTGCATCGTTTTGGGGTAATGCACAAGGCTTACAGGAAACAAACCATGAACCTTATGAGTATTTATTAAACGCCGTGAGCGATTTAGGATTGAATCAAGAGGATATTTTTGGTTAATAAAAATCTTTTTTCTCTTGATTTAAAATTAATTGTGTGTTATGTAATTTCCGACAGGAGATGAAAATGACAATTTTTAAATATTTCTTTGAGAAGAGTAAAATAGCAGATAAACAGAAAGAGCCTATAAGTTTAGGAAACCTAGAACTTTACATTAAACAAAATGGTCTACAAAAGTCAAAAGGTTATTTAGAAGCCTTACAGGATTTTAATAGACAACTAATTGACATTTTCTATGTGACTGTAGGGAACTCTTTTATCCCCAAATCCACAAAAAATATATTTGACACTCAACAACAAATTTTTAATCAAAATGTCCAATTGATAACGTTAGGTGAAGAACTTATTGAAAAATTGGAATCTCAAAATGAGAAATTGTCACCTGAATAAATTTTACTGATGAAACTAAGCCCGCAAGAAACTGTTGATTTGTATCAAGCATTATTAACTGCGTTTCAAAATAGAGAGTTTGATCTACGTGGGAAGCAAAAAATCGACTTGCCCAAAAGATAACTGCGATTTGGAAAAGTGAAAGGCTAAACATTGAAGGCCAAAAAGTTTTCAATACTATTTTCTATTTCGGAGCTGAGCCGCTATACTTTTATAAAGAATTTAAAAAAGCAGAAAAATATTTAACCGAAGGTATTTTATTAAATAATTCATTAAACGATGAGTTTCTTGCAAGGGCATTAAATTATCTTGGAATACATGACCATGAAATAAATTTAAATCTTATTAGATCAACAGATGACTGGGGTCGAGCTGCCGAAATTCTCCATAAAAAATTCAAAAGACAAAGCAAAAAGAATCGTCGAAAATCAGAAATTTCAGAGATTTTTCAAGGTGAAATTAAAGAAATAACTCCGCTTGGTTTTGATGAGATTTATAAATCAGTTAATAGTTTTTTTGATTTTATCTCGACATCACGATACGCCGAAGCCTGGGGGTTATTAAATCCATTTTCACAAAAATCCGAATTTGATGACTATCATCAATTTGCAAGTCTGTTCAAAAGCTTTTCTCCAATGAAGAATGGTATAATCGGTAATGGTAATTGGAATTATTTTTCAAGCGGTGACAAAGTGGAGGTCTCTATAAGTTTTTATGCATTAATAAAAACTTATGATCTTAAAGCGCTACATAATAAATTCAATGCTATAAGATATCTTGAGGGCGTTCCTATATCAATTTTGAACGATATTCGTTCATGGCATACTTTAAAACTTGATTTCTATAAAATGTTTTCAATAAAGTCTCATTTTGAAAATTCAATGATCATTGATGGTGTTTTAAAAGATAATAATATAGAGCCGCTGTCTAAACTTGTTCAAAGAAAATCTGAAATACTAGAGGATTTTGATTTTCAACGATTTATTATTGCTGTCATTTTCGGCCAAAGCGGCATGAATGCGAGAATTCTCAAACTTAAAAAGACTAGCCAACAAGTTTTGAAATTTACATTTGTATTTCAAAAGTTTGAAAACAGAATTTGGCTGATAAATAAAATAAAGGGCTTGCAGTTGGAACGCAAAGATTTTTTTCACCAATTCATTGATAAATAATCATCAATTGGTCGCCTTATACATTCAAAAAATTCTCAGAATAAATTTCGAGTTTCTCAGATATTATACTTTCTTAAAAAATCTGGTATTATAATTTCCCTCTCTAATTTTACCCTTGATAGCAAATGATTCAATCTGATGATCTAGTAGCTACGATCTGATTCAATCCGCTTTGAATTGTTCACATAAAAAAAATAAAGCCATGCAAAATGCTCAGAAGGCCGCTGAAGAAGCAGCACGAAAAGCACGTCAGGCAGCCGAGGAAGCTCGGCGCCGTGCTCGAGAAGCTGAAGATGCTCGCAGGAGGCTAGTGAATACTGCCAAGAAATAGGTTGCAATATACGCAGCGCAATCTCCAGGCCGACGAACATCGGTCGGCCTTTAATTTTCCATTAAAAATTAATATCATGAAAATTTCGATCAAAATCGATACAGGGGATTTTTTGCTCCAAACTGAAGTGAATGTTGGTGAGAATACGCAAAAGGATTCAGCCTAAATGCAGATCTGCAAAACCGTATCGCAAGAAAAGTTAAAGACGTAATTAAAAGAATTATTACCGAAGAAATTAAATCCATAGAAGAGTCAAATAGTCAAAGTGTGTCTGATGGCCAAAAAGAAGAACGGATTTTTTCTACATGAATTTATATCGAGACAAACTTTTTATACATCCTATACTTGTAAGAAACATTAAAAATTTAAAGCCGCTCATATGCCGAATCATCCTAATGCAAAGTCAACTACAATTTCCATCAATTCTCTTCCGAATTGGAAAGCGACAGATTTAGTAATTGTTGGTTCCGCATACAGCTATACTTTTCTACAAACCGAGGAAGAAAATATCTGGCCGCTTGAATTTACAGTCAAGTTCAAGACCAAAAGATTTGCTTACAGAAGCATGTACCCTACTCATGAAACAACATTTAGTAACCACATTAAATGCAATAATCGTGGAATATAATCTTGATAGCACAGTTGTAGATTTCACCGGAAGCAATGGAGTTTCTCAAATGAAATACAGCGTCAGGGACTCTATCGCTCACACGCTTATTCTGGGGCAGACCGGCAGCGGTAAGACATCAGGCTCGGCCAGATTTTTTTCCCTAAAATATTTGTCCATGGGTTACGCAGGTATAGTACTAACGACTAAACCAGACGACAAAAAACAGTTCATAGAATATTGCAAAATTGTAAATAGACTTGATGATTTAATTGTGATCGGTGTAGGAGAAAAAAACTATTTCAATTTCCTGGAATATGAATCTACCGATAAGACCAACGTCAAATCCTACACAAGCAATGTTCTCGAAATATTAAAAACGGCGTTCCAAGCCAGTGAAGAACAAAATGAAAGTTATTCTGACGATCCTTTTTGGGTCTCCTCCCGAAACATGTTGGTGTATAATGTTCTTGAACTTTGTTTGCTGGCTTACGAAAAAGTGTCGATTAAAAATATCTATGACATCGTAACCTCAATCCCAAGCTCCGAGAACACTACACCACCAGATAAAAAGATCACGGGAAGTTTTGCCCACGCGGTGGAAACGGCTAGAGTAAAGGTGAATAGTCAGGTGGAAACTTTCTTAAAACAATTGGATACCGACCAAAGAAAAGCGCTGAATGAAGAACACTTGATGGAGGCAGCCATTCTTGAAGCCATCCAAGATGCGAAACGTTTGAAAGCTGTAGATCGTTTCTTTATCCAACAGTACCGGGATTTAAGTTCCAAAACGCGGTCTATCATTGATCTTTCCGTTTCCGGCTTTTTGTTTAACCTCATGCAGGAACCGATCTATTCTTTGCTATGTGGACATTCAAGCACTGTTACGCCGGAAGATTGTCTCAATAATGGTAAGATTGTTTTGATTGACCTACCTGTTAAATTGTACGACAAGGCCGGTCGGGATGCTCAGATATTATTCAAATATTGCTTCCAACGAGCATTTGAAAAAAGAGATGTGCAACAAAAAAGTCGTCCCGTTTTTATTATTGCCGATGAAGCACAATTATTTTTACATCCAAAAGACGCTGATTTTCAATCTACTGCGCGCAGTAGCCATGTTGCAATTCTTTATATCACCCAAAATCTCGCGAGCTTTTATTCATCCATGGGAGGCGCAAAATATAAAGAGAAGGTTGATTATCTCTTAGGGAACTTCAATACGATTATTTTTCACGCCAACACCCATCAGGAAACCAATAAATACGCTTCTGAATTGTTGGGCTATGAAGAAATGGTTGAAGAATCTCACAGTGAAAACTACTCCAACAATTTTTCCTTTGGCAAAAGTGAATCCAAAAAGCTGAAGCCCCGCGTAAGGCCTGAAGAGTTTGTGAAACTGAAATCCGGAACGTTCGAAAATAATTACCTGGTCGAAGCTTATATGCACATACAAAGCAAACCTTTCTCAAACGGGCTGCATTTTAAAAAAGTCACTTTTCATCAAAACTGGATGCCCAACATTTAATTACCATTTAAAACTTACAATTATGAACCAGAGACCTGAATACCAGAAACCCCTTCAAAGAGAAAACAAGTTCTTTGAATCAATCCTTGACTTTTTTCATCGTAAATCATCCCTGCCGAGATTGATGTTGGAGGTCTTTATTCGTAAAGATTTCGGCGACAAATACTTCAACCTTGGATCGGCCTTTAGCGTGTTCTTCGTGCTGTGTGTTTTGCCACTTGGCCTTTACTGGGTATTTTATAAAAACAGCTATGGCATCCCGGTTAAAAGTTTTTGGGATGTATATTGGAGCTGGTATTTGTTTATCGCCCTTTTCGTCTTCTTTTCAATCAAACGGTCGATTGAGGTTAGGAGGCATAAAAAGGATCTCAATTTTCATCGCAATGATCCGGGAACATCTTTAGCCATTTTTTACCGAATCAAACTTTTCGGTGAACCATCCCGCAAAATCATCACGTCATTGTATGAGCCGTTGGCGTTCTTTGTGCTCGGTTTTATTCTCTCAAAACTGGGTGTGCAAATCGGTGTTCTCATTATGACCAATAGTGTCTTTTACAGCATCGGCACTTATGCCGAATTTCATTACGGCGACAACTTTTTCCGGGATTCTGTTCAATCAATTGTCAAGGGTGAGGATCTAAAAAACAGTCTTGAGAGTGCCGATATCAATTCAAAAAACCTCCTCGGTAATCAAGCCTCGAAAACAAATAATGAGGATGAAACGACTTTTGCGCTTTAACCTAAGCTGTGCATAGGAGAGACGTCTGATGAAAAAAAGGCCGTTAAGAATTCTGAAAAAGCTGTGCTTAGGATATGCGCAGACTTCTAAAAGTTAACGACCCGAATTATGTGGTTTTGACAAACAAAGCACTCTATAAATCGCACCGATGATTCGCATGATACAAAGCGCCTCGGAAGGTCATGCTAAGGCATATTTTTCTGACGCACTTTCAAAATCCGATTATTACATAAACGACCAGGAACTTTCCAGAGGGCTTCATGGCCGCCTCCGGGATCGCCTTGGGCTGGGCGAAGAAGTTACGAAAGAGATCTTTTTCAGTTTGTGCGAAAACCGCAATCCAAAAACGGGAGAACCCCTCACCCCTCGAACACGGCAAAAAAGACGGGCCGGCTATGATATTAACTTCCACGCGCCCAAGTCGGTCTCTATTGTCCATGCCCTGTCAAAAGACACCCATATTTCGGATGCTTTCCAAACCAGCGTAAACGAGGTGATGAAAGCCATAGAGAAGGATTGCCAGACACGGGTAAGGAAAGACGGCTCTTACCACAACAGGGCAACGGACGAGATACTGTGGGCCGAATTTATGCACCAGACCGCCCGCCCGGTTGACGGCCATGCTCCCGACCCGCACTTGCATAGTCATTGTTACGTCTATAATGCTACTTGGGATAAAGAAGAGAAAAGAATTAAAGCCGGGGATTTTGCAGAGATCAAGAAAGACATGCCCTATTACCAAGCCATGTTCCATAAGGTGTTTTCGGATCGGCTGATCGAATGCGGATATAGCATCAAGCGAACAGGAAAATCGTTTGAACTGGAAGGTGTGCCGGAAGCCGTGATCGGATTGTTTTCCAAACGTACCGATGAGATTGGGCGTTATGCAAAGGAGCATGGTATCACCGACAGCGAAAAGCTAAGCGCAGTTGGTGCACGAACCCGATCAAAAAAGCAAAAAGGATTGTCCATGTCGGAATTAAAAACGATTTGGCGGCAACAGATAAAGGAATTCAAAGGCATCCCTGCGGCCGATAAGGATAAAGCCATTCGGTATGCGCAAAAATCCTTTCACCTGAAGCTGACGACCTTGAATTGTGTAGACTATGCCTTGAAGCATTCTTTTGAACGCGCATCGGTTATCGGCGAACGGCGTTTGCTGGAATCGGCCTTCAGGCATGGCATCGGAGACCGAAGGATAACTAGCGATGCCATCGCCCAGGCCGTACGATCCGATTTGAGGATTATCAAAGTCAAGGACAAAAACAGGTTTGTTTGTACGACCAAGGGCGTATTAGCAGAAGAAAAAGAGATGGTTGATCTTGCCCGTAAAGGCCAGGGACAACTTCGGCCACTTTATTCCCATTCGCCAAACACCAAACTGGAAGGTCAACAGGCCAATGCCGTCAGGCATGTCCTGACCACATCCCACCGGGTTTCCATTATCAGGGGTGTTGCGGGCGCGGGCAAGACAACTTTGATGAAAGAGGCGAAACGTCTCTTTGAAGAAAAAGGCAAAACTATCACGACGGTTGCGCCCTCTTCCAGTGCGTCAAGAGGGACATTGAAGGAAGAAGGTTTTGAACAAGCGACAACCGTTGCAAAATTGTTGCTCGATAAGAAAATGAAGGATGAATTAAAAAATGGGGTGCTGTGGGTTGATGAAGCGGGGCTGCTTGGCACAAAAGATATGACAGCCTTACTAAAGCTGGCCACCAATCAAAATGCCCAACTCATCTTAGGAGGCGATACCCGCCAACACGCCAGTGTCGTGCGCGGTGACGCGCTTAGAATACTCAATACTGTCGGTGGGATTACAACAGCCGAAGTTGGTAAAATCCATCGCCAGCAGGATATGCTGTATAAGGAAACGGTCGAAGATTTGTCAAAAGGCAAAATAGTGTCTGCATTCGGGAAACTGGAAACCATGGGGGCGATTGAAGAAATCGATCCCTTGAACCCCAATGATAGTATTGTAAAAGATTACCTCGCGTTTCTGAAAAAGCGCAAATCAGCCCTGATTATTTCACCCACCCATCAACAAGGCGAACAATTGACCCGCTATATCAGGGAGTCAATGAAAGCTAATAAGCTGATTGGTAAAAAAGAGATAACAGCAAAGAAATTGATCAATCAAAATTTGACTGAAGCGCAGAAAACGGACTGGCGAAACATTAAAGAAGGTCAAGTAATTCAGTTCAACCAAAACGTTCATAAGATCAAACGTGGTTCTTTTTGGACAATTAAGCAGTCGGATAAAGGCAAAACCAAAATCGTGAATGATTCTGGCGAGGAAAAATATTTGCCACATCAGATGCCTGACAGATTTGATGTATTTGAACGGGCAGAAATTAAAATTTCGAAAGGAGACAAGATCAGAATCACTAAAGGTGGATTTGATGATAACAAAAAACGGCTTGACAATGGCAACATTCTAGAAGTTCTCGCCGTGTCCAAAAAAGGAGAAATCACACTTCAAAACAAAATCAGCAAGGCACGCTACAAGATCAATAAAGAGTTTGGTTATCTCGCCCATGCGCATGTTATAACCTCGCATGCGGCACAAGGAAAGACGGTCGATCACGTTTTGATATCTCAGCCTGCGTCAACCTTTGCAGCAACAGATGCAAAACAATTTTATGTATCAGTATCGAGGGGTAAACACTCGGCAAAGATTTACACTGACGACAAGGAATCATTACTTAGATATGCCTCTAACTTCGGCGACCGACAATCAGCAACCGAGTTGGTCGTAAAAGATAGCATTCATTTAGATCATGTTATCAATAATCAACGCAAGGAATATGCAGAAAAAGTTAGAACAAAAGAAAGAGACAAAAACTATTCATCAGCTAAAATAGAAAGGGATTATGAGCCAGGAATTTAATTTTAAGCTTAAAGTGGATGAAATGAAGGAGAACGATCCCGCGGCCAAGGACGAAAATTATCACTCCGGTAGCAATGTCAGAAATGTTTGTTTTGTTCAGGCTAACGGGAACATGCTTTTTTTGAACTACAGTTATTTGGTTTCGTGTGAGTATCAGCCTTCGGAAAATTCGATTACTCTAAATTTCACTTCCCACAAGATTATAGTGGAAGGTGTAAAACTTGAAATACTTTATCAAAAATTATTCAATCATGTGCCAAGAATTCTTAATTGTATAGATGAACGATATTCTGAACTAGCTGAACAAGCAAATCAAAAAATAAGTCAAATTACAATTACAGAAAAAAATATGTGAAGGAGATTTGTTGATAATTGATTTTATATTACATTACCAAAATAAAAAATATGATTATAAGAAAGCCATTTGATAAAGACTGTAGAGAATTAATGGATGAGGAAAGCTTTCCTAGAGTTACGGGAATTCCTTACGATGAAGCATTCAGTTTAACGGGAGCATATGGGGTAAAACCATTTCATGATCTTAGAAAAAAAGATATGCATAAATACTACCCAAGCCCTCAGCTATTAGTAACTGAACTTCTCTTTTGTATTGAGACAGAATTGAGATTTTATAATAACTCAATTCACGCTGAACTGATTATAGCCCCCGGGTATGGCGAAAGAATTATGATTTCGAAAATAGAAAATGCAATTCGATTGGGATTTGATTTTATAGATTGTGAAGCTGCCAGAGGTATGCATAGCGATGGAAGAACTCCCTACCTCGGTTACAAGTTATGGCATCGATACGGATTTAGAATGGATAAACTGTCTCAAATAAATTTCGAGAAATTTATATCTGATCGCAAATTAGAAAAGAAAATTAAGGAAGACGAAAACTTTGAAAATTTATTAGAATTTACATCGTATTCGGATGAATACAAATTACTCTGGGATAAAGAAGGGGAAAGTTGGGGCGGTGTTTTCGATTTGAAGGAAGGTTCACCAAGTAGGGAAACATTCGCCAATTACAAAGCTAGTTCGTTATGATAAAGTTGATTTCGCAAATTCGCTAACTCAGCATTTAGTTCATCCAAGTTAGAATTTTCAAAACTACGAATGTATTCTTTATCCTCTTCCATTAAATTACCATATCTTAAAATATCTTCAGCACCTTCAGTTGCAATCGTTTTAATATAAGATATACGATGAGCAAGATTGCGTTCTTCATCGGATGGTGGTTTGATGCCTGCCCACATTTTAATACGCTTTCCTAAAAGAAAATATGAAAGAAAAATATTAGATTTTACTATTGTTACCACACCGCTACGGGCATCATCAACTAATTTATCCAGTTTTTGCGGAACATATGATATGATATGGCTATAAAAACGAGGATTAAGAAAATCGAGAGGTGAATTTTCAAATGAAGAATTTGTCTTGACCATAGCGCTAGAGTTAAACATAGTCTTATGTCTAGCCTTGGTTATCAAATATCTTTTCTTTCTAGGCATTTCGATAAAATTACATAAAAAAATAGCAAACTTCAAAATGTTAACTTTTCTATTGATATTCAGCTTTGTACAAAGCTATTTTTTAAACCGCAAAGCCCGGCAATTGTTAAGGTTTATAATGAGGTCGTATCATAGATTGTCATCATTAAGATATTAAAAAGCCTCGGCTCAAACCGAGGCTTTGACTTTTAATTAAACTTTAAAGGCTGCATATCAATTAAACGTTCGACAGCTTTGCTAGCTTCACTGGCTGCAGAAATAATAAAGTGTTTGTCATCCTTCAAAACCCTCAGCCAGCTTGCGATATATCCTGCATGATTTTCTTTTTCGGGAGTCGTTATACCTAACTCTGTGGTGAGAAAGGCTGCTCCCAATTCAGCTACGAGTTCTTCCAAAGCGTAATCATTGCTACCGTAATTAGTTTTTGTCAAACGGTTCAATCGTGATGAATGTCCTGTCCAATGGGTCAGTTCATGCAATAGTGTGGAGTAATAATTTTCAGTCGCCGTGCTGTTTCCAATTTTGATAAAGGATGTAGGTTTAGGCATAAATATCTTATCTAAGGATGGAACATATGAAGCCCCGCCGTCGCGATGTTCAATATTTGCGAACGTGTTGGCAACAAAATCATCTGCTATACTAATTCTATCGACTTGCGGCATGGAAGTTAGTTCAATGATCTCGTCAGGGTCGTAACTGGCCAACTGTGCCCGATTAAAAACGACTGAGTATTTAAGAAACGGGATTTTCTTCAATTCTCCGTCAACCTCTTTTTCAAATGTGTCGGCATAAACAATCATATTGCCCTTCTCTCCTTTGCGAACCATTTCATTTTTAGATTGCCATTGTTTGAAGCTCGCCCATTCCTGGGTAGAATAGTTATGGGTCTGTGCGGCCGACCAAAGCAGTAGAATATTTACGCCGCGATATTTATTGCCGGTGACATAATTTTTGGGAATGCGGAACAGCGGATTATTATTGATCCAGGTTTGTTGCCACGGGATCGTGCCTTTTTCTAATTGATCAATGATGACATCTGTGACCTGTTGATGAATGTCTTTTCTAACTGCTGTATTTTCTACAGACGATGCGGCATTTTCGGAAGGTTGCATTTTAAGGCCTTTCGGTTGGGGATTACATTTGTGTACGGTTTGAAATTATTGAGGCTGAATAAGATCATGAGAGGCAAAAGAATAGAAACTGTATGGATTGACGATCAGATGATCAATTATTGGAATGTCCAAAAATCTCCCAGCCTCTACAAACTTTTGCGTCACAAGCTGATCTGCGCGACTTGGCCTTAAATCACCTGAAGGGTGATTATGCGCAAGGATCAAACCTGTCGCCCTTGCCTTTAGTGCTGTGGCGAAAGCAACTTTAGGATCAACAATACATGACGACACGCCGCCGGTGGCAAGGTGAGAAACCCCTAGACAGGAATTGTCCCGGTCAAGCATGAGCATGTAGAACTGCTCGACAAGTTGAATCTTATTCTCATCCCACACGGATAAAAGTAATTGATAGGCTGTTTCCGTCCCTGAAATTTTGATCCTGTCCTCCGGGTCAAGATCATTTCGGTAGATTAGTTCGATTTCTGACACTGCAAAAAGTGTTCGTGATGTTTCTGTCATTTTATCTCTCCTTACAGTTCAAGCTTTGCCATATGAGCCGCATTGACGTCCTTATAGGGCGTGTAATATCGGTTCATGGGAACGTGCAAGAGATGTTCTTCGGTTTTGCAAAATTCTGTCCACGCTTTTGTGGCCTCGATACCGGCCTGGTCATTATCCATCCAGGTGAAACAATTTTTATATCCATAGTTTCGGATGTAAGCTGTCGACTTTTTAAGGTTGCTCAAAGAATGCAAAATCATTGAATCATTTTTTAAGGATTTTCCGTTCTGCTGCGCAATGAGTGACACAAAATCGAAAGCGCCTTCGAAAATATTGATACCATCGGGCTTAGGCTGTGTGCCTCGGATGAAAGTAATGTACTTTCTCCCAATGCATCCTTTAAATTTTTCATTCCGTAATTCATAACCTTTCATATCATTGCGCATGGAGAGCGTATGAAAACGAAGGCCTGTCGAATTGTTTAGGACAATTGCCTGTTGAAAGTATTGTGTTAGAACAGAAGGAGGAATACCGCGACTATTGCCGTATTCAAAAAGGTATGACTTTGTAATCTTGTTCGTGCTGGTTATAACAAGACTTTTATCCTTTGGTAATTCGTTTGGATCAATCACAGGTCGGATAACAGGGATAAATCCTGTCATGTTCCGTAGCCAACGTAAGGCATCGCTGACATGGTGATCCATGTTTTGATAAAACAGGTAAGCAAGAACTAGGTGAATACTATCGCCACCCTGCCACTGCATATCCCCGTAGTCATGCCAAAGGTTTTTATGGCCATCTACCCACAGGCTTGGTGTCTTTTCATTACGAAGCGGAGAGAAATAAAGCTGCTTATGGCCGTTTGTGCGCTGCGGCTTAAGATTCAGCTTGTCAAGAATTACGGAAATGGGTATAGCTTTAGCTTGTTCGATGTTCATCGAAGCTCCTTTAGACGGGTTGCAGGGATGGATATTTAAAGGAGGGAAAGCCTTGCAGGGTTTTCCCTCTTCTTTTTGAGAAAATTTTACATTGTTATGCCATGACCGAATGCCAGTGGGACATCAACGCAAATCTGTTTGTATTGAGGTAGGTTTCGAGCGCCGTGCTTATCACACAGCTTTTTTGAAGAAAACATTTATCACGCCCTTTTTGATTTTTTGACTACCAAAGAAATGAAAGTCACTTCCGAAAATTGAAAGTGGGAAGTAAATAATCGATTCGACATAATGTTTGCAACAAAATTCGGGTTTTTAAATTTCAATCCTACAATGATATGTGCAGCCATACGATTGTATGAACTATTTGGAGATTAGTCCTAGGTGTATCTCCAATTGATTTAAGCAGCGTTGGATAATCCCGTGAAAAGCTTCAGGCTCAGTATTTGGGTAAAGAGATATTTTAAGATGACAATATCTTTTTAGTGAATCGTATCGATGTGATGATTGCTGGTAATTCTTTAAGTCTGTGATCGGATGTTCTTTGATAGAAACATCCAGAGTGTCCAGACAATGAAATCGATCTTTAAAATATTCTTTAGCGTAAGGAAGATTGACGGTGTATGTTAGAGACTTTAATTTTTCTGTCTCCATAATAAAATTGATTTCCATTTTTAAAATTACAAATTTTAAAAAGATTAATAAGTCGAATGTTGTTGTTTTCGACATCTCAATCTGATATTCAACCTGCTCAATTTAGCAGGGGGTATAAATGAATAGCTATTCTTACGATGATATTTTTAAGAGAATAAAAATAGTTGCGAAGATTATTACTTTATATGGCGATAAGTATTTACCAATTTTCGAGCGTTTACAAAATGAACTCGAGAAAGCGAAAGAAAGAAAAAGAATTCTTGACTTGGCCAATGATCTTGCGGTAGATTAAATATGCGAATAGATAATGGGTTACAAAGTGCGATACATTTCTGCGCAACTGTTCAGTGTGTAATGAATCATTTTTCTATTAAGTTCAACCAATTGCCTAAAAATTAAGAAACAAGCAGATACGTTCCTTGGGGACGCCAAGACAGACCTACTATCGTATGCCTTGGCTCATTTAAATCGTTAATAACACGATTTTTATGTTTTTTCATAAGTAACGTAATTAAACCAGTCCGCTTGTTTCGCAATTTTGGCACACAAGTGAGGCTACAGTTTGATGAATTACATCGTAAAAAGACAAAAGACTTACTATTACTATCGCCGTACTCCCAGCTCCCTAAAGGCCTATGATCCGCGGCCTTTCATTAGAATATCGCTACGAACTGATTCCCCTGCATTAGCGGCGAAGCTTGCGCATGCCCGCAATCAAGAGATAGAGAACTATTGGCAGCAGTTAATAAAAACTGGCTCATTCCATAGCCTGGACAAGTTTAACGTGGCCGTCAAAACAGCCAGACTTTTTGGGTTTGGATATTACCCTGCGGCTGAATTGGCAAACATGCCCCTTTCCGAAATTTTCGTGCGTTTGGATCGCATCGAAAAATCTATAAAGGCGCCGCGACAGGTAGAGGCTTTGGCGGGTGGTGTTGCCAAGCCGTTAATTCTCTTAAGTGATTGTTTTTCTAAATATCTGGCCTGCTCCAAAAACCTTGTCATGAATAAAACCGGTGCTCAAATCCGAAAATGGCAAAACCCTCGCAAAAAAGCCATGCGAAACTTTATTGCCGTTGTAGGTGATAAGCCGCTCCACGAATTGACACGTTCAGATACTATAAAGGTTAAGGATGCTTTGATCGAAAGAGTGCAGCACGGAAAGATTATTCCTGTTTCTGCAAACAAAGAAATTGTTTTTGCGAAAACAATTATCGAAACGGTGTCAGATAATTTTCATCTTAATTTGGATATAAAACATTTGTTCAGAAAATTGATCCTCGACAAAGGCGAAGAAGGTAAACGACCGCCTTTTGAAACCAATTATATCATTAATACCCTTTTAAATGAAAAGAACCTTTCTGGCTTAAATGCTGAAGCAAAAGCCGCATTATTTGCCTTAGCTGAAACCGGCGCAGGGTTTTCTGAATTAACAGGTTTTCGAAAAGAAGATATCATAATCGATCACGACATTCCTCACATCATTATCACATCGCGAGAAAAGCATACTTTAAAAACGAAATATCGTCGGCGTGTCATTCCCCTTGTGGGCTTCGCGTTAGAAGCTTTTACGGCGTTTCCAAATGGATTTACATCTTACTTTGAAAAGCCTGATAATCTTTCGGCCACGGTGAATAAATATCTGAACGAACACAAACTTCTTCCTACAAAAAAACATACGGCTTACTCATTGCGCCATAGCTTTCAAGATCGGTTGTTAAGTGTTAATGCGCCGGATCGATTGCAAGCAGATTTAATGGGGCACAAATTGGGGAGACCATCGTATGGTGACGGTTCAAGCTTGCAGCAAAAATTAGAATGGTTGAAGAAAATAACCTTAAAGTGTATATTATAGTTACTTTCAATAAATGCACTAATATTTATATCTTTGATTACCTGAACTTCTGCATGAACAATTCCGAACCCATAAAATTTGTTGATATCGCTATTCCCAGCGATACTAAGACTTATACTTCTTCGCGAATATCTACTGGCCTTTTATTTTTACCGCAGCAGTTAATTCTTCTCTACCCTCCAGATGAATGGGAAAGATTTATTCAAGAATGGGTAACCGAACAACGATCTCAATACAAAAGTGTTGTGAGATTTTCAGGAGCAAATGATCTTGGTATTGATATTGCGGGTTTTGTTGATGACAAAAACCTAGAAGGTGTCTGGGATAATTTTCAATGTAAAAATTATGATGATCCCATTACCCCAAGCACCGCGGTTCTAGAGGTTGGTAAAATTCTTTGGTACTCTTTCAACAAACTTTATGCAGCACCGCGCAAATACTTTTTTATTGCACCGAAAGATTGTGGGATGAAGTTAAAAAAGCAGTTGCTGAATAAAACATTACTGAAAGATTACTTATTTGAGAACTGGGATAACTATTGCAAGACTGGAATAACGGCTTCTCAAGAAATTGATATGTCCGGCGAATTCAAAACCTATTGTGAAAATTTTGATTATTCAATTTTTACTATGCGACCTTGCATCGAAATAATAAATGAACATCGAAAAACTCCTTGGCACGCTATAAGGTTCGGGGGAGGTTTACCTGATAGACCAAATTCAGCTTCTCCTCCACTTGAAATTGCCGAAAATGAAAGTCGATATATTACCCAACTTTTTGAAGCTTATAGTGACGACAAAAAAATTGAGATTCAAAAGTTTGAAGATTTAGCACCATTGGCCAATCTTGAAGATCATTATAAACGCCAACGCGAGATGTTTTACCATGCTGAATCGTTGAGAAATTTTGCTCGTGATACTGTCCCGCCAGGAACTTTTGAAGATTTGCAAAATGAGTTATACGAAGGGGTTATTGATATTGCAGCAGCTAATCACAATAGTGCTTTGGATCGCTTAAATTCAGTAACGCAAGGAGCATCAATGCTTCAGCTGACATCCAATCCATTGATAACTGTAACCAAAATTCAAGATAGAAAAGGAATATGCCATCAGTTAGCGAATGAAGATAAATTAGTTTGGAAGAAACCATGAATAGTCAAATAACATTTACATTTAATAGTCCACTTGAATCCGGAATCAGATCTCTGGGGATTCTAACGCATGCTTATCCTGCAATGCTTGATATTCAGAGATTGGTAATATTTGATCATTTTGTTGTTCATACTGGCGATATTGGGGGGCCGGTAAGTTTACATCCTAAATTGCCATTAAGGTCTACAGAAATTTTAGTAAGAAGAAATTTGGTTGAAAGAGGCCTCATGCTTATGATGAGTCGTAATCTCATAAAACAAATAATAGATGTAAATGGAATTTTTTATCAAGCGGGAGAATTTTCGGAAACCTTCCTAAATTCATTAAGTGCTCCCTATCTTAAATCTTTGAGAGAAAGATCAGATTGGGTAGTGAATAATTATTCTAATACAGGTGATGATGTGCTTATGGAAATAATTGCAAAGAATTTTGGTGAATGGATTGAAGAATTTCATTCTATACAAAAAAGTCTAGGGAATTAAAATGAATAATAAAACGATTTTTTACGGCATCTGTCTTTTAGCGGTACAACAAAAGCACCGGCGACCCTAGAATTCACCAGTGGATTGAATGTTGTGTATGGGGCATCGGATACAGGAAAATCTTTTGTTGTAGAAGCTTTAGATTTTATGCTCGGTGGAAACACACAATTAAGAGATATTCCTGAAAGAATAGGATATGACAGAGTATTTCTTGGGTTAGAAATCGGGGGCGAACTAATTACATTGGTTAGGTCAACAAGTGGTGGAGCAATAAACAAATACGATGGGCTTATTACAGAAATTCCAACTTCCCTTAAACCGACAACACTAGCAGCTCGGCATAGTTCAAAGACCGATGATAATCTTTCCGCTTTC
Organism: Ferruginibacter sp. HRS2-29; assembly: GCF_024343615.1. Taxonomy (GTDB): domain Bacteria; phylum Bacteroidota; class Bacteroidia; order Chitinophagales; family Chitinophagaceae; genus Ferruginibacter. Next base: position 111,283 of record NZ_RJUB01000005.1, on the reverse strand, counting down.
CTTTTAACTAAATTAGGATTAAACGATAAACTCGTAAAAACAAATGCACAGGGAAAATTACGTCCAATAAGTTTTAGGGATATTGCCCATTTATGCATCATTGATGAAACTAAAATTCAATCAAAAGTTTCTCCTATTGAAAGTGGACAATTTACACTAAAAACCAGCGAATATTCTGTTTTCAAACTTTTGTTAACAGGAATGGATGATTCCGCTTTTATCCCTGAAGTCAAAAAAGGCAAGAAGCAACAAAACCAAAATCCAAAAATAGAATTACTCGAAGAACTTTTGGTAACGTATAATAAACAACTTCCAAACAATTCCACAAAAGAAGAATTAGAAGATCAATTAGGGAAAATTGATGTGACATTAAATGGATTTCAGGGCGAATTGGAAACCATTGAAACATCTTATCAGGATCTATTAATTGCGCAAAACGCACTGATAAAGAAAATCGACGAAGCAACCACGAGGCGCAGTGAAATAGACGAAATAAAGGCAAGATTTACACTCTTGAATGGACACTATATATCTGACCTACAAAGATTAGAGGGCATAAGGGAAGCTGGCTCATTACTTGGTGCACTGGAGCCAAAATCTTGTCCACTATGTGGTGCGTCACCCGATCACCAACACCCTGAAGATTCTTCAGATAATTTAGAATTAATTGTTTCTGCTTGCCTTTCAGAGGAGAAAAAAATCAAAAAATTACAAGAAGAACTTTTATTGACCATTGATCAGTTAAATAAAGAATCAGTATTATTTGATAAAAGCATTCCTGAACTTGTTCAACATAAAACTTCTTCAGAAAATAATATCAATTCGCTGAGGACAAAATTATCAACTCAACGAAATGATTACTCTGAATTGGTTGAGAAACGTTCAGAAATTCGTCAAACAATTAACCTTCTTCGACAAATATCAGAACTTACAGTTTTAAAGATTGCAATAGAAAACGAAAGCAAAACAACTAAAAAAGATAACAAAGAAATTGAAAAAGTAGTCGATTTTTCAACTACCACTCTTACAGAATTTGAAATTGAAATTGAGAAAATTCTTAAAGATTGGAACTTCCCAGATAGTGATCGAGTGAAATTTGATGAAGGTACTAGAGATTTAATCATTTCTGGTAAGCATAGAGCAAGTAGAGGAAAAGGTATGCGTTCTATTACCAACTCAGCGTTTATCATAGGAATTTTGGAATTTTGCAAACTTAAGTCTCTCGTACATCCAGGGTTTATAGTTCTTGATTCTCCGTTGCTCGCATATAGAGAGCCTGAAGATGATAACCAGCCTGAAGAAGGTGACACAGATCTTGTGCGTGCAAACGTTCAAGATAAATTCTATGAATATTTATCAAAATGGGATGATCGACAAATAATAGTGATTGAAAACGTAACTCCCCCTATGAGCATTACTGACAAACCCTTCAGTGTAATGTTTAGCAAAAATGATAAAGTTGGCCGATATGGATATTTTCCATTCGTAAAATGACGTGCAAATTGCGTGCAAATAAAAAAGGGCTTCAAACGAAATCGCTGAAAACCCTTGTCTAGACTGTGACCCCTCAGGGACTCGAACCCTGGACCTACTGATTAAGAGTCAGTAGCTCTAACCAGCTGAGCTAAGGAGTCATCCTTTAAATGGGTTGCAAATATACAGTGCCTGTAGGTTTTGAGCAAAAAAAACATCAATATTTGCTTTTGCCGGTTCAAATCACCATAAAAATGCTGATAAAAGAATACATACTGCCGGCATATAAGCCTGTCTAATTCAGGTTACACCCCCGGAATAGCTATTCTTTCTTCCTGCACTCGCCGGAAATTTTGTGAAAGGTGTCGTGCGCTGAACTAATGATCTTTTTTAAATGATCATCCGGCATTTTTTCTTTTACCGCCATCCTGATGTGATCACATTGTTTGAGAAGTTCTTTTAAAGCAGCTTTTGTTTCAGCCTCTTTAAATCCCGGGGGGATCGGGGATTGCTTCCACAACTTAGCAGCTTTATAGAGACTATCGGCTTTTTGTTTCAAAGGTACCAGGTTGCCCTCTTCTGCAGGGTGAAATGTAGCAGACATCAGCGCATGGAAGTTATCCATTTGCACCCATGTGATTTTTGTTTGTCCCCATGTTAATAACGACATGAATACAAATACAACGGTCATTAAATGAACTTTTTTCATTGCTTTTATTTTTTTGAGTTTAGTGCCGCAAGGGGCGATTTTATAAATTCAGCTTTGCATTCGGGGCTGCAAAATCCATATATTTTGTTCCTGTAATGTGCCGTATCCGAAACCCCCGCTGTTACAGGCATTCCACAGATAAGGTCGTACTTATCGTCAAATACTACATTCTTATAAAGGTCCTCTGCAGCAGGCTTCCTGGCCATTGAAGTATCCACGCTCTTAGAGATGGCGGCTTCTTTTGCATTATTATTGCAGGCAGTAAAGCACAACAGTGCAAATACCAGCATTTTTGTATTGATTTTCATGTTTTAATTTTTTACAATAAAAAAGATAAGTGGATCATTGCCCTGTTACCGGACTTAACAATTCCCCTGGCAAGATCCTGTGACAAAGGTTTTTGAAAATTCCCCCCAAGGGTTATTTTCCTGAACGAAACTTCCAATCCTGCAGTACCCGATAAAACATTACCACCCGATATGTCCACAGGGATTTCGCCATCAACATCCTTCTTTGAATTTTCATACAAAACACCGGCATTGGGGGCAATCATCACCTTGTTGTTGATCCGGAACTTATAGTAAGCCTGGGCATTAATACTCGCTTTATTGCCGTAAGCGTAGTCGTATTTATTAGTGGTATTTAGCTTATAACTGGCGGCTACGTTTATACCGGCATCCTGCAAACGTATATCATACATGGCGTTCAAAGTAAAATCGGTGCTGGCCGTTCCCAGTTGAAACAAATTGGTATTTTGCGTCAGGCTTGTTTTGTCTGCAGGATTATATTTTCCTGTAGGTAATTTTACCCCTGCGCCAATCCAAAGGCTTTGTACCAACAGCTTTGAAGCACCAACGGGGTGTTTATTATTTACCAGCTGATAATACCCGGATACCGAAACATCGCCGATCCCGTTCTTACTGTTTGTGTTACCCTGGTTGACCCTTTCATTAAAACTGTAAGGGATGGAAGCCATTACCCTGAAATTTTTTCCCAGGTTCCAGCCTCCCCACAATTCTGCAGTGCGGTACACTTCTTTTGTGGTAAGATAGGTTATTGCCCCACCGGATCCTATATGTGTCTGCAAAGCATTGTAGCGGTAACGGATGCCCATAATATGACGATTGAATTCAGGCAGTATACCAATATAATTGCTTCCCACACCACAGCCACAGATATCACAGGCGTTTGCCTGGCCCATGATGAAAATCATCGAAAGGATGAATACTATTTTTTTCATTGGATGTAATTATTGTTCAGAAAATCTTTTGTCGGTCAAAAAAGAATGATCATTCAATGTTTGCAAAAATGCAATGAGCTTTACTCTTTCATCCGTTGTTAAAGGAATCCCGGGGCTGCTGCCTTGTTGCAATACCGGATCCAGGTTAGGAGTATACTGTACCTGCGAGGCATAATGGTCCAGCACAGCATCTACAGTAAAAAACCTGCCATCGTGCATGTATGGCGCCGTAAAAGAAAGATTCCGCAAACTGGGCACTTTGAATTTATATTTATCGGCATTATTTTGTGTGATCAGATAACGGCCTTCATCATTTACGCTGCTGATACTGATCCCGTTGTTGCGGAACGAATAATCGGTAAACATCGGTTCTTTATGGCAGGTATTGCATTTTTGTTTAAATATATCATAGCCTTGCTGCTCCTGTGTTGTAAACATTTTTCCCGGTTCGTTACGCATGATGCTGTCATACCGGCTGTTGCTGCTTACACACATCACCATAAATTGTGAAAGTGCTTTCAGGAAATCGCTGGTAGTGATCTCGTCGGAACCAAAGGCCTTTTTGAACAAGGCAGGATATTGGGATGAGTTGCGCAATTTGCTCAGGACATTTGGCATAGTTTCATCCATCTCCACATGGTTGGTAATGGGGGCGATGGATTGCAGATCAAGGTCCGCAATTCCTCCGTCCCACATAAAGCTGGTATTCCAGGCGAGGTTCATGATAGGTGGTGAATTGCGGGTACCCAACCTGTCGAGAATTCCATGACTGACCGTATGCCCATGATGCGTGAAAGCTGATGTCTGGATATGGCAACTTCCACAACTGATGGTATTATTGGCAGAAAGCAGGGTTTCATAAAATAATTTTCTCCCTAATTCGAACCCATCCTTTGATATCGTATTTGTGGAGAAATGATACACCGGCTGGGGGAAATTGGCCGGTTTCTCGAAGCTGACAAAAGTCTCTATCACTTCTTTTTCGCAGGCGTATAACCCTCCCACCAAAATAATAACCGCTATCCAATATTTTCTGTTCATTTTTATTAGTTTTCTGTGTGATCGTGCCTGAACATATTCGCATAATTATTAGCCAGCGGCACTCCGGGCAATGGGGAATGTATCATGGCTACAGCGGCAAAACTCATGTTGGTGCTGCCATTGAGAACCTTTAAGGCATCCACCATCAGGTGAATATTAGTGGTCTTATTCTGTTTTACTTTTGGGGTTCCCCTGGCAGTAAGATCAAGCGTGATCGTTTTAAGGTTGTTGGGAGTGGGAGTGCTATATCCACCAAAACCACCGGAATGATACATGAATACATGGTCGGCGGCAGCTACAGATGGAGATGTGCCTTCGAGCTTTAAGAAAATATACCCGCTGTTCCACCCCCAATACATATCGGCGGCAGCTCCTGCCGGGTCAAGCACTCCCGTACGCCTGCTGATATCCATGGTATTCCTCAGGCTATCTACGCCTACCACGAAGCTGATGGCGGTATATTCGCCTTCTGGAACATTCAGGATCGCTTCGTCATCCACGCCTTCTTCGATTAAAAAATAACTGCTGTCCTGCGGTACGGTGTAAATGGTTCCATCTGTTTTTGTAAGCTTAAAATTGCTCACATAGTATTTCATTTTTGTCACCTTAAAAGACTCTCCCACTGCATTGGTGTAAGTAGCTGTATTCAGCTGCAGGTCGGCCCCGCCAACGATGTTGTCAAATTCTACCGACAATTCAGCTTTTGCCGCACTATTGTAGGCAATGGGGCCATCCTTTTTACAGGAAGCGAACAGTAAAGCAAGCCCTATAGCTGCCCATACTTTTATTATATTTTTTTTCATGATTTTTATTTTAGCCGCATTCCTGCGGCGGATTTTTAATTTAATTTATGGCCCTGCCAATTGTGTATCATTTATAAACGTAGAATCGGTTAAGGCATGTAAAAAGGCCGTTATATCAGCTTTTTGCTGTGGCGTCAGGCTGATTCCGGGCAAGCCACCCGGATTTTGCTTTACCAGCGGATCCGTTGTGGCAGATACTTTGATGCCGTCAGAATAATGATCAAGTACCTGGCTGATAGTACTGAATCTGCCATCGTGCATATAAGGGCTTGTTAGCAGGATATTGCGAAGCGTGGGGGTTTTAAATTTCCCGAGATCGGCATTGTTGAATGTAACCCTTGCTCTTCCGAGGAATATCCCATCAAATGCCGTGTTACTAAAATCATCATCGATACCATTATTATGAAAGTCATTGTCAGTAAAAAGATCCCCCTGATGGCAGCTCTGGCATTTTTGCCGCACCAGTTGAAGGCCGTTTAATTCCGACGCCGAAAGTGTACCGCCCGTCTCGTGCCGGATGTATTTGTCATAACGGCTGTTTGCGGATATTAATGTTCGCTGGAATTGTGCCAGCGCTTTTACAATATTTGCAGAACTTATCCCGTCTTTAAAAATGAAATTGAACCTGCTTACATAATCAGGAACCGCCATTAATTCATCATTCAGCTGAAATAGATTCTGGTGCATTTCGTCTTCACTTGTCAACGGGCCAAAAGCCTGCGACTCAAGATTGGTCGAACCTCCGTCCCAGAACAGGCCATTATTTGCCCATGCCAGGTTAATCAGTGTCGGCGCAGAACGATGTAATAAATTCCCTGATGCCCCTATATTATTCAAGGCAACCCCATCACTGAAAGCAAGTTCCTGTTTATGGCAACTGCCGCACGACAACTGGTTATTTCCGGAAAGCCGTTTGTCGTAAAAAAGCCTTCGGCCCAGTTCTATCCCTTCTTTTGTCAGGGGATTCCCGGTATCAAATACAGGTATGGGAAAATTAGCGGGAACCAGCAGGCTGGCCACCTGTGGTTCCCGCATACGTACGTCATTCTTTTCACAGGAAACAACGATGCTTACCGTGATGAAAAATAGCAATGTTATTATAAAGGATTTCTTCAATGGATGCAGCTATTTGATTCCCATTACAGAAAATGCCTTGGTACCATAATTGGTGGCCAGTGTCGCCATTAGTGTCGACTGGGAAGCGCCCACCGTTGGATTGGCAAACAGATCGATACCATCCACTACTTTCGCTATATCCACTTTCACATTAACGCCTGTGGCTTTTGCAGAACTGATATGTATGGCCGAAGGAAGCTCAAGTGTAACTGTTTTATAATTAGTATTTAAACCTGTTTCGGCCTTGACATTTTTAGTAACTCCGCCATTGATTACTGTGCCTTGTATGCTGGTAAAAATGTAACTGGTGAGCCACATCCACGAAGAGTTGGTCATTCCGCTTAACTGAGAGAGTTCACCAGCCTGAAGGCTAAGGTTGTTATTGTGTGTTTCATCCACACCTACAGAAAACCGGATGCTCTTATAATCCCCTACGGGTATCCCTTTTATTACCACATCTTCTCTTTTTTTGGCAGGATAGGTAAAAGTTCCTTCCTGCACGTCTACCGCTTTGGTTTCTTCCACTAAATAATAAGAATTAGCAACCTTATATTCTGTGCCTTTGCTATCAATCAATGATACCCCGCTTATCCAGTAACGGAAATTAGAAAACTTAAACGTGTTTGCACCAATGGTAAAATTCTGGTCCAGGGCAAAATCATTTTCCCCGACTTTAGCATCAAAAGTAATGGTTGTCTGCCCTTCCGTTTCAGGAGTGACAATTACCTCATCTTTTTTACAGGAAGTGAAAAGTAGTGCGGCCGATATCGTTAAGAAAAATATATGTTTCATGATTGTTTTAGTTTTAGTAATGTTCAATTGTTTATTATATAGTTAAATCCTTTGATAAGCCATGCATGGTTCATGTACAGCAATAGGATCAGTATACCCCATAGAGCTACTGTGACACCTGTGCGCACACTGTTAAGCATGGATGGCTCGTCCATTTTTTTTTGGCGTACCATACATACCGTTTTTAATCGCTAATAAATAGTTGTAACGGGCACACCCTCTGCAAGGATGTGAAACTGTAGTTTAAATAGAAAACTCAGAAGGAGGGCGGGTGGAAAACCGAACGGGGCATTTGTATTTCATCCTTCCCGCTGAGAGAAGAGTATTGTTTGGCTATAGGCTCAAAAAAATCCACGATAATACCGGTAGCATAAAAAGACCTGGAAGAGAGCACCTCAACTTTACTTCCCATTTTACGCTCCTGTTCTTCCTGCTCTTTCTTTTCTTCGGCCTGGATCTTTTTCATCACCTGGCACTTACCATTACAATGCAGCATCGGGCGGGCTTTGTTCACGCAATTCCTTGCATAATCTGCCTGGTTGAAAAAGTAGTCCAGGCGTATGAACGGTGCACTGAACGTTTGGGCTACAAACGCCATCAATAGTACCGTTGCTGTTAATTTCCTGAACATCGCGGCAAAGATAATGGATAATGGATAATTAAATAATGGATAATAGTAGAAATCTACAGCGCCCGATATACTCATTATTTAATTATCCATTATAAATTGCTTCGTATCTTTTCATTATGCAAACAAAAAACCGGCTCAACCTTTTTTCTTTCACTATGATCGTGATCGGACTGGTAATTGGCATGGGCATTTTTCGCACGGCGGCTACCAGCGCAAAAGACGCGATAGACCCTTCCGTTTATTTCAATGCATGGATCATCGGCGGGTTAGTAGCATTGTGTGGCGCACTCACCTATGCGGAGATCGGCAGCCGCTATCCCGTTACGGGCGGCTATTACAAAGTGTTTGCAAAAGCTTATCATCCCAGCATCGCGTTTGCCATCAACTGCATCATCCTGGTGAGTAATGCCGCAAGCCTGAGCGGCGTAGCGCTGATCGGCAGCGGTTATCTCCTGAAATTATTTCCGGGAAATTTCAGCGACATCCACAAAGCATTGGTCAGCTGCGGCGCTATCGTGCTGTTTTATATCATCAACCTGATGGGGTTGAAAATGAGCTCGAAAACACAAAATGTGCTTATGCTGATCAAGATCGGCATGTTGCTTTTATTGATTGTGGCTTTATTCTTTCCGGAGAAATATGCGGTGCAAACGGATGTAGCGCCGGTTGATTCCGCTTTTACCTGGAGCGATTGGGTGAAGAGCCTGGGTGTAAGCCTGATCGCTGTATCCTTTACCTATGGCGGTTACCAGCAGACCATCAACTTTGGCAACGAAGTAAAACAGCCTTCCAAAAATATCCCGCGGGGCATTTTCATCGGCATCATTATCATCATCGCGGTATATCTTTTGGTCAATCTCAGCTATTATAAACTAATAGGGTTTCAACAGATGAAGGGGGAACGTGAGATCGCCTATGTGGTCGTCGATAAGATCTTCGGAAAGACCGGCGCCACTATCTTTTCAGGCTTTTTATTTCTGGGCGTGCTGGCTTATGTAAATGGATTGTTGCTCAGCAATCCGAGAGTGATGTATGCCATGGGCGATGACGGTGGCTTACCGAAAGTTTTTGCGCAGCAAAACCCAAAGACCGATGTGCTCACATTTTCACTTACTACCTTCGCCATCATCTGCATCATCATCCTTTTCTTTTCGCAGCAATTTGAGCGCATACTCACGTTCAGCATCTTCCTCGATTGTTTCGGGATGGTGCTCAGCAGCGCCACAATATTCTGGTTCCGCAAAAAAACGAAAGCCCTGGACAACACCGGTATCTATAAGATGAAATTGTTTCCGTTGCTACCCATCATCTTCATGCTCGCATATATTTTTGTAGGCTACAGCATTGCGGTAGCAGACCCCACAGCAGCACTCACCGGGCTCATAGTGCTGATCGCATTCATACTGATCTATTTTTTATTTCACAGAAAAAAACAATTACAGAATGTTACAGAAACTGAGAACGGTAATTTATAAAGTCGCCGATCTGCAAAAAGCAAAAGAGTGGTATACGGCATTGGCAGGTGCTGAACCCTATTTTGATGAACCATTTTATGTCGGGTTCAATATCGGCGGCTCCGAACTCGGGCTCGACCCGGATATGGAAAACACCACACCCGGCAACCAGAGTACGGCTTACTGGGCGGTAGCGGATATACACCAGGCGGTAGAAAAATCCTTGGCGCTCGGTGGCCAACTGGCGTCGCCCATCACCAATGTCGGCGGACCTATAGAAGTGGCAATCATTGCCGACCCGTTTGGTAATTTCATTGGCCTCATTGCAGGCGCTTAATCTTTCATTTCATCATGGACATTTCATACATCATCAACGAACTGGCGGAGGACCGCGAAAATTACTTCAATGCCGTTGCACCGCCGATTATGCAGAGCAGCAATTTTGCTTTCAAAAAAGTGAACGACATGCGACAGGCTTTTGCCGATGAATATTCTGCTTTTTTGTACAGCCGCGGACTGAACCCTACGGTGGATATCCTGCGAAAAAAGCTGGCAGCATTGGATGCCGCCGAAGATTGCCTGGTGTTCAACAGTGGCGTTGCAGCCATTTTTGCGGCCGTGCTGGCCAATGTAAAAGCCGGCGATCATATTGTGAGTGTAGACAAACCTTATGCGTGGGCGCAAAAAATGTTCAACGTGATATTGCCCCGCTTTGGCGTAACAACTTCGTATATCGATGGCCGTGAGATCGAAAATTTTGAGCGGGCGATATTGCCAAATACCACCGTGATCTATCTCGAAAGCCCCAACAGCTGGGATTATGCGTTGCAGGATCTGAGCGCCGTGGCAGAACTGGCCAGATCAAAAAACATCATCACCATTTGCGACAATAGTTATTGTACACCCATTTATCAGCGCCCGGTTGAAATGGGAATAGACCTTGTGCTGCAATCCGCCACAAAGTATATCAGCGGTCACAGCGATGTGGTAGCGGGCGTGCTCAGTGGCAGGAAAGAAATGATTACCAAGATATTCAACAGCGAATACATGAACATCGGCAGCGGTATACAGCCTTTCAATGCATGGCTGCTCATCCGCGGGCTCCGCACATTGCCGGTGAGGCTGGAGCATATCACCAAAACTACCCATACCGTTCTTTCATTTTTAAAAAAGCATCCACAGGTAGAATCAGTGATCTTTCCTTTTGATGAAGATTTTCCGCAGCTGGAACTGGCGAAAAAACAAATGAACGGCGTATGTGGATTGCTCACTTTTGTGATCAAAGCCGATAACGTATTGCAGGTAGAAAGATTTTGCGAAAACCTGCGGCACATCTTAATGGCGGTGAGTTGGGGCGGGCACGAAAGCCTGATCATTCCAAAATGTTCGGGAATGCAACGCTCTTTTTTTAAAGCAGAAAACCCCGATCATAGGATGTTGCGCCTATACGTGGGGCTGGAAGATGCAGACTACCTGATAAAAGATCTTGAAAGAGGTTTTGACTCAATGAATAACAGTTGATGTTTTTATAAACCCCGGAGGTTTTAAAAACCTCCGGGGTTTGCTGTTTGAAAAACTCCGGGATTTTTATTGAGTTACAATGTGTGAAAGAAGGTTTCATTTACCGCAGAGTACGGGAGAAAACAGAGTCTCGCAGAGAATGCTTCGCTCCCATTAAATAAACCCACAACCCGTCACCCGCACCCCCTATCATCCTTCTTTTTTCACTACTATTTTCTGGCTGATATCGTCGTCCACTTCTTTTTTGAAATTCATCAACCGCTCGTAGTCTTTGGCTTCTACCAGGTGCTTGATGATCTCGATGCTGGCATACACCGTTACTTTTCCGGTAACTTTATCCCATTCGTACCGGGAATTATATTTCGCAAAACCGTTGCTGATAGACTTTCCTTTCGGCAATTCTTCAACAAGGTATCCTTTGGGTAATGCAAAACTTACCGTATCCGTTTTTGTATAAGGAAAAGAAAAGAAATAATCCTGTTTGCGTTTTGTATTATCATTGATGGTTTCATCAAAGAAATTATATACCCTCGTCGGCAAAAACATTTTACTTCCCGCCTTAAAAATATAGAACTGGTTGTACTGCATTTTAGCGGTAGTGATGTACGGGGTTTCTTCGCGGTTACCAGCGGTGATCTCCGAGCGATCGGGTGTTTTCCAATCCAGGTCTTTGATAAAATATTTGCGCATTTCATCCGCACTTTTCTGATGGAGGTAATGCAGTTGTTCCTGCTTGAATTCTCCCGAACCTTTCAATATGGTAGCGAGGCTACCCGATCCGTCTTCTGAAACTTCCACATCGGTATGGCTCGAAAATATATTGGCCGAAGGACGGCTGGCCGGTGTAGACACCAGCACACCACCGTTTTCCGTTACCAGCAAGGCTTTCCTGTTTTCGGTAAAATCTCCCAGCACGCCAAAATCAGCTGTGTTGCTGGTACATTCCAGCCAGATGGTGTCGTTCTTTTGCGGAACGCATAAAATAGCATGATTGAAAGGGCTCGAAGGAAAATCTTCCATGGCAGGTGTGGCATTCGCATCTGCGTTGATGATGGCATAATAACTTTTTATACCCACTGTTTGCAAAGCGGCCTGCATGTAATTACTCAATGCCTTGCAATCGCCGTATTTTTTTTCCTGAACAAAATCTGCACTGAAAGGTTTCCACCCACCGATGCCGAGCTGTATGCTTACGTAACGCATATTCCGCTGCATGTAACGGTAGAGTATGCGCATTTTTTCTTCATCGCTTGTGGCATTCTTTACCAGGTCGCGGATGATAGCGGCAGATTTTTCCGACAACTGGTTATCCTTACCGATCAGGTTGTAAGACCACTGGCCAAAATTTTTCCAGCTTGTCATATCGCCATCATAACCCGCCATGCTGAACTTGTTGGGCGCCACACGGATGATGGGATAATAACGGTCTGTTGGCCCGCTATTGGCTTCACGCTTGATAGCTTTCAGATTTTTGATATCCCATGTATAAAGCGAAATATCCTTTTGCACTTCTTTGACAGGAGCGGCTGTGTAGTTCAAAACTTTATAACGCAAGCCCAGTTCTGTAGGCACTTCCACGCTGTATAAAAAATGTTCGGTGGCTACCCCGGGGCTCAATATGGAATTGTCCGGGTAATCCAGCAGGCCTTTGAACTTGATGGTATAAGTCTGTTCGATTGTGATTGGATAAACCGGTGCAGTTACGGTAAAATATGTAAGCTTGCCATCTTCTACCAATCCATCGCCATAAGCCACCGTACGCATTTCTTTTTTGCTGTACTTATTGAGTTCTTTGCCCATGGCATTGTAGACTTTTACTTCAGCATCGTCGAGCACGTGAAATTTATCGGACCATTCATAAAATGTCTGGTGCTCGCTGGCATTCTCGTTGAAGATCGTCACAACGGTATGCACTTCCATGGACGCATTGTCAATGCTTTTCACTTTGAATTTTCTATAGTCTTCCCTGATCACCGCGTCTGCATCTTTGCGCAGCGAATCGGGAATCGTGAAAGCACTATAGGAACCAAACTGGGCATTGGCGGCTCCGGAGAGCAGCAGCAGGCCGCTTAAAAGGATATTCGATCTCATGCCAGGATTTTATCGGTTAAATTATTTTTTCTTCTTTTTGATCACCACATGTTCGTTGAGGAATGCGAAGATCCTTTTGTACACTTCCTTTACATCCGGGTATTCTTCCGCGGTATAAACAGAACGCTGAAAATCGATGGTCACTTTAAAGTTTAAAATGTTGTCATTTTTCTGGATCAGCCTCGTCATCATGATGCTGCTATCCGGCAATATCATACGGATATTCTTGGGTAATTCTTCATATTCAAAATCAACCGGGATGGTGTAATTACCGATGATCGTGAACGACTGGTTGAATCCGAAATCGATGTCGGAAGAACGCTCTTCCGCAACAAAAGGATTTTTTGCCAGCCCGGTGAAAAGATTGTACGGAATGAACCCGTATTCGCCGGACTGCTGTATGTTGCCCGAGAAATAAACTTTTTGCAGAAGTGGAAGGCTGTCTTTCTGCTGATTTTGCACTTCCATAGAATCCACCGTTATTTTGATGCCTTCGTTATCTGCAAAGAATTTCCCCAGGTTATTATCATCATAGGTTTTCCTGCGGATATTTTTACCATATTCAAAACTGTTTACTGTAGCATTCCCTTCGATCTTGCCAGCTTCGTCTATCTGCATAAAAAGATTCACCACGTGTTTCAGCTTCTTCGACGGATCTTCAATCGATACTATCTGGGTGATATCTTTTCCAACCACCAGGGCAGAGGTCAACTGCACATCGTAAGGGTACATATCCGACGGGTTGTATTTATCCGCGGCATTCATCACCATCGGCTGCATGCCATCTCCCGGCTCTGCATATACATACACGCCATTGAACTGATCGAGGAACGGCAGCAGAGGATTTATTCTTCCGTTGTCGCGGGTGCTGATCAGAATCGGGTAAGCCTTGATCTTATTATCCAGCAAAAGGTTCAGCAATATCAGGTTGATATCGCCAGTACTGCCGCTTTTTTTATCCCACGCATCCTTTACCCCATCGAGAGATCCGTATGAGTTGTGACCATTCCAGCTCATGTTTGTCTGAACGAATTTATAGACCGCATCTATCTTTTGTTTTTGTGTACGGGCATTGGCCAGCAACGCTTTCAAAGGTGCCCCGGTGCCGGAGATGTTCTTTTTGAACTGCAGCCCAAACCATTCTCTCTCGAGAAGGTCTTCACCGAGTTTTTTCCAGGTACTCCTGAAATCGATCGTCATACTGTTTGGCGGGGTGATGGTAGATAATTGAAAATCTACCCGTTGCAGGTAATCCCTGAAACCGCTCATATAGGGTTCTTCTTTCAGGTGAGGGATATTGTGCATGATGAACCACTGGCCATCTTCGGGGCGCCTGGATTTATGAATATCGATCTCCTGCCTGCGGGTAACCTGGTATTGAAAATCGAAATACTCTGGCACCCTCAGGTTGTAAGCGCTGTAACGTACAGGAATATCCGATTGGAAATACCAGTCTTCAATATCGCTGACGCCATTCTTTTTGGTAACCCTGTACTTATATTCTATCACGCTACCCACTTTTACTTCCGGTATCGCAAAAGATACTTCCGAAAAACGGCTGTCTACTTTTTTATCATAGATCAGGTTCTTCTCCAGCTTTGTGGTGAGGATATTTCCGGCATCATCGAGATTATAGACATAAGCCCCTATATTGGTCACTTCCTCATAATTTTCCTTGCTGTAATAACGGATCTTGATATCGGCTTTTTTGTTGCCATCTTCCTTCAATATCTTGATGCGCTTGCGGAAATTGGTCTCTACATTTACTCCGCCGGGAGTGAAGTTGTAAGACACTTCGCCAAGGTCTATCAGGCAATAGGCAGATGCATCGGGGTCAAAATCGCAGGTTTTTAGTTCGAGGTCGGCTTTAGTGATCTTACCAAAATTGTCCAGTTTGTCCTGCGCTTGCAGACATGGCATTGCCATCATACAGGCAATTCCCAAAAGAATTGTTCTCATGCGTTATACGGTAGTTAGTTTTGAAAAATAAAGATATAGGATTTCTGTTGATACTCCCTAATCCGTCGCCGAAAATCAAAGCTGCGGACAGATATGAGAAATTTTTTTTATTATATTTATTTGAAATATAATATCGCAGGATAATACTACCATTCATAACTTTGTGGCACAACTTACCAATACAAATAATACATTTGCTCATGCGTATTGTAATATTGATTATAGGATTAACTGCAGCCTGTACCTCTGCCAATGCCCAGCAAAAATGGAATTTGCGTACAATCGTGGATTATGCCATGGCAAATAATATTACCGTCAGGCTTACAGATGTACAGACCAGACAGGCCGAACTTACCTACAAACAAAGTAAGATGTCGCGCTGGCCTTCACTGATCTTCAGCACCAATGGAGCGCTGAACAATGGTAGTTATCAGTCCCCTACCGATTTCAGCCGCGTTACGCAAACGAGTTTTACTTCTTCCACACAGCTTCAGAGCAGCGCCGACATATTCAATTTTTACAGTAAACGCAACACCATTGCCGCTAATGAATGGGAAGTGGAAGCAGCTAAAGCCAATGTAGACAAGGTAAAGAACGACATAGCCCTCACTGCCGCCAATGCTTACCTGCAGATCTTATTATCGGTAGAGCAGCAAAAGATCACCGTGGTACAGATACAGCAGACGCAGGCTCAACTGACCAACACATTAAAACTGGTGAAAGCCGGCTCACTGCCTGAACTCAATGCCACGCAACTGGAAGCACAGCTGGCGCTCGACAGTGTAAACTACATCACAGCAAAAGGGGCGGTAACACAGAATATTCTTACGTTGAAGTCTTACATGAACATCGATGCGGCCGCCGACTTCCAGGTGGATACACCACCGGTGGAAAGCATCCCGCTAGAATCCCTTGCCGACCTTGTGCCCGAAATGGTGTATGCCATGGCACTTCAGAATATGCCTTTGCAGCGCTACAACGAACTGAAGCTGAAAGCAGCTGAAAAAAATATTGCAGCCAATAAAGGTGCTATGTATCCCACATTATCCGCGTTTGGAAACCTGGGTACCAACTACCTTGATTCCCGAACGCCAGGCGTGGTTATTTCCGGCTACCAGAACAGCGCTGCAGTGGTAAATGTAGGTGGTACAAACTATCCGGTACTTACTCCGGAATTTGTGAAAGGCGGACCGGATGTAAGATCCGCCGCATTTGGAACACAGCTGAATGACAACTTCCGCCAAACGATAGGATTGAACCTGAGTGTGCCTATTTTCAGCGGGGGAACCTTACGTGCCAATTACCAACGCAGCAAACTCAACAGGGAAAGCCTGCTGATACAGAAAGAACAAGACAATCAAAAACTGAAACAGGATATATTTTCGGCGTACAACTCTGTGCTGATCGCTTTGGAAAAATTCAACGCCAGCGCCAAGTCTGTAGCCATGAATGAAAAGACATTCGGTTACGCACAAAAAAGATTTGATGTAGGCATGCTCAATACTTATGACCTCATCACCACGCAAAACAACCTGCTGAGGGCAAAACTGGAATACACCCTCAACCAGTTTGATTACGTGTTTAAAATGAAAGTGCTGGAATTTTATAAAGGGCTGGGATTGAAATTGTAATGGGTGAAAAGTGAATAGTGAAGGGGTAAACCTTCGAAGTGCTCACTTAAACTAAACTCCTAAACCTTCTAAACCTCCTAAACTTTCTAAACCATCAAACTCTCTAAACTTATACCATGAAGAAATCAACAAAATGGATCCTTATCATTCTTGGGATACTTGTAGTGCTCCTGATCGCCTTGAGCAAGATGGGTGTTTTTGGCAAGAATGAAGGCATCAAGGTTACGGCTGAAAAAGCGGAGAACCGTACCATCATTGAAGTTGTAAACGCCAGCGGAAAGATATATCCCGAAATTGAAGTGAAAATCAGTCCCGATATATCCGGTGAGATCACCGAGCTGACCGTTGCCGAAGGCGACACTGTAAAAAAAGGCCAATTGCTGGCGCGTATCTACGCCGACGTATATAATATACAAAAGAACCAGGCTGCAAGTGGCGTTGTGCAAAGCCAGGCACAGTCTGCCAATTCGATTGCCGCATTGGGTGCACTGAAAGCACAGATGGAGCAGGCAAAACGTACCTACGATATGCAGAAAAGCCTGTACGACGATAAGGTGATAAGCCTGAATGAATTTAATGTGGCCGATGCGAATTACAAAAGCGCCCTGGCAAATTATAATGCTGCCAATGCCGGATTGAAAGGCAACCAGGCTTCCATACAAAGTGCGCAGGCCAATCTTGCCAAAGCGAATACCGATCTTGGACGTACCTCTATCGTTGCACCGATGGATGGTGTGGTAAGTTTGTTAAGCGTGAAAAAAGGTGAAAAAGTAGCGGGCAACAGTTTCAATGTGGGAACAGAAATGTTGCGTATTGCCGATATGGATAAGATTGAGATACGCGTGGATGTGGGCGAAAACGATATCCCCAAAGTGAAGCTGGGAGACAGTGCCATTGTAAACATTGATGCCTATAGCGATCGTAAGTTCAAAGGGATCGTAACACAGATCGCCAGCAGTAACAACGGGGCGTCCGCACAAAGTTCACTGACGGGAACGAGCACCGATGTTACACAATATAAAGTGTATGTACGTTTGCTGCCTGAAAGTTATACCGATCTGCTTGGAAAAGGAACCTTCCCTTTCCGCCCGGGAATGAGCGCCAATGCAGATATCCAGACACGCACACAGGTGAATGTGCTGAGCGTACCGATCAACGCGGTAACCACCCGTGAAAAGCCCGACAGCCTGAAGCCTAAGACAGGCAACGATGGCGGAGCTGCTACCATGGATGACCTCGATATCCTGGTATTTGTAAAAAATGCTGAAAACAAAGTGAAGAAAGTAAAAGTGAAGATAGGAATACAGGACACAAAATACATCGAGATCACAAGCGGCCTCAAACCAGGCGAAGAAGTAATCACCGGGCCATACGACATAGTGAGCAAGACATTGAAAGAAGATGACAAAGTGAAGGTGGTAGATAAAAAAGAGCTCTTTGAGAAAAAGAAGGATTAAACTTTTATAGGCGAATTAACATCTATTGAAGGCACAGGATTCTGTGCCTTTATAATTTTACACAAATAAATATTTTGAAAACAAGACTGGCTGCACTTTTCCTGCTATATTTTTTATGCAACACGGCCATTGGCCAGGCGCCTCTGCAGCCGAAGGCGGAAGTAAAAGTAACATTGATCATACTGAATGAAAGGCAGGAACCGGTAACGGATGCAACCGTCACTATCAGTTCTGAATGGAAAGACAGCCTGGTAAGAAAGAAAGCAGCCAGCCAGGAAATATATTTTTGGCTCCCGGAAAATACCACTTACCGGTTTGAGATCAGCGCTGTTACTATTGTACCTTTTAAGGCATCGGTCAATATTGGAAATAATGATACTACCCTTTCATTTACCGTACGCACTTCGTCAAAAGAACTTACCAATGTAGTGGTGGTTTCCCGCAAACCTTTGATAAAACAGGATGATGATAAAACCGTGGTAGATGCTGAACTGCTTGCCAACAGCAGCACCAATGCTTATGAAGTGCTGGAGAAAACCCCGGGTGCCGTGGTCGATCAGGACGGCAATGTATACCTCAACAGCGCTACGCCGGCCCAGATACAGATCAACGGAAAGGAAGTGAAACTGAGTACTGCCGATGTGGCCTCGCTGCTTAAGAGCCTGCCTGCCAACAGTGTGGTGAAGATTGAAGTACTGAGATCACCTTCGGCAAAATACGATGCATCGGGCAGTGGCGGCATCATCAACATCGTGTTGAAAAAAGGCGTGAAGATCGGCACCAATGGAAATGTAAATGCCAGTTTTTTCCAGGGAAGGTTCAACACCAAAAGCATCGGCTTCAATCTTAACAGCAATGCCGGCAAAACGAGTTCGTATATTTCCTATCAATTTACAGATCGCAATAATTACGAAGAACTCAACAGCAACAGGTTCTTCAAAGACACCCTGGTGGCTCAGAGAGCTTATACCCGCTACCCGTCGTCCAACCATTACGCCAGCGGCGGTATAGAATACGAGGCTTCAAAAAAATGGATGCTGGGCTTCGATACAAGGTTATCGCTCAACAATAACAACAGCTATGCCACCAATGATGCGGATATTATTACCGTGCCCACAAGCACCATCACCACACAAACAAATTCGTTGATCACCAACAATGGCAGCTCCACTTATTTTGGTAACAGCATCAATGCAAAATACAAGATAGATTCCGCGGGCAGTGTATGGACTGCTTCAATGGATTATGACCGCTTCTCTAATAAGAACACACAACTGTACAACAATGCTTTTGTATTGCCCAGCCTGCCAACGATCAGCGGCGATGGAAAACTGAATAATAAAAAGAACATATTTGTAGCACAAACGGATCTTTTATTAAAAACAAAAAGCGGTTACATAGTAGAGTCTGGCGCCAAGTTCATTTACAGTGCCAGTAAAAACAATGCACTGTATTTCGTCGACAGCAGCCGGGGCCGCCAACAGGATAACAGGCAGACCAATCGGTTTCAATACAAAGAACAGATCGCTTCGGCTTACCTGCAGGTATCAAAAACGTTTTTCGGGCTTACCGTCAAACCTGGTCTGCGTATAGAAAATACCGATATCAACGGACGACAATTGTTTCCGCAAGACACTACGTTGAGCATCCGGCGCACCAATCTCTTTCCTTATGTGTACCTGCGTCACGATATCGCGAGGATCTTTGGCTTCATGCTCACAGGTAATGCTATCTACCGGCGCAGCATTACGAGGCCTTATTACGAAGCGTTGAACCCGTATCCCAAATATGTTGATCAATTCCTGTATGATATAGGAAATCCGCAGCTTCAGCCGCAATTCACCACCAACTACGAGTTCAATATCATGGCCGATCAGTTCCCCATTTTTTCTATCGGCCTCAATGATATAAAAGATATTTTTACCAATGTGACTTACCAGGATAGCACTACCAAGATCGCGTTCCGTACCTACGACAATCTTGGTCGTAACAAAGAGATGTACATGCGTGTAATTGGCGGCATCCCTCCCGGGAAAAAATATTTTTTCTACGCAGGGGCACAATACAATCATGTGGATTATACCGGTTTTTATCAGAATGGCACGTTGAATTACAAACGCGGCACCTGGACTTTTTTCATGTACCACAATTACAAGCCCACACAAAGTTTCAACATTGGTATAAATGCGTTTATGCGTTTACGCGGGTTACAAAATTTTTACGAGTTAAAATCCTTCGGGCAGTTGAACATCACCGCCAATCAGGCCATCCTGAAAAAGAAAATGAATGTGATACTTTCTGTAAACGACCTGCTGCGCACCAACAAATATTCGTTCGCATTGCAACAGGCTGATATCCGTGCCAATGGTTCCAGGGTAAATGATACACGCCGCATAGGGCTTACGTTGCGCTATAATTTTGGAATAAAACCGAAGGAAGAGAAGGCGGCTTTTGAAGCACCAAAAGACATTAATTAATTACGAATGGGCAATTACGAATTACGAATGGGTTCATTCAATGCAAAAGTTCTTACCGTCGGAAAACCTTAACTTGCAAATCCGAATATTTGTTCGTAATTCGTAATTCGTAATTCGTAATTCGTAATTCGTAATTCGTAATTGTCAATTGAAAAGCTGTTCCGCCTTTTCCACGCTTTCCGGTTTCCCCACATCCACAAACCTATCCCCGGTATGATCATATCCGGCAATAACATTATCAGCCGCCAGAGAAAGATAAGTATCTACGAGTGAGAATTTTCCGCGTTGCGGGATGAGCGCAAATACCGAAGGCTCAAACACTACCACACAGCTATACGACTTAGGTACCAGGTTTTCTTTTTGAATCGAGATCCTTTTTTCTCCTGAAACATTATTCTGCCATCCGCAAAGACGCTCGTGTTCGTCAAATAGAAAATTGCGGGACGATGGGCGATCTGTTACCCCAAAAGAGATCAGCGATTTTTTTTCGCGGTGATAGTTGATGAGATCGGTGATATTTAAGTCAGTGAGTATATCGGCATTGAGAGTGATGAAAGAATTTCCGTTGCTCAGCAATTCCTGTGCTTTCAACAATCCCCCGCCGGTTTCCAGCACTTCGTCTCGTTCGTCGCTGATAAGGATATTGCTTCCCCAGCCATCATTCTTTTCAATCGCCCGAATGATCTGATCAGGAAAATGATGCACATTCACCACTACATCGGTGATACCATATTGCTGCAGGTATTCAACATTGCGTTGCAACAACGATTTGCCATTTACCATCGCCAAAGCCTTGGGATGCTTGTCTGTCCAGGGTTTGAAACGGGTACCCAATCCTGCGCAAAAGATCATCGCGTTCATGTTGCCTTCGCCAACAGGAGGCTGTTCCAATTCTTCGGGATCTATATTTTCTTCCATACTTTTTAATTTATAAAGAATTTTCACTCTTTGACCTATTCACCCATTGACCTGATCTATTTCACCCAATTCTCTTTATTATTATGCCCCAGCTCAATCTTCACTCCAAACTTATTTTTCAAATGCCTTGCCAAAGCATCTGCCGCATACACACTGCGATGCTGGCCACCGGTACAACCAAAGTTGATCGACAGGTTTTCAAAACCCCGTTTGATATAATCTTCCACAGAAATATCTACCAGGTTGTAAACGCTGTTTAGAAAATCCGGCATTTTTGTCTGCTGCTCGAGGAAATCCTTTACGCGTTTATCCTGGCCGGATAATTTTTTATACTCGTCAAACCTCCCGGGATTCAATATTCCACGGCAATCGAATACAAATCCGCCACCGTTTTTAGTCTCGTCTTTCGGGTAGCCGGTTTTGAGGTAAGAGAAACTATTGATCCGCACCACCAGCGGTGTGTCCCCGGTTGCACGCACGTTGGTAAATTCCTGCACTACTTCATCGCTTACGCAAAGCTCCAGCACCTTTTTAAACTCCGGAACAGCAATGCCGATATTCTGATTCTGTAAAAAGCCGCGAAGATTCTGCAATGCCAACGGGATGCTGGTAAGAAAATGTGCTTTACGCTCAAACAATCCACGAAAGCCATAAGCGCCCAGCACCTGCAACATGCGTATCAGAACATATCCATTATATTGGCTCCGGAAGGCATCGCGATCGATCTGTTTTCCTACGATCTTTTCAAAATTATCCATGTAATCCTCCAGCAGCCGTTGTTTCCAGTCTTCTGTAAGATTGGCCCTCGCCTGCGACAACAGTGATGCCACGTCATATTGCGGAGCGCCTTTCATGCCGCCCTGGTAGTCGATGAAATGTACGTTGTTATCGGGTGTTACCATAATGTTCCTGCTTTGAAAATCGCGGAACATGAAATATTTATATTCGGTATGAGAAAGGTAATTACTGAGCGCTTCAAAATCGTCGATCAGTTTTTGCTTATCATATGGCCTGCGTAAGGCATCCAGGAAATAATATTTAAAATAAAGCAGGTCCGCCATGATGGCCTGTTTGCCAAATACCGCATTGGTAAGGCATTTGCTGTAATCCAATCCTTCATCACCTTTTATCTGCAGCAAAGCGATCTTCTCCAGGCTTTGTTTGTAAAGTGCATACACTTCTTCGGTAAACCCTTTCGATTCCAGGTGATCGAGTAATGATACATCACCAAAGTCGTCCTGTATATATATCTTCTTATCCCCGCTGATGTAAAATATTTCTGCCGTAGGCAAATTCTTTTTCCGGAAGTGTTCGGAAAAATAAATGAATGCTTCATTTTCCGGCACATTGGCGCCGTACGTAGCAATATACGTACGCTCTTCTGTACCGATGCGGTAATAATGGCGCTCGCTGCCCGCCTGTGGAAGCTTATCGAAAGAGGTGATCTTTTCCTTATTATGCTGCTGGAACACCCGCCTGATTTCGTCGATTTCGGACTGCATAGTTATTAATTAGTGGCGGTAAAAATACAAATAATAGGGTAATGGATAATGGTATAATGGATAATGGATAATAATACAATGGATAATGTTTTCAAACCGCCGGTCTTTCACTAATTCAAAAACACCTTCGGTTAGAAACATTATCCATTACCTTTTTTTGTTCCTCCAATCCTTATGTTTCGCCCCGTCCATCTGTACGATCTTTGGCAAAAATTTACCCAGCACATCCACCAATGCGGTCTGTCCTTTCATTACTTCATGGATGTCTTTGTAAGCAAATGGCGCTTCGTCGAGCCCGCCGCCGATCAGCTTTACGCCGTGTTCAGCCAACTCTTTTTTCAACGCTTCGTTGGTGATGTTGGCCAATGCTTTCGAACGGCTCATCTTACGGCCTGCACCATGGCTGGCCGAATTAACAGAAGAAGATTCGCCTTTACCTTTTACAATAAAACCCGGGGCCGTCATGCTTCCCGGAATAATTCCCAGCACATCCTTTCCCGCCGGAGTTGCACCTTTACGATGTACGATCACTTCTTTTCCTTCCCACAACTCTTTCCAGGCAAAGTTGTGATGGTTCTCCACCATGGCCACCGGCTTATGCCCGATCGCTTTGGCGATCTTCTGATGGATCGTGTGGTGGCAGGCGCTTGCGTAGTCTCCCGCAAGGTTCATCGAAAGCCAATATTCCATACCTGCTTCGGTATCCAGATCGAGCCAGGCAAGATGTTTGGCTTCCTGCGGCAATGGCGTTTCCATCATCGCTATCCGGGTGTAATACCCGGCAATCTGCGCCCCTAATCCACGGCTGCCGCTATGCGACAACAACCCCACGTATTTTCCCGGAGGAACATGGAATGGATTATAGGCATCAGTAATCTCCACTTCGCCGAACTCCACAAAGTGATTGCCGCTTCCGGAAGAGCCCAGCTGACGGGCAGCTTTGTGCTGCAGATTTTTTACAAAAGGAATTTCATCAAACACTTCACTCTCCAATATCCCATGGTCAGTGGTTTCTTTGAATTCCTGTCCGGCGCCAAACAGCGTATTGGCCACCAATTCGCGCTGATAATGGGAGGCCCGTTTTTCCAAGTCTTTTGCTTCAATGTCGAAAATGCTCAGGCACATACGGCAGCCGATATCCACGCCTACCGCGTAAGGGATGATGGCGTTATTAGTAGCCAATACACCACCGATCGGTAATCCGTAACCCTGGTGTGCATCGGGCATCAAGGCGCCTGCAACAGCCACCGGCAATTTTGCCGCCACAGCCATTTGTTTCAAAGCTCCCTCTTCAATCTGTTTGGCGCCAAATACCCGGTATTCAATTCCTGTTTCATTCAATGGGATCTGTACGGCATTTTCCGCTTCGGGCAGTACGATCAGCTTTTCGGCAATTTTACCCAGCACCGCATCTTCCGCATATGTTTCAGGCGCAGCCAGGATATCTTTTAAAATATCCAACGCCTGTTCCTCCGTATGATGTTTGAAGCTTGTACACATCACATGCATCGCGACGCTTACTACCGGCCCTTCGGGATAGCCGATGGCACGGATCTGTTTTCCTGTTAATGATAATTTGCTCATGTTGTTATTTTGAACTTGTGTCCTTTAGTAATTAATTTTTAGGTGTTAAATACCGGATATTGGATATCGTTTAGAAGAACAACGTAAAGTTCAGTCCTGACAAACATCCGGCACCCAATATCCTGCACCTTGTATTAGATCTTCAATCCCATTTCCCGCATCGCCAGCAATGCTTCCGCATTTCCTTTGGCGTCATTCACGGGATTGTGGTCGTGCCTGGTTTTGCGGTAAAGTCTCTTCCATTCTGAATTTAAGCCTGCGTCCATTTTCATGCCGCAATAAAGATCACCGATACGCCTGGCCGAAAAACCAAATGGGTTTTTACCAAAATAAGTATGAAAATACCAGTTGATCCATTGCCAGTCGAAAGCGGGGTTGTCACTGATGAAGACCGGCCTGTTTTTTGAATTGGCTTTAAGCCATGCGGCAAAATCGCTCATGACTTTTTCCGGCGCTTCATAACCTTCGTGCTCTGAGCGGGTGATCTCACTTACGGCTAAAGCTTCCGGTATCCATTCCTGCGATATTGGTTTCACTTTGCCATGAAATATTTTACTCAATGTCGGCTCCAGTACTACAGCGCCAAACGACACCATAGAATATTTATGTGGAATAGGGCCATCAGCTTCCACATCTACAATTATGTAACTCATTTTTAGTTTTTTTATTTTGAAATTTTAAAAATGTCAATGGGCAATAAGCGAAAGAGGCAAACCTCCGAAGGTTTTCATTAAAACCTTTTAATAATCATTCCCCTATTCACTCATTCACCCATTGACCTATTCCCTTACTTTGTAACGAACATCTGCTTCAGCTGATCCAGCAGCACGCCATTGCCGCTCACACTGATGTTGTTGATCTTTTCCGCGATCTTTTCTACATACTCCATCTCTTTCAGCTTCCACAACATCGCGTTATCTTCCATGAGTTGGGCGGTATTCAACAGGCTTCTTGTGCTGGCTGTTTCTTCCCGCCTCATGATGCTGTTGGCCTGCGCATTTTTTTCAGCGATCAGCACTTTGTTCATGATCTCCTTCACATCACCCGGCAGGATGATATCCCTGATACCGAAGCCTGTGACTTCAATACCCAATGCCGCCGCCTTTTCTTTCACGGCCTGCAGGATGAAAGGACCGATAGTTTCCTTGCCGGCCAGCAATTCATCAAAAGCATATCCACCGATATACTCCCTCAGCGCCAGCTGAAAGGCCACATACAGCTGCTTTTCGTACTCCTTGTTTTCCAGCAATGCCTTTTCTATATCCGTCACCCGGTATTGCGCATAACCGTTCACCCGCAAAGCGGCCTTATCTTTTGTAAGGATCTCCTGGCCATTGATCTCGAGTTGCTGTGCCCTTGTATCTGCTTTCCCTACGGTGATGGTGATGTTGTTCTTCCACCAGGTGTAACTCCCGCTTTCAAGAGTTTGCGCATATTTTCCATCCACAAACAATACAGCTTTTTCGTAGTTCTCTACATTGTACGTCCGGATGTAAGGCAACAGCAGCCTGTGCTGCAAAGTAACCCTGCTGATACTTTCGGTTATTTCGATCTTGCTGATATCCGCATACACGAATTCATTGACCACTACAGATCTCCAGAAAGTATACCTGCCTGGGGCAAGCACCTGCTTCAACAAACCGTTTTCGTAATGCAACGCGATCTCGTTCTCTTTCACGTTAACCACTTCCAAAGCCGCTGCCAGCAATGGATCCTGCAAAAGCAAATTCAATTCCATCGGTGCATAAAACGGTTGGGTAAGATCGTATTTTCTCACTTCTTCGTTCCACAACCAGTACTTTCCTTCTTTAAGGATACCCTGGTAAACCCCCTTTTTGAATACCAATGCCACCTCATATTTGTTTACAATTTCCTTTTTCATTTTTTTATTTTAATTCATTTAAAGTTTTAAAAAAAGCCGTCATTGTTTCCGCCCTGTGATCACGGAAGCCCTCTTGCTAAAACGCCTTTCCGGGTCTTCTGCCGAAAATGATAACGCAGCCTGGCTGCTCATGTCCGACCTGGGTGCCCGCTACTGGTTTCTATTCCCGAGAGCCTGCTGGTGTTCACCAGGCTTGCTTCGCAAATGCGGTTGCATCTGCCTGCAGGAAATCAATGACTGCTGTACAATTGGCCACCATTTTTTAAGAAGTGATGTACTTCTGCATCCGCAATTGTAAGTTGCGACTGACTGTTCCATCCATTGAACTACTACATCCTTAGTGTAGGGGGGGGATTCGAACCCCGATAAGTCTACTGCTCTACCAGCTGAGCTATCCCGCATGAAAACGGGAAGAGGATTCGAACCTCTGACAGGTAGGTTGGTGGGCAAAGCGCTATCACTGCAACAGCATACAGATCGTTACTACGGCTGCACTGCGATGTGTTGAAACATCCGCCTGGTTTGTGTGCGACAGGCCTTTACCAAGTTTTCGCGTAAGCGAATATTTTGAATGATGCCGGATGCCGGATATCACAGCGAAGAACTTCGCGAAATCCATCCATTATAAACATCCGGCATCTGGTATCCAGCATCGGCCTCTTAAGACGTTACATTTCTCCTGAACCCGATCTGCCCCCTGCTTTCAGGCTGCAAATCCGCTTCATGCTGGTTGGCGATCGCCGCTAATGTCATCGGTTCGTTTACCACGGTTTTAAATCCCAGGTGATCCGACAGTTTCTGTGATTTATTGATTCCCAGCTTCCCGAATTCATACTTCGCTATCAATCTTACCTTACGCAACAAGGCACTATCCACCATGTTAAGCTCACTGTTGAAAGTACAGATGATCTGCACATTCAGGCAATCGCTCAGCAAACCATCACTGATGTTGAGCAGATTACTCACAGTACTGCTGGAAGTCAGCTTCCTGTCCATGATGATGTTTTCGGCATCTTCAATGATCAGTACCGCGTTCGGATTGTCGATCAGCAGATCGATGAAATCAGGGTTTACCAGGTTTCCGGCTACGCCGGGAGAAACGAACAGCACTTTCTTTTTCAAGCCTCCTATCAGGTGGCGCAGGTAAGTCGTTTTGCCCGTTCCCGGTAAGCCATGCAGCAGGATGATGCCTTTATCATTTTCCTTCATCAGCCTTTCGCGGATCACCTTATCCACTGCTGCAAAGTCATCGTTGTAATACAACCCGATATCCAGTACCGTCGGTTTTATCTGCAGTTGCTTCAGCTCAAGTCCATGCTGATTGGCAGTGATGATGTTCATTTCAAAGGGCTGCTCCTTTTCCGGCTGCCTGAACCTTGCTAATGCTTCCACCAGGTTTTTCGTGTATTCGTACCTGTTATATCCATAGAAAATTTCCGCATTATCGTACCCGATCCGTATCAGCACCTTATTCTCCAGCTTGAAAATAGTGCTGGTGAATTCCTGGCCAGTCGCCTGCCAGTTAAACTGGTTGCGTTGCCATACAGCCAGCACTGTTCCTGCGTGTCCGTTGTTGATGTGATCAAACACCTGCTTCATATCCAGGCCGCTGATGTAGCTGATGTTGGGTATACTGTTGTACTCCTGCATGTACATAGCCTTTGCATCCACATAGTAGTGATCAAATACCGAGGCATCCCGTCTCTGGCGAAACAGGCCGCGAAGCCTTTCCAGCCCTCGTTTTACCAGCGGCATAAGTGATGGGGCTATCGCAGCCACCACAATCCCGAAAAATATAATTGCTCCAAACATTACTTTAAATTTTTAATTCTTAATTGTTTCACCGCACCATCTTATTGGCGCAGCTGCTGCTGGCAAAGGCCTGCGGCTTCGCTTTAAAACTGAAACCCATTCCGGTGATGTAGCCCATGGCATCCTTTAATGCTGTATTGCTCTTAAAAGCCGGGCTGGTATTGATATCCGCGTGTACTTCCATCGGCACGTTCTGCCCGGCAAATAAGTCGCACAGGTCATACGCCACATCTATACTTTTAGCCACTTCCGTCATCATCCTTTCTTTGATGTTCATCTTTTGCGTGGTGCGTTCATTGCACACATACATGAACCCCCCTTTGCCTTTGCGCACAAACACGATCACTGTAGCAAACCCGGTATTACTGTGTTTTACCTGGCTATCTGTACCGATGTATATTTTCACTTGGTTACCATTGGCGGTTTCCCGCTCCAGTGCCGCTTTAATTTCATCGTGCAACGGTTGGCCTATCGGTTCACCGTTCATCTTCGTCCATTTCCGAAACGTTTCCATCGCATTGTTTTTTTTATTGTTTAGCGGACAAAACAGGAGTCGAACCTATATTCCCGGTTCTTCACGCCGGCACTCTGCCATTGAGTTATTTGTCCTTATGGGTTGCCTACCCGCGGTAGTCTACTCCGGGTTGTCTACTCCCGGTTGTCTACTCCCGGTTGACTACCCATTTTACCGCTTACCAAGGTTCATTTTTTCTAAAATGATGATGGTGAACCTCGCCAAAATCACTACTACGATAAATTTCATTTTTTCAGTTTTTGCAACCGGCGCAAAACAAAAAGCCCGGTTAGATGATTCATCTGACCGGGCCTGCACGCTAAAAGGTTGATCCTCTTAGGTTGGGGAAATATCCGGTCGTTTATATTTTTCAAGATCACACATAGTACTGCCCTCAAAACCTGTAGGTGCCACCACACGTCCAATGGTTTTTATGATTAGTAAATGTGAATTGTAGTTGATCATTTTTGTTTAATAATTTATTTCTGAATTTGTTGCCTGGTGAATTTTCATTTATAAAAAAGCCCCAACTTATCGTCGGGGCCGTTGTAATAGACAGTAAGTTTGGTAACTACGATGTAATACTATTTGCCCCTGAAAACATACTTTCCTCCTGTAAAAGTGTATGCCCTTTGGTTGTTATATTTTTAAAACGAATGTTCATTTATTGCCGTTATATATTTTTTATTTGTGCTACAAAGATGAATTTATTTTTTTTGATTTACCAAATTTTTTTAACAAAAATTTTTGCTGCAATATTTCATATCACCCGAAACACCAGTAAAATCAACGGTTACAGCAGATCAAAAAAAATTTAAACACCGTTGTTTTTTCTTTGATTATTTTCTCAAGAAGAAAACGGGGTGCACCGATCTGTAAAACATCCGTGATAATTTTTATAGATCCAGTCCAACTATTTTCACAGCAATGATGTACCAGGCATCTCTTTCCTCCTCTTTTTCAAACTGTACTTCCCACGCCCCTTCCAGGATCAGCACCTCGGTTTCAAGCCTTACTTTTATTTTATACACCCCATTAACCCTGCATTCTTTTTCCGTGATATCACATCCGTCTTCACGAAGATCCAGAACATCGATGGATTGATATGCCGATTGAAAATCACTCACTTTTTTACGAAGCTCTTTCAATGAAATCCGGGGATGATCATTCAGCATGATCCCCGACTCCTTGAAATCATACAGCCACTCCAGCCCTTTTTTGCTGAAAAAACATGACATACAGTTTTCCAACGCTACGCGGGTATTTTCATATTTATGATCAGGATAATATTCATCGTAAATAAATCCGCATATCATCCCGCTGATGTTAGTGTCATCAATCTCTTTTTCAAAAAGTTCTTCTGTGGCAAACCTGTAAAGTTCCCGCGAATTTACATTGGGGCTACATACGTCGAGCTCGATCCCAAAGCTCTGCATATACCTATGCAGTTGCTCCCAGGCATTGTCCATTTCCGCATCAGGAATAGCCGTTACCGGTAGAAAATGTGCAGGCGAATCCAGTTTTTCAAAAACACGGATCTTTTTGCGGGCTGCAAACTGCCGTTCGAATTCGTCTATATTTTTCAGAAACTGGTTTTCGAGGTTCGGATCAAGGCCTTCCATGCCTTTACTGAAATCAGCCCCATGCTCAAGCATGAGCTTTAATTTTAAAAAATTGTTTTCATTTTGCAGGTCATTGTTTGAAGCATCTCTTTTCATAATAAGTGATTATTTGGTCAATAAAATAGCCACCTAAAAGTAGAAGCAGGGTTAGTCTAAACCATGGGTTTTTCACCAGGGAAAACGGGGATTTTTCGGAAAATATCCGGGGTAAAAAACTTTTTAAATGACTTGTAACCCCATCTTTTTTAACCTATTGCACTTCTTTACCGCATAATATTTACTTTTCGCCGATAAATATTATTAAAACTGCCAAGAATGTATTATTTTGCTACCTAGTTTTCATAGGGTACGGATTAAAACGGGGCATGGTTTTTACCATAAGCCCCTCTTTTTTTATAGAGACATCCCATTTTTTCGGGGTTTTTATTTCTTCTCCACCAGGTATTTCCAGTATCGTTTCGGCATATGTTGTATATGCAGTTTTGTATTTTTTCTCGCGGCGATATTCACGCTTTTAAAATATTGTTGCCAGAGGTGCTGGTAAAGCGATTCATGCTCATCATAAATTTCACTTACCGTGAATTCATTTTGCAGATCGGCAGTAAAGTTCAGCTGTACTTCTTCCACTTTTTCCAGGTCATAATATATCCCGTATTTCCGGGTAGCATCGTATATCAGCCAGCGCTGATCGGCATAGCGGGCCTTGAAATGCCTGGCTATCAGCGGCAGCACATTATGATCAGGCTGCACGATGGCATAATACAATTGATCTTTTGTAAGCTGAAAGCGCACAAAAGCTTCCATCCGGTGTTTTTCGCGATGTACTTTTCGGGATACCTGCTTTACCTGCAGGATATCCGGATGGCTGAAATCGTTTTCCATCGCCACTTTCGATGCCAATGAATAACGGATGTACCGCATCAATACATCTTCAACCCCTTTATCCTCACTCAAAAAACTATCGTACAATTGCCGGTATGCACCGGGGGTCAGCTTTTGCCTGAGCCGATCCCATACCCGTACCGCTTTTGCTTCATCGGTAAATACTTTGTGCGATGCCCCAAACAGGTTTGCAGGCGCAAACTTTTCGCCGCATATAACCGTATCGGCCAGGCGATATTCGTACACCTCAAAAACGGCGGTCAGAAACCCCTGCCAGCTGCCGTCGTATATCACCGTTGTCATCAGAAAAGGGTTATCTGCGGTGAAAAATCAGCTTTGTATTTACTCACGCCTTCTGATAAGATGAATTGTTTTATCTGCGCCGGTTGCCAGTCTTTTACTTCATAATCATTATCGGCCTGTATGAAATACCGGGCACGGTTAACTGAAATCCCGATCTTTTTAAGGTGCCCGTAACCGAGCCGCCTGAAGCGCCGGGCTGCCACTATCTTTTGTGCACTTTGTACACCGATGCCCGGCACACGCAGTATGAGCTGGTATTCGGCGGTATTGATATCGATAGGAAAACATTGCATGTTGCGCAACGCCCAACCCAGCTTGGGGTCTATTTCCATATCGAGCAGCGGATTGTTTTTATCTACAATTTCATCTACATTAAAACCGTAGAAACGCAGTAGCCAATCGGCCTGGTAGAGGCGGTTTTCACGCACGATGGGTACGGGTGTACCGATGGCCGGTAGGCGATTATCATTACTGATGGGTACATAGCCGGAGTAGTACACCCTGCGCATGTTCATCTTTTTGTAAAAGCCGTTGGCCAGGTATAATATTTCCAGGTCGGTCTCTGCCGTAGCGCCGATCACCATTTGGGTACTTTGTCCGGCAGGGGCAAAAACGGGCGTTTTTTTGAATAATTTCTTTTCTTCCTTGTTTTCAATGATCGCCTGTTTCAGCACTTTCATCGGCTGTATCATATCTTCCCGCTTTTTATCGGGGGCCAGTAATGCCAGGCTTTTTTCGGTTGGCATTTCTACATTTATGCTTAGCCTGTCGGCATACAACCCCGCTTCTTTGATGATCTCTTCGCTGGCACCGGGTATGCTTTTGATGTGAATGTAGCCGCTGAATTTATGTTCTGTGCGGAGTTTTTTTGCTATCAGCACCAGCCGTTCCATCGTATAATCGGCATTGGTAAATATGCCTGAGCTGATAAACAATCCTTCGATATAATTGCGGCGGTAAAAATTGATGGTGAGATCCACCACTTCCTGTACTGTAAACCCCGCCCGTTTGATATCGTTGCTCTTTCGGCTTACACAATAAGCGCAATCGTAAATGCATACATTGGTCAGTAATATTTTGAGCAGCGATACGCATCTCCCGTCTTCGGTGTAGGCATGACAAATGCCGTTGCCGGTAGTGCCCAGGCCTTTTTCTTTATTCTTCCTGTTGCTGCCGCTGCTGCTGCAGCTTACATCGTATTTGGCTGCGTCGGCAAGGATGGCAAGTTTTTCGGTGATGCGGTCGTGGTTCATTGGTCAGGTGGTTAATTGTTGTATTGATTGTTCTATTGTTTCTTGCTATATTATTAGGTTGCCAACTATTTCAATTTCGTTTACTTTTTTTACTGTCAGCCTGAGCTTGTCGAAGGCGTTTTCATCAACGCCTTCGACAAGCTCAGGCTGACAGTCGTTTTCAATACGGCAATGTCAACGACGCTCCTCCCTTCTTCAATCCATTGATATGCGCATCGCTCAAAAAATAATCGTTGCCATGCAGCCATTCAAAACTTTCGGCCCATTGGCGGGTACGTTTTAAAAACTCGAGTTCCCAGGCCTGGCTGATGATGATGGTAACTTCCGGGAGATTGCCTAACAGGAAATCTTTTACACTCACATCGAAGTAAGGAATGGTCTGGATGAAGTCGAGCAGTTCGGCATCGGTGGCACACGGAAAATTCTGATGCGCCAGGAAATTATTTTTAGAGGCACGATGCACTTCTATGTCTTTATTTACCTCCCGTAGCAGGATGTCGCCGAGGTATTCGTTGGTGATAGCGGTCATTGCAATTATAGTTTAGAGATTAGGGTTTAGGTTTAGGGGTTTAGAATAACGTGCCTTGTGCTCCCGGTCTTTTGAAACGGGACGTATCGAGGCTCCATTCTTCGGCATTCATATTATAGAGCTTTCCGTATTTGCGGTAGGTTTGGGCCACCATATCTGCTATTCCCCCTTCGCCCCGCATACGCACCCCCCAGCGGGTATCGTTCACTTTGCCATCGTGGCTCTGCTCTATGAGGTGCCATACTTTATCCGCATGATTCGGAAAATTCTTGTACAGCCAATCGTGAAATAAAAACTTGATGGCCCCATTCAACCTTATAAATGTATATGCTGTAAACGTGGCGCCATGATCTGCCGCGGCTTTCATGATCCTCTGCATTTCATGTTCGTTCAATCCGGGTATCATCGGCCCCATCATGATGCCCATGCGCACACCAGCCTTGCTGAGTTCTTCTATCACTTTCAGCTTCTGCTTTGCCGTAGTGGTACGTGGCTCCATGATGCGGCGCAGGTCTTCATTGAACGAAGTGATGCTCACCATAGCCGATACGATATTCTTTTTGGCCATTTCCTGCAGCACATCTTTATCTTTCAGTATCCACGAATTTTTGGTGAGGATACCCACGGGCTGATTGAACTCGTTGCACACTTCCAGCAAGCCACGGGTGAGGCGGTACTGCTGCTCGGCAGGCTGATAACAATCGGTATTGCCGCTGAGCATGATGGGCGCACATTCCCATTTGGGGTGCATCAAAAATTTGCGGAGCAGCTGTGGCGCATTTTTTTTGATGAGTATTTTCTGTTCAAAATCGAGCCCGGCGCTATAGCCCCAGTATTCATGTACGTTGCGGGCATAACAATAAATGCAGCCATGCTCGCATCCCGCATAAGGGTTCATGCTGTACCCCATACCTACATCTTTACTTTCTACCTTATTCACGATCGTTTTCGACAGCTGCTCTATGTATTGGGTTTTGAGGTTGGCCTCTTCCCAATCGTCGATGCCCTCTACATGCTCGCGGGTAGATTCGTTTTTGATAAAACGGTTCTTATAATTGAATTGCGCCCCACGGCCGGCCTTGTATTGCACCTGCCCGTCCTGGTTGGCAACGGATACTTTGTGGTGATCTTGCGGGAGGTTCTTGTCCATCATTTTATTACACGAATTTTTCGAATTACACGAATTACACTGCTTGCCCCGCAATCGGCGGGGAATTAGGGGAGATGATATTTAGTTCAAGGCACGATTTTTTCGAATTGGACAAATTAAACGAGGGTAAAAACAATTATATCACCTTCGCTAATTCGTGTAATTCGCTTTAATTCGTGTCATAAAAAAAGCGCCCCCTGCGTAGTATTCACCGGCAGGTTTTGAAACTCGAACCTTCCGGCTATCTGGTATTTCATTTCGCCTACGGGCCGCTTCAGCAGCAGCATGGCATCGGCTATGAAACGGCCGGTAAAGCTTTTGTGGCTATACTCGAGCCAGCCTTTTTCGTACTGCCATGGCTGCAGCTTGCGGGCGATGGTGAGGTGTGGTTCGAGGATGAAATGCGGCTTGTGGTCGTTGTTCAGTTTCATCAGCTGCTGCGCTTCGGACCGGATGGTTTTTACCAATCCCTGAATCGGCAGTTTGGAGATTACATTTATATAGATGGTATGCGATGGGAAACTACCATAATCCTTCAGCTCGATCTTTACGGGATGAAAGCCCATGCCGATGTTTTTCAGCCGGTTGATGATGCGCTCTTCCGCCATTTCGTATTGTACAAAATTTACAAGCGTAAGATGTGGTTTTCCATACAATGCCGAAGTGGATTTGTAACTATCATAAAAATCCTGCTTCACTTTCATGATCTTGTTACGCAATTCTTCGTGAGGATTTAATATCACTAAATATTCAAACATCCTGTAGCCTGGAATACTGTTGATAATATTTTTCATAAAAACGGTTTTAAAATTTGTCCGCCAAATTATTTAGCATAAATTTACTAAACTATTTAGTATTTCAAAAATAATTTTTATGGAAGTGGACAACTTTTCCGGCAGTAATTATAGAGGCACCAAAGATTTTACGCAGCACGATGTATCGTCTGCCAATGCCACCGGCTTTGGCGCCGCCGCCGACGATTATATGGAGCGGGGCATCGACCTCAACGAGCAACTGGTGATGAACAAACCCGCCACTTTTTTCTTCCGCATGAAGGGCGACGCCATGACGGAGGCGGGCATCTATAATAATAATGTACTCATTGTAGACCGGTCAGTAAAAGCCAGTCATGGTAAAATAGTAGTGGCCATTGTAGATGGCGAAATGATGGTGCGCCGCCTGCAAAAAACATTCAACAAAACCATCCTGCTGGCCGAGAATGAACGCTTCAAACCGATAGAACTCAATGAATTTACTACCTCGATGGTATGGGGTGTAGTGACGTGCAATATCAATATTGTGGATGATGTGCTTTGGATGTATCTCAACAACAGGAAGGTGAATGGTCAATAGTGAATAGTCAATAGTCAAATCTTCGAAGGCTACACTATTCATCAGGTATTTATTATCAGAAAATCAACATAAATGAAATACAAATTAAATACCCTTCAAGCAATGATAAAGAGTTTGAAGGTTTGACCATTCACTATTCACCATTCGCTATTCACTATTCACTGCATGAAGGCTATCATTGATTGCAACAGCTTCTACTGCTCCTGCGAGCGCCTCTACCGCCCCGACCTGGCGGACAAACCCGTAGTGGTGCTCAGCAACAACGACGGGTGCATCGTATCCCGCAGCGACGAAGCCAAAGCGCTGGGTGTGAAGATGGCAGGGCCGTATTTCCTGGCCAAAGACCTCATTGAGCAGCACCAGGTGGCCACTTTTTCTTCCAACTACAATCTGTATGGCGACCTCAGCTGGCGCGTGATGGAAACCCTGCGCATGATGCTGGGCGCCCACAATGTAGAAGTGTATTCGGTAGATGAGGCTTTTCTCAACCTCGATGAATACGAGCACAGCAACCTGCAGGAACTGGGCCTGCACATACGCCACACCGTAGAGCAATGGACGGGCATCAAAGTATCCATAGGCATTGCCCCCACCAAAGTGCTGAGCAAGGTAGCCAACCACCTGGCCAAAAAACACAAGGCCGTTACCGAATGCGTGGTGGTGCTTAATACAAAAGACCGCATCCACCGGGCGTTGCACGCCACGCCGGTAAACGAAGTGTGGGGCATCGGCCGAAAATATGCCGACAAGCTCAAAGAGATGAACGCCGTATACACCGCCTTCGACCTCAGCAAAAAAACACCCGAGTGGGCCCACAAAAACCTGGGCGGCGTGGTAGGCCTGCGCATGATAAAAGAACTCAATGGCGAGTGCGCCATTGAAATGGAAAAACCATTGACGGAGAAAAAAATGATAGCCACCACCCGCATGTTTGGCCATGCCGTGTACAGCAAAGAAGACATCAAGGAAGCCATTGCCACTTACACCAGCAAGGCTTCGGAGAAGCTGCGCCGCCAGCGCAGCGCCGCCTCGGGCATAGGCATATTTGTGGTGGCCCGGCCCGAAAAAAAACGCACCGCCGACAACAGGTACGATCAGGGCGACCACTTCAGCCGCCACATCACCCTGCCCATAGCCACTTCGGCTACCCACGAGCTCATAAAGCCCGCACTGGCCATGGTAGATACCATCTTCAGGCAAGGGCGTGCCTACAAAAAAGCCGGGGTAATGCTCAGCGGCCTGGTGCCCGACGCTACCATACAGGCCAACCTGTTTGTAGAAGAAAAACAAAATGGCAAGCGTATGCTCATGGGCATGCTCGACAATATCAACT
Source organism: Ferruginibacter sp. HRS2-29 (assembly GCF_024343615.1). GTDB lineage: Bacteria > Bacteroidota > Bacteroidia > Chitinophagales > Chitinophagaceae > Ferruginibacter. Next base: position 74,251 of record NZ_RJUB01000005.1, on the reverse strand, counting down.
TTGCCCTGCGCAACGATATACTCAAGTTTGCCGCCAGCGGCGTAAAAAAGGATTGGAAGATGCGGCAGGAAATGCGAAGCCCGAGGTATACGACGAGGTGGGAGGAGATGATGGTTATTGAGTAATTCGGAGTAATAATTTATCAATATTTCATATAGAAAATTATTCATTGTAGAACTTAAGCAAAAAGATTAATTTTATAAAAAAGTATCATGACAACAAATAAGAATTTTCTTTTCGCAATTATTGCATTCTTTTTTGTCAGCTGCAACTCTTCCAGAATGGGAAAAGCAACCGTGGGTAAAAATGGAGAAATTCAAAAAGGGTACATTACTTATAAATGCACACATCCACAAAAAACTTATACAAAGGCAATAGAAGCAAAGGTTAAAAATGGCATGGATTCTTTATCTCCTTTCTCAAAATCAAATCTGGAATTAGCGGTGACCCAAACTGTAACTAAGTTAAGTGAATATAGTTCCGATGGGCTTGACTTAGATTTAATATTATTTAGGCTTTGTGAAATTTCTATTAATAAAGGTTTAACAGCTGCCGAAACAGAGTCATTTTTAAAAATTGCAACTGACGCTTGGTCTAAAAAAAAAACTCAGCAGTAAATAATGTAGTAAATAATGGGATAAATAACGGCATTATGACGAATGTTCTTAATTTATCTAGTGCACCGATTGAATTTCCCAATAATTTTATTATACAATACGATCCAAATCTCGATACATCTTCAAAACGCATCAAAATTAACCTTAGTCCAAAAGTCGGAACTTGGACTAAAGCGTTTATTGGTATACCTCAAAATGAAGATTCTGTAGTTTCATACTATGTACGACCAACTAACTCAATTGTATATGGCAGTGAACATCGTGAGGTGACCCTTAATGGGGTACTATATCATATTCAAATTATTTCTTTTATTACAACCACTCCCGTTTCACCAATATCTATGTATTGCAACAATGAACCGAGCATGATGATTTTTGGTGATTTAGATGCCCCTTATAATCAATTTATAATCAAATTCCCTTTTCAAAATATTAAGAATTAAAACTTGAGATATAATTTTATTTTAGATCAAAGAAGTTCTAAATCCTATATCTCTTTTAGAAACTTCTTTTCAGATTAAAAACTATCCCTCAATCAAACAACCCCTTCTGCCCCATCACAAAAATCGGCTTGGTCAATTTCAATCCGCAAGCCTTATTCAATTTATCTACAATATCCACCGTCAACTCCGGCGAAGTAGCTTCATTGTGCATGTGCATGAAAAAATACAATTCCTTCAATCCATTGTCCAGCCAATGTTTGATACGTTTCACCCACAGGTCCATGCGTTTGTAATCGGATTCATGCAGGCTGTTGCCCACATAGCGGATGAAAGCTTTTGGAACGGTGAGGTACATGTGTGCACAATCGCGGCGGCCGGCGGTATCGGTGATCACGATGCCCATCTTTAACTTTTTGAGCGTAGCGCACAATTCTTCCATTTCTTTCTTTTCGAAAAAGCCGGGATGGCGCACTTCTACAAAAAACTGCAGATCGGTGGGTAATGTCTTCAGATAATCGAATAGTTCTTCTTTGCGGTTGGGTGAAAAACTTTCGCTCACCTGCACAAAGATGGGGCCCAGGTGCTTGTTGAATGCCAGCAGGCCTTTGAGAAATTCTGTAGTGATGAATTCTTTTCCTTTGAGGTTGCCGAAGTGGGTAACGCCTTTATACATTTTAGGGCAAAACAAAAAATCCTGCTTGCCTGCTTTATCTGCCCATTTTTTAATGGCATCCGCATCGTATATTTTGTAGTGCGTGGCATTGAGCTCTATACTGTTGTAATGATGCACATACTCGTTGAGAAAATCTTTTTCTTTGGTGCCGGGCGGATATATTTTGCCCACCCACTCCTTGCGCCCCCATTTGGCGCAGCCGAGGTATACTTTGGGCTTTTTGGCAGGCTCGCCGCTGAACACCGTTTTGTTGAACGCGGGATCTTTGGGCAGCGAAAAATCGACCATATCCAGTTCGGCCTCGGGCACTCGTCCAAATTCCATAATAAAAATTTTAGCGTTTATACAGCACTCCGGCTGCGTAGCTTTTCGAAGATAACAATGTTCATCAGTACCAGCAGCATGCCATAAAAAATATCTTCGGCGGGGATGGTGGTGATGCGCAGGCCAAGGTTTTGAGCATTGTTGTAAATAACCACGGGCAGGTAAGTAAGCACCCCGTTTACCGCCAGGAAAGGCAGAAGGATGATAATGTACGCTACCAAAAAAGCAGCGGTATTGAAAAACTTAAGCCTGCGGCGAAACAGGAAAATGAAAGCTATAAAAACGGCATTGAAAATAGCGGTGTAAAAAGTATAGGCCCTGTGGCTATAGAAGAATGCCGCCACCAGCAGGCCGGCCCCCACGGCAGCCAGCGCCATATCGCTGCCAAACGTACTCTTCAGCCGTGGAAAGTAACAGCGGATACACTCGTAAATGAACACACAGCAATAAGGCACCACAAAAAAGAACAACGCTTCTTCGAGCGGGATGGCGCTGAGGTAAATGCCGGTGATATAACCGGGATTGAAACTCCACACACCCTGCTTTGTAAAGATGATATCCCAGATTATGAAGAATGCCGCGGGAAGTATCATGGCAGGGAAGAGGTACCGCCATTGCCTGTAAAAAGCTACTTTTTTATCGAAGCTCAGCGCAAACGGCCCCACCAGTGAGAGAATTAATATAAGAAAGTAGGTATAATGAGCATTCATTTAAAATGTATGATGTGAGATCTATGATGTATGATCCATGATCTAATATATAATATTTTTGGTCTTGGAACTAAGATTAAAAATGATTGCTTTGTAATAGTATTAATGATAATTTATTTACCCGATGCAGTTCATAGATCATAGATCGCAGATCATAGATCGCAGATCATAGATTCTTCCGTTTCTTATCAGCCTGCACCTTCTTCCAATACTTCCTTGCTACCAGCAGCATCCCAAAGCTCTCCCCTTCTTCTTTGCCCAGGTGCTTGTGGTGCATCTTATGCGCCCAGCGGATGGTGCGTACATAGGTATTGTTGCTGCGGGTAAACCATTTGAACCGCTGATGAATGATGACTTCGTGCACGATGAAATACGCCAGGCCGTACAAGGCCACGCCAAACCCGATGGCGGCCACCCAATACACCTGGTGCTGCAGGCCCAGCATGATGCAAAGCCAGCTGGGAATGGCGAAAATCAGGAAGAAGGCATCGTTTTTTTCAAAAAAACCTGGTTCCGGCTGATGATGATCTTTGTGCAGGTACCAGAGGAAACCATGCATTACAAAGCGGTGCGTAAGCCAGGTGATACCCTCCATGGCCGCAAATGTGCCCAATACGATCGATATGAAAATTATCCAGTTCATAAAAATACCTCCACGAGTAAAAAAAACATTACCTGTATCAATAACAAATGTAAGGCGAATTTGTTGTGCCTGCCGAAGGGCAGCAATTGAAATATTGTTAATAAAAATGCACTCACTACAAACCAGCTGCTGTAGTTGAACAAGGGCACTTCGCCGCTACCCAGCCAGCGCCAGTAACCCAGCCTGATGGCGGCAGGCTCCAGGAACAGGTCTACCACAACGGCCAGCAAGGCCCCATCGAGCACCACCGACAGCCAGCGCATCCATTTGCTCTGCCTGATAGCTTGATCTTTGGTGGCAGCGGCCAGCCTGGTAAACAACATCTGTATACTGCACCCGCAGCAATACATGATGATGAACCAATTGATGCCAATGAGCAGCGGCACCTTCTTGTAACTATACCCCAGCGCTGTGCCATACTCGTAACTGCCAAAGAGTATGCCGGTAGATGTACCCAGCCACTCCACCAAAAAACCCGTAACAAAACACACGATAAAAAACAACAGGAAAGCCCAATTGATCTTCCGCTGTGTGTAAAACAGCAACCCTGCCATCAGCAGCAGGTGAAAAGGCGTGGCCTTCACAAACAGCTCCCTGCTTATAAATGCCATGCCCACCAGCCCAATGATGTGGAAGATGATGGCGATGAGGGTGGCTGTTTGGTTGCGTGTCAAAATGTGAATGGTGAATGGTGAATAGTGAATAGTGAAATCTTCTAAATTTTTATAATTATAAAAAATTCGAAATTCGAAATTCGTAATTCGTAATTTTTTAATTTTTTAATTCTTAATTCGTAATTGCTCTTTGATCAACCCGCTTACTATTTGCGCACTCTTGAAGCAAAGCGGTATACCTCCTCCCGGATGCACGCTGCCGCCGCAAAAATACAGTTGCCGGATCTTACGGTTGAAATTGGCATGGCGAAAAAAGGCGGCCATAGGCGAATTGGAACTGGTGCCGTACAACGAACCCTGGTAGCTGGCCGTAGCGGCTTCGATGCCTACCGGATCGAGGATGCGCTCCGTAGCGATGAGTGGTGTAATATCCTGCTGCAGCATCCGGCTGAGTTTTGTTATCACCGCTTCTCGGGCCTGCAACTTGAGTTGTTCCCAATCCTGCCCGGTGTTGGCCGGCACATTTATCATTACAAACCAGTTTTCGGTACCGGCCGGTGCATGATCCGTATCGTGCTTGCTGGTGATGTTGATATACACTGTAGGGTCGCCGAATAATTTTTTGCTGTTGAATATGGTATCGAATTCCTGCTGGTAATTCTTGCTGAAAAATATATTGTGGAGCCCCAGTTCATCAAACTTCCGGTTGATACCCCAGTAAAATATAAGGGCACTGCTGCTGCGTTCCTGCTTCAATACTTTTTGAGCCCTTACTGGTTTATGCAGCAAGCGCTGGTAAGTAAAGTACGCATCCACATTACTCACTACTATATCGTACAGTATATTTTTTCCATCCACTACTACCCCTCTTGCCGCCCCTTCCGTTTCTATGATACGCTCCACATTGCTGCCGAAATGAAATTTCACGCCCTTCTTTACCGCCAGCCGGTGGAGTGCATTTGCAATACTGATCATTCCGCCGTGCGGATAATATGTTCCCTGGTTTAGCTCAAGGTGTGGAATAAGGCTCAGCATGGCAGGCGCCTGATAAGGGCTGCTTCCATTGTACGTGGCATACCGGTTGAACAACTGCGTTGTTTCTGCCGAAGCAAATTTCTTTTTGTTGTAATTGTTCAACGTACCAAAAAGATACGCAGGCTTTACCGACGCCAATGCCCGTATAACATGCCTGTGCAGCCATGTGCGCCGCTTGTGCAGCGAATGGTTAAGAAAAATGCTGCCGATATCGTCATACAATTTCCGGGAATCAGACAGGTACGCAGTAACAACCTGCTCGTTTTCACCCAGCTTTTCGTGCAGCTCTGCAGCCAGTTTTTGCGAGCCGGTATAGGCCGTTACCTGCCGGCCATTTTCGTAAAAATAGTTGCAGGAAACGTCGCACTTTTTGTAGGTGAAATATTGTTCGATGGGTTCGCCGGCAAGCTCAAATAATTGCTCTATATTTTCCGGCTGGGTAAAGAGTGAGGGCCCCGCATCAAAGCGATAGCCTTCCTGTTCAAATACGGAAAGCTTGCCGCCAGGGTTTGCATTTTTTTCGTACACCGTTACTTCCATGCCCTGCACCGCCAACCGTATGGCCGCTGCCATACCTGCTATACCACTGCCAATCACTACTGCCGATGGCCGATGTGCTGCGTGGTGCGATGATTGCTCTTGTGTATTCATGCTGATGAATTGCCGGCTGCAAGATACTCTTCCAGTTTTGGAAAAGCAATTTTGAACCAACTGGTGTATTTCTGCGGATGTGAAGTGATGGCATCGCGGATGGCCTCAAACGTCATAAAACAATAATCTTTTACTTCCCGCGCATCGGGATGTATATCGCCATCGTACATACCGGTATACACATGATCGAGTTCGTGCTCGGTAAGCCCGTTGTCGAATTCGGTTTTGTAGGTAAATGTAAATGCCCTGGTAAGTTTTGTGGTAAACCCCATTTCTTCGTGCAGCCTGCGCACCACCGCCGCTTCTATATTGGTATCAGACGCCTGTGGATGGCTGCAGCAGGCATTGGTCCAAAGGCCGGCACTGTGGTATTTATTGTCGGCACGTTGCTGCAGCAGCATTTCGCCTTTTGAGTTAAATATAAAAATACTGAATGCCCGGTGCAGCAAACCCTTTTGATGCACTTCCATTTTTTCCATGAAGCCAATGGCTTCGTCGTTGGCATTCACTAGTATGAGATCTGTCAAAATATGTTTGCTTGTACTGATTATAAAATATTGAACTGCCTGCGTAATCCTGCCCGTACCACTATGAATGCCTTGGAATAATTGGGTATGCGGATACGACAGGATAAGAGTGCGGATGGCTCGGTGCGTTTTATTTTTTTAAACAACGACATATAATATTTATAGGCTACATACACCCCAAACCTTGCCTTGATGGGCAATTGCCCGATGCCTTTGTAGGCAGCATGAAAATCGGCAGCGATATCTTTTTCTATCTGCGCTTTTGTATCTGCTGTAAAATTCTTAAAGTCAACTTCAGGAAAATAAGTGCGGTTAAGCTCTTTATAATCCGCTTTGAGATCGCGAAGGAAATTTACTTTTTGAAATGCTGCACCCAACGATTGTGCGGCAGGCTTCAGCTGTTCGAACAACTGCCGGTTTCCTTCGCAAAAAATATACAGGCACATAAGCCCCACCACTTCGGCGCTGCCGTAAATATATTCTTCGTATCCGGCGGTGTCATATTTGGTTTTACCGAGATCCATTTCCATACTGTTGAAAAATGCATGGATCAGGTTGTGGTCGATACCATATTGATTGACGGTTAGCTGAAAACTTTGGAGGATAGGGTTGATGCTGATGCCACGCCCTATGGCGATGAATGTTTCGCTGCGAAATTCTGCCAGCAGCGATTGTTTGTCGTGTTCATGAAACGTATCTACGATCTCATCCGCGAAGCGAACAAAACCATAAATATTGTAGATAGGCTTGCGCAGATCGCGATGCAGTAACTTTATAGCACTGCTGAACGATGTGCTGTACCGCTCTGTAGTGATGCGGCTGCATTCCTGGCTTACCGTATGAAAAAGATGCATCATGTATTAAGGTTCAGTTCTTTTATTATTTCTTTGGCCACCACTTCGCCGCTGATGAGCGATGGCGGCACGCCCGGCCCCGGTACAGTAAGCTGGCCGGTGTAAAACAGGTTACCCACTTTTTTGCTTTTCAGGGAAGGCTTCAGTATGGCCGTTTGCATCAGCGTATTGGCCAGCCCGTAAGCGTTTCCTTTGAAAGCATTGTAATCATCTACGAAATCGGATACCGCATAAGTTCTTTTATAAACAATATTTTCGAGGATGTTGTGCCCCGTATGCGCTTCAAAACGGGTCAACATCTTATCAAAATATCTTTCCCTCAGCTCTTCTGTATCGCCCTGCAGCCCTGTAGCTACGGGTATCAGAAAAAAAAGGTTTTCATTGCCTGCAGGCGACACGCTATCGTCCGTTACCGAAGTGGCGCTCACATAAAACAACGGCGCTGATGGCCACTGTGGCTCATCGTAAATTTCTTTGCCATGCCTGTCGAAATCCACATCAAAAAAAAGGCTATGGTGCGTAAGCCCGGGCAATTTTTTGTTTACCCCTACATAATACAACAAACAGGATGGCGCCATTATCCGTTTGTTCCAATAATTTTCACTGTAGCTGCGTTGCCCTTCGGGCAATAACTTGGTTTCTACAAAATGATAATCCGCGGCACCTATCACTACATCTGCTTCATACAATTGTTGTGCTCCGCGATGCATTGTAGTCACACTTTCAGCTTTTCCGTTTTTTATATTTATGCCAAGGGCTTCTTCTTCAAACCTGAACTGTACGCCCAGTTCTGTTGCCAGCCGGTACATACCTTCCACTATCTTATACATTCCGCCCTGCGGGTACCAGGTGCCTAGTTTTATATCGGCATAATTCATCAGGCTGTACAATGCCGGAATTTTTTCGGGCAACGCCCCGAGAAACAATACCGGGAACTCCAGCAACTGAACCAGCTTCGGATGGCTGAAAAATTTTCTTACATGTTTTTTCATGGAAGTAAATACATCCAGCTTCAGCACTCCTCTGGCAAGATCCATATCAATAAATTCAGTGAGCGAACGCCCTGGTTTGTGCACCAGCTTGTTAATACCCACTTCGTATTTATAAGCCGCTTCGCTCATGAACTGATCAAGCTTCGCGGCAGCTCCTTTTTCTGTTTTTTCAAATAGCTCTTTCAACTCCTCATAACCTGCAGGTATGTCTGTAAAGCCCTCCGGCCAATAGATGCGGTAAGATGGGTCGAGCCGCTGTAGCTGATAATAATCGGCTACTTTCTTTCCGAAGCAATTGAAATAACGCTCAAATATGTCGGGCATCCAGTACCAGCTTGGGCCCATATCGAACGTGAAGCCTTCGGCTGAAAATTGCCTGGCCCTGCCTCCCGGCAACGATTGCTTTTCTATCACCGTAACCTGCCATCCCGCTTTTGCCAGGAACGATGCCGCCGATAACCCCGAAAACCCACTACCAATTATTACTGCTTTTTTCACGCGTGTAAGATAATTACAAATTACGAGTTACGAATTATGAATGGGGACTACTGAAAAGTACACCCATTCATATTCGTATTTACTACAAACTCACGGTTATTCATAATTCATTCGCAGTTCCTCCTGTAACAACTTTCTCGAAAAGTGGATCCTGCTTTTTATCGTACCCAGCGGAATGGTGAGCACATCTGCTATCTCATTATATTTATACCCTTCGTAATACAACTGAAACGGGTGGCGAAAAATATCAGGCAGCGAATAGATCGCCTTCTGAATTTCTTTCCATTGCAATTTCCCGATCGCCTGGTTGTTGGTAGTGTCCGAATGCTGATCGATCAGGAATTCGTTGCCCGCTATTACCGACACGGTAGCGTATTTGTGCCTGCGCCTGTAATCGTTGATGAAAATATTCCTCATGATGGTATATATCCACGCTTTTATATTAGTACCCACATGGTATTTATCCTTATTTACCAATGCCCTGCAAAGCGTATCCTGTACGAGGTCCTGTGCGGCTTCACTATCTCGCGTAAGTGTAAAAGCATAAGGCCGGAGGTAATCCGCATTCGAAACGAGCATTTCGTTGAATTCCTGGCTTGACATATTGTTTAATTTATTATACCCTAAAGTTAAACAATAAAAACCATACCAGAGAAATAAGTAATAAGAAAATATTTAGTGAGGAATAAGTAAATGGGGAGGATTCGGGGAGAAATGCTATAACATTCAGATAAAACAAAAAAGTGGCTTCAACCTAATGAACCCACTTTTAAATGATTATTCTTATTAATTATTTCTTATTTCAAAGGCTATTTACAAACCCCAATACTTCCGAAAAAGTCTTTTTGAAGATCACGGAGCTTTTGATCTTTTTCTCATAGGTGTTGGTCAGCTGCCCGGAAACCACCAGGGTCAGCTTTGGAAAAGCTTTCGTGATCGAAACGAGGAATTTTTCAAAGCTAAAACTTCTGGCTACCGTGGTAAGGTGGGTATAAAGAAAATCGGGCTTCTGCAGTTTTACCACATATTCCACATCTGCCAGCGGAATATTGGCGCCGAGGTATACCACTTTCACTCCGTGGCTTTTGAGCAGGTAATGCATGAAAAGCAGCCCCAGTTCGTGGTGTTCGCCCTCCGGTAGAAAAAGCAGCAAGGATTTTTTGATGGATGCGGGGCTTTTTAAAGACTCTATCCCAACGATGAGTTTCTGCCGGATGATGTTACTCACCAGGTGTTCCTGCGCCGGGTTGATGTGATTGGTGAGCCACAATATGCCCACTTTTTCGAGGAAAGGAAAAATGATCTGTGTGATGGTACGTTCTACACCACGCTGACGGATATACGTATCCAGCACATTTTCAAACGCTTCCATATCGATATCCACCATCGATTTCACGAGTTCGTTGACCATGCGCTCCAGCTGGGCATCGGTATTGGCAAGCGCCAGTACATGTTCGTTGCGCTCGGCATCGCTCATCTTATCTATATGCGAAACCTTAAAACCATATTTATTCAGTAAGGCGATGTTGAGGATCACCTTCAGTTCATGCGTGCTGTAGTAGCGGATATTGGTGTAGGTTCTTTCCGGTTTCAGAAAGCTGTATCGCTGCTCCCAGATACGCAATGTATGGGCTTTTATACCCGAAAGGTTCTCGAGGTCTTTGATTGTAAATGAATTCATTGAAATGGTTTCTGACTATGAATACAAATTAACGCAAAAAAAGTTCAATGAGATATTGCAAAAAGCTGGCAAAGGTTAAACAAGATAAAAATGCGGCTGTATTTTTCCAGTCATCAGGAAGCAATCCCCAGCGAAAAGCTGATAGCAGTGCCTTTGCCCGGTTCGCTCCGTACCGCTACCGTACCTCCCTGGGCTTCAATAAATTCTTTGGAAATGGCCAGCCCGAGGCCGGTACTGTTGTGCCCGCTTCCCGATGGCATTTTGAAATAACGGTCGAAAACACGGGATACATATTTTTCTTCTATCCCGATTCCCTTATCCGTGACTTCAAAGAATACACGGTCATTTTTGCGATATACATGAATATCTACCAGAGAACGCTCGCTGGAATACCGGATGGCATTGGTAAGAAAATTGATGAGCACCCACGAAGTTTTTTCAGCATCGGCATTCACCTCCGGCAGGTTCTCTTCGAAGTGCGATTCAACAAGAATACTTTTTTGTTTTGCATTAAAATCTGTTGCTGAAACAGCCGCCTCCACAATCGCCGAAGGCTTTGATGGCTGAATCTTCAGCTGTATGTTGCCCGTTTCGGCCTGGCTCAGGTTGAGCAGTTCGCTGGTGATCTTGAGCAACCTGTCGGAATCGTCGGCGATGCTTTTAATCAGGCTTACCTGTTCTTCATTGACCGCACCCACACGGCTGTCGCTAAGCAATTTTGCGCTCATCTTGATGGAAGAGATCGGTGTTTTTAATTCATGAGAAATGGTGGCAATGAAATTCGTTTTGGCTTCACTGCGCTCGTGAAAGGGGGTGATGTTCTTGAGTACTATCAACTGCCCGATGATGTTGCCATTGCTGGTTACATGCAAAAGATCTTTATCAAAATAACTTTCTTTATTATCCGCGAATATTTTCAGTTCACCTTTTGCTTCACTCAATAATGTTTTCATCAGGTCGTTTTGCCGGGCAACATCAGCAGCAGCTTTACCTGCTATCTCAAATTCCTTCAGGCCCAGCAGGCGCTCCGCCACTGCATTCAGAAAGAGGATATTATGTTTATCATCCAGCCCAATCACCGCATCCCGCATCTGGTTGATGATGGTTTCGATACGGCTTTTTTCAAAGCGCAGCTGGGCCAGGTTGCTGTGTTCGTACTCATCCAGTTTTTCGGCCATGCTGTTGAAGGAAGCGGCCAGTTCGCCAAACTCATCTTTTTGTTCGAGGAAGATCCGCTTCTTATAATTTTTACCGGCAATCTCTTTAATTCCTTCCGACAATTTGGTGACAGGCGTAGCGATCACCGATGGAAAATTGAGGATGAATGTAATGCCCGCGATCATCAGGGTACAGAATATGGCCGTGAGCCAGAATTTTGCATGGGCCGCATTGGCCTGTGCGATACTGTTTTTAGTAAGTATGGCAGATTGGTTGAGGTCGTTTATCTTTTGCAATCCCTGTCGAAGACGGATATAATTACCGGTGGGCCTTTTATCGGACAGCAGTTGTGTAAAATCTTTCCGCAGGGCGATGGTAGCGGCATCTTCACCGGGCTCGGTCACATTTTTTTCCTGTAGCTGAAGATTATCGTCAAATATTTTTTCGGCAGAACTATCTGCAGGGATGTCTTCCAGCGCTTTCAGCATATTGTTGCAATACACCAGCGACTCGTGGTTGTTGCGCAGCACTTTTGCAGAATCGCTGCTCAGCCGGTTGATATAAAAAATACCGAGGATCCCAAACGCCAGGATGATGGCGAAGAGGAAGGAAAGGCCCAGCGATAATTTTGTTTTGAGTTTCATGTATTTGTGTTTTCGAGTTGACAACTCCGGTGAGTTGTCAACTCATAGGAGTAGACTACTCTAAGATAAAATTACAATATCAATATCTGCCGCCGATAATTTATTGAGTAATTGATTAAATACAGTTGTGCTCAATATGATATTCAACAGGCTCAGATGCGGCTTGCCGATACAAATGGTAGTAACCGCATGCTGCTCCGCCACGTTGATGATGCCCCTGGAGATATTGGTGTGTTTTACCCGTAACACTTCTGCACCCAGTTCCGTAGCCAGTTTCAGGTTGTTGATAAGGTGCCGCTGCGCTGCCAGCCCTATCTTATCTGCATTCTCCCTCGGCGTTTGCACATACAGCACCATCCATTTTGAATTGTAATACGAAGAAAGCCTCGCCGTTTTGCGGATCACTTTCCGGGCAATGTTATGGTTACTGCTGATGCAGGCAAGGAAACGCTCAGGTTTCAGATGCGCATTTCGTGGAAGTTCGCTATCGATCTTGCGTTCTACCTGCGATGCCACTTCTTTGAGGGCGAGCTCACGCAGTTGCAATATTTTTTCGGCCTGAAAAAAGTTTTGCAGCGATCGCTGGATCTTATCTGAGGAATAAATTTTCCCATCTTTGAGTCTTGTTATCAGTTCATCGGCTGTAAGATCGATATTCACCACTTCATCGGCCATGCGCAGCACCCGGTCGGGCACACGTTCCGCCACATCCACACCGGTGATCTCTTTTATTTCCTGGTGCAGACTTTCAATATGTTGTATGTTGATGGCAGAGATCACGCTGATACCGGCTTCAAGTATATCCAGTACATCCTGCCAGCGTTTGGCGTTTTTGCTGCCTTCGATATTGGTGTGCGCCAGTTCATCCACAATCACTACTTCGGGGTGCAGGTTCATGATGGCCTGTACATCCAGTTCTTCCAGCTGTTTGCCTTTGTAAAAAAGTGTTCGTCTGGGGATCACCGGTAGTCCATCGAGCAGCGCTTCTGTTTCTCTGCGGCCGTGCGTTTCCACATAACCGATCTTTACATCCACCCCGTTTTTCAGCAATGCCGCGGCTTCTTGCAGTATGCGGTAAGTCTTGCCCACACCGGCACTCATGCCAATATACACTTTGAAACGCCCGCGCCTGCTGGTACGGATGAGATCGAGAAAATGATCAGAAGCCGTTGACATTTTTTTTACTTTTTTTATTAAAAGCTTACCGCAACCGAGGCGGTGATAAAACTATTGTTATCCTTATTGGTAAACCCTTTAGTGAAAATTGCATCCTTACTTTTCAATGTCCTCGCTTCCAGCCGGACAACGGCATTGCTCACGGGTGCATAATCCACGTTGAGGGAAAATCCGGTGGTCTTAAAACCATCGGGAGTAGCGCTGGAAATGATGACACCATTTTTATCTGCATAATACTCCACCCTGGCCGCCACCGCCCATTGATCATTCAGGGCATATTTTACAATGACCACCGGCGAATACCATACATGGAAACTTTTACTTCCCTTTGATCGCTGTTCACTCCCGATGTCGAAACCAGCGGTAAGACCAAGTTTGCTACTGAGGCTAAATATGCCGTAAATATTATGAAAATACCGCATAAGCCGCACGCTGTCTGGTTTGTCTGTGCCGATAAATGTGCTGTAATTGATGAGCGCTTTTGACGAAGGCTTGAATTGTACCTGGCTACCAAAGCTCATCATTGAATTTCCATCCACCCGGCGGATGCGTTGCCAGCCGTTGAGTACCAGACCGCTGAAAAGCCACTTATTATTATCGGTGGTATAAGTGAGTTTGGCGCCGCTTTCAAAATACGGACTGTTATCTGCCAATATACTTCTTGTAAGCGTCCAGCAATCTTTCGAAACAGCACTTTCAAAACCGATATGGGATGAAAAGATCCCTGCATCGAGCCACAGATTTTTTTTACGGCTGATCTTTACTCCGGCATTTGCTTCATAAATATTTTTGATGGTGCCCGGCTCGGCCGAATAATTGGCATTCATATATGTTCCTGCACCAATGGCCAGGTTGGCCCTCACTTTATCGTTGTTATAAGCAGCTTTAATGAATCCAAGATTGAGGTTAAATTCATTGTGCCGGTTATGGCTGTAGAAAAATCCGGGCCTATCATTACCCGAAGGTTTGTTGAAATCATAAGTGTAATATGTTTCTACATAGCCGCTGAAACTAAGAACAGGCAACGGCTTCACGGCACTGTCTGTTTGTGCAAATCCATTTATAATTGTGAATGCGAATGCAGCACTGAGGAATATTTTTTTCATACGTTTTTCAGGTTTCTATGTTTTTGAATTACTTTTTTGGAAAGGATGCTTTTACCGCAGAGAATTAAAACCACAACTTTATTTTAGCTGATCCAGCTGAATATTAATTGCCAGCACATTTACCTTTTCCATCCCCAATACAGGCCGTTTTACCGAGGTATCAACCAACGCACGTATTTTTTCTTCAGGAATATTTCTTGCTTTTGCAATTCTTGCTACCTGCACATAAGCGGCCTGGGGCGTAATATCCGGATCGAGCCCGCTGCCGGATGCAGTAACGAGATCCGCAGGAATTTCATTCCTTTTTACAGTTGGATTATGTACAAGAAAGCTATCGATCCTTTCTTCTACCTGTTTCAGGTAATCGGGGTTAGACGGGGCTTTATTGGACCCTGCGGAACCCGCCGCATTGTAATCCACCGCGGATGGGCGACCCTGGAAATATTTATCATCGGTAAATTTTTGCCCGATGTTTTTATAGCCCACCACTTTTCCGTTTACCGAAACGGTTTCGCCTTTGCCTCCCCCGGGTGACAGTTTTGCGGTAGCGGCAATCAGCAAGGGATAAAGCACCGAGCAGATGATGATGAACACCAGTGTCAGTTTGAGCGAAGGCAGAATATATTTTTTCATGATGAATGATTTTATTTTTTAGATGAATAAAGCAACAAGCATGTCAATCAGTTTGATGCCGATAAAAGGAACGATGATACCGCCAACACCATACAGCAGCAGGTTTCGCCTTAACAGCGCACTGGCGCCAATGGGTTTGTAAGCCACTCCTTTCAATGCAAGCGGAATAAGTAATGGAATGATGATGGCATTGAAGATCACCGCCGACAGGATGGCGCTTTCGGGGCTATGCAGCCGCATGATGTTGAGCGCCTGCAGCGCCGGAATGGAAGTGATGAACAATGCGGGAACGATCGCGAAATACTTTGCCACATCATTGGCGATGGAAAAAGTGGTGAGTGTTCCCCGGGTCATCAGCAACTGTTTACCGATCTCCACTATCTCTATCAGTTTGGTAGGGTCGTTATCAAGATCCACCATATTACCGGCTTCTTTGGCAGCCGCGGTTCCGCTGTTCATCGCCACTCCTACATCTGCCTGGGCCAGTGCGGGCGCATCATTGGTACCATCCCCCATCATGGCCACCAGCTTTCCGCCCTGCTGTTCTTTTTTGATATAGTTCATTTTATCTTCGGGTTTGGCTTCGGCGATGAAGTCATCTACACCTGCTTTCTCTGCAATGAATTTTGCCGTCAGCGGGTTGTCCCCGGTTACCATCACCGTTTTCACCCCCATTTTACGCAGCCTTGCAAAACGTTCCTGTATGCCGGGTTTGATGATATCCTGCAATTCTATCACCCCCAATGCGATGTTGTTGCGGCTTACCACCAGCGGGGTTCCGCCATTGGAAGAAATATTTCTTACACATTCAGCAGTTTCTTCAGGAAACGGATTACCT
This sequence comes from Ferruginibacter sp. HRS2-29, assembly GCF_024343615.1. Lineage (GTDB taxonomy): Bacteria > Bacteroidota > Bacteroidia > Chitinophagales > Chitinophagaceae > Ferruginibacter. Next base: position 58,434 of record NZ_RJUB01000005.1, on the reverse strand, counting down.
GCTTTGGTGACCATATTTTTTATAGCATCGAAAGCGCCTTTGCGGATCTTTACGCCGCCGGGAAGATCGATTCCGCTGCTTCTTGTTTCGGCTGTAAACTCAATGAAAGTTGCGGAATTGGTATCGAACCCGTTTACATTGATATTCGCCAGTTCGATAATGGACTTACCTTCGGGTGTTTCATCGGCGAGAGACGATAATGCGCAGGCTTCGGTAAAAGTGCCCGCATCTACTCCGTTGGCCGGATAAAAATGAGTGGCTTTCCGGTTGCCGATGGTGATGGTACCGGTTTTGTCCAGCAGCAAAGTATCCAGGTCACCTGCTGTTTCTACTGCCTTCCCGCTTTTTGTGATCACATTCGCCCGCAGGGCACGATCCATGCCTGCTATACCGATGGCACTCAGCAACCCCCCGATGGTAGTAGGGATGAGGCATACATACAATGATACAAATGCGGCGATGGTGATAGGCGTGTTGGCATAATCCGCAAATGGCTTAAGCGTTACACATACGATCAGGAAGATGAGCGTGAAACTCGCCAGTAAAATAGTGAGGGCTATTTCGTTGGGCGTTTTTTGTCGCGAAGCGCCTTCTACCAGAGCGATCATTTTATCCAGGAAACTTTCGCCGGGTTCAGTGGTAACGCGAACTTTGATGCGATCCGATAAAACTTTTGTTCCGCCGGTCACCGAAGATTTATCACCACCGCTTTCCCTTATCACAGGTGCACTTTCGCCGGTGATGGCGCTTTCGTCGATAGTGGCTATCCCTTGTATTATTTCGCCATCCATGGGTATCGTATCTCCTGCTTCGCATAAAAAGATATCGCCTTTAAGCAATTGAGAAGAAGATACCAGTGTGATCTCTTTACTACCGATCCCATCCGCCAGTTTTTTGGCGGGCGTATCTTCCCTTGTTTTGCGCAGGCTGTCGGCCTGTGCTTTTCCTCTTGCTTCCGCGATGGCTTCCGCAAAATTCGCGAACAGCAAAGTGAAAAATAAAATGATGAACACGGTGAGGTTGTAAGCAAGAGAGCCCTGCGAAGCCTCGCCCATGGCGATCCACATACAAACAGCCGCCATGATGAACGTACCGATGTATACGGTGAACATCACCGGATTTTTCAGCATGGTACGGGGGTTCAGTTTGATGAACGATTGTTTGAATGCCTGTTTTAAAAGCGTTTTTTCAAAAAGAGAAGTTGATTTATTTGTAGACATAATTTGTTTTTTTATTACACGAATTCCAGCGGATTACACGAATCAGCGAACCTTAGAACATGTTCACCCGCAGTTAAATCTTCAAAGGTTTCACTCTTGACTATTCACTATTCACTAACCCAGCCATTCTGCAATCGGGCCGAGCACCAGCGGCGGAAAATAAGACAGCGCTGTAATGATGATGATGATGGCAAACGTGAGTACACCAAACGTAAGCGAATCTGTTTTTAATGTTCCTGCCGTTTCGGGCACATATTTTTTCTTTGCCAGCAATCCGGCGATAGCTACCGGGCCAATAATGGGAAGAAATCTTCCGAAGATCATGGCCAGGCCTGTAGTGAGGTTCCAGAAAATATTATTATCGCCCAATCCTTCAAAACCGCTGCCGTTGTTGGCATTGGCGGAAGTGAACTCGTAAAACATTTCGGAAAAACCGTGGCTGCCGGGATTGTTGAGCCAGGCTTCGGGTTTCACCGCCCAATCCGCATGGCCATGGCTGGTAAAATAATAGGCTGCCAATGCTGTTCCGCCCTTGATGATGAAAGCCGATAATAAAGTGACGAGTGCCGCTATCTTCACTTCGCGGGCTTCTACTTTATGCCCGAAAAATTCCGGCGTACGTCCCACCATCAATCCACCGATGAAAACGGCGATGATGATGTAGATGTAATAGTTCAGTAGCCCTACTCCGCAGCCCCCGTAAAATGCATTGATGAGCATCGCCAGCATTTGCATGGCACCCGACATGGGCATGGTGCTGTCGTGCATGGCATTTACCGAACCGGTAGAGATAACAGTAGTCATGATGCTCCAGAAACCCGAGAATGCCGCACCGAACCTCACTTCTTTTCCCTCCATGGCTCCATTGGATTGCAGGATACCCATTTTATGCAAAGCCGGGCTACCACTCATTTCCCAGTTGATAGTAGGTACGGCAAGAATGAGTATGCCGATGGTCATGATACCAAATATCATCCAGGCGAACTTTTTCCTTTTGATGTAAAAGCCTAAAGCAAACAACAGTGCAATGGGTATCAGCATTTGCGCAGCGAGCTCCAGCATGCCGGTAAAATACCCTGGGTTTTCGAAAGGGTGTGCAGAGTTGGTGCCAAACCATCCGCCACCATTGGTTCCCAAATGTTTGATGGCGATCATTCCTGCTGCAGGCCCACGGGACACGTTCACCGTATCGCCCTGCAGCGTGGTGATGGTATCCTTGCCATCGAAGCTGGCCGGAGTTCCGTTGAAGGCAAGTACTATCGCTATCACTATGCTGATGGGCAACAGCACACGCGTTATTGCACGGGTAAAGATGCTCCAGAAGTTGCCGAGATTTTCTGTTGTTTTATGTTTCAACCCGTTGAAAAGCGCTACTGCACACGCTATACCCGTGGCGGCACTCACGAATTGTAAAAAAGTTATTACAAATAATTGAGTGAAATAAGTAACGCCGCTTTCACCGGAATAATGCTGCAGGTTGCAATTGACCACAAAACTGATAGCCGTGTTGAAACTCAGGTCGGGCGACATATCCGGGTTGCCATCAGGATTGAGCGGGAGATGCGATTGATTTAAAAAAAGAAAAAATGCATAGAATATCCAGAGGCAGTTGATGGACAACATGGCCATTAAAAACTGTTTCCAGTTCATCGGTTTATTAGCATCGATCCCTGCGATGCGATAGATGAATCTTTCTACCGGATTCATGAAATCCGTGATGGTACGTTCGCCGGCAAACATTTTCGCCATGTACTTTCCCAGCGGAAACGCCAGCAGTACAGTCAGTACGAATGTGAGGATGATGCCTGTTAGTTCAGTGTTCATATTATTACTCTTTGATAATTAAAATTTTTCAGGTTTCATCAATACATACAAGAGGTAGATGAAAATGATGATGGAAAGAATGAATAGTGTAAGTATCATGATGGTCATATTTTTTCAAAGAAGCCGATTGATTTAAAGAAAATGATAAAGCATCCGAGCAGTATCGAGGTGAAGAGGATGGTGTAAAGCATGTTTTTTCGTTTATACGGATATGCCAAAGGGAGAGCCAGTTTTATGGGAGAGCGATAAAAAAGTTGTGGAAGCCAATACTGGCAATGGTTTCAGGATTTTACAAGCAGATTTACCCATTGGCAAAAAAAGAAAGACCCTTCCAAAATGGAAGGGTTGATTTTCAAAAAGGGAAAGTTTTGTTGAACCACAGAGGAAGAGAGAACACGGAGGAACACGGAGGGGGAACACGCCCGCGGAATGTTCCTGTTATATCAAGCTCGGTGTTCCTCTGTGCTCTCCACTCTCTGTGGTTCAAACTCAGCGTAGTTTGTATTCTTCTATTTTCCTGTAAAGCGTAGTAAGGCCTATATCAAGCAGCCGGGCGGTTTCTGTTTTGTTGCCTTTTGTGTGGTTGAGTATACGTTGTATATGTAATTTTTCTACACTGGCAAGCGAGTAGGCAGACATACCTGAAGTTGTATTGGCAGCAATCTCAAAATCAGCGGGGAGGCTGGTAGTCGTCAGTTCATCTCCTTCATTCAATATCACAGCCCGCTCTATGATATTCTTCAGCTCGCGGATATTCCCTTTCCAGCTGTGCTGCTGCAATTGTTGTAAAAAATCTTTGCTGATAGCAGTGATGTTGTTCCCCGTTTTTTGAGCAAACAGTTCCAGGAAATATTGCGCCAGCAAGGGAATATCAGATTTTCTATCGCGGAGTGATGGCAGATGAATGGTAAAAACATTGAGCCTGTAAAAAAGATCTTCGCGGAATTTTTTATCCTCCACTTCCTGTTGCAGGCTGCGGTTGGTAGCGGCTATGATCCGCACATTCACTTTAGTGGTTTTGGTATCGCCTACTTTTATGAATTCATTTGTTTCCAGCACCCGCAACAGTTTGGCCTGCAGATCGAGGTGCATCTCTCCTACTTCATCTAGAAAGAGTGTGCCGGTATCGGCTTCTTCTATCAACCCTTTTTTGTCTTTTGCGGCGCCGGTAAATGCCCCGGCCGTATGGCCAAACAATTCACTTTCGAGCAGTTCTTTTCCAAAAGCACTGCAGTTGATGGCCATGAAAGGTTTACCCGCCCGCCTGCTGCCATTGTGTATGGCTTGTGCAAATACTTCTTTGCCGGTGCCGGTTTCGCCGAGCAGCAACACGGACGCATCGGTAGGCGCTACTTTCTTTGCAAGAGTTATCGCATCTTTTATCAGGGCGGATTCGCCTAGAATGTTTTCGTAACCGTATTTCTTACCCAGTTGTTTTTCCAGTTGTACCACCCTTTTTTGCAGCTGCACTTTTTCCATCGCCCTGCTTAGCAGCGGTACTATCTTATCGTTGTCGTCGCCCTTGGTAATATAGTCGAAAGCCCCGTTCTTCATAGCCTGCACAGCATCCGGTATATTGCCGTAGGCAGTAAGCAGGATGATCTCCACAGCAGGATGGCTGACCTTTACATTTTTTGCAAAATCCACCCCATTGCCATCCGGCAATTTTACATCGCATAATAAAATATCGAAAGAATGTTTATCCAGCAAGGCTTTACCGGCTCTGAGGGTAGCAGCTTCCTGTACCTCATACCCTTCCAGCCGGATGATGCGGGCCATGAGGCTTCGTAATCTTTCTTCATCATCAATGATCAATATACTGCTCAATGGAAACTATTTATTTTTCAAAAGTACATGGAAAAATTCATTGGGATGAAACTGAACGGTCACAGACCGGGTTCCTTAAGATATTCTACAGCACTTTCGGGCCTCGCCAATATCTTACCCGATCTGTCTACAACTACGTAAGCAGGATTGAAATTAATACCATACCTGCTGCTGAGTTCGCCCAGCCTGTCGGTAGAGATCTCGTTTTTCAAACGCGGATCATCCGTAGTGAGAAGATTGTATTGTTTCCAGTTTGGTACATCGTATTCAAGAAAAGCGAATGTGCCCTTATGTTCCTGCAGGGTGGGTTTCCAAAGCCAGTACTGGGTTAGTGAAATACTCAGGATTGAAACCTTTGCCGCTTTTCCTTTGATAAGCGCAGGAAACTGCTTCATCTCTTCGATGCATGGCGGGCATCCATTGTTCCAGAAATCGATGATGGTGATATCGGAGGCAGAAAAATCGAGGGTGATCTTATTGCCGGAAGAGTCTACAACGTTGTCGATGGAAAATTGTTCACCAATGTTCTTCACTTCAGCCTGCCGGATCTTCTTATCTTCCTTTGCTGCGCAGGATGCGAATACCATGACGACGAACACGCTGAAAAAATAGTTCACTGGTAAAAAAGTTGAGGGTTGGGAAATCCGGATTACATAAAGCAGGTGGTTATTTCTTCTTTTTCAATATCTCTTCAATCGCTTTGAAGTAAGCCGCAATCACGATATTTTTTCCAAATGACCGCTTGACTTTTTCCCGTGCTTTTTTTCCCATCACTTTACGTTCTTCGACGGAGAGCGAAGTCATTTTTTGCATCTTTTCCACCAGGTCTTCCACATCACGTACTTTAACGAGGTAGCCTGTTTCGCCATCATCGATGATATCGCGGCAACCGGTGGTATCGCAGGCGATCGTTGGTTTTTCCATGCTGGCTGCTTCCAGCAGCACATTGCTCATTCCTTCACGATAGGATGGAAGCACTATGCAATCCGCTTTGGCAATATAACTGCGTACATCATAAGATGCGCCGAGGTATGTGATAATACCATCTTCCACCCATTTCAAAATATCCCTTTCGGTGATAGTATTTTCTTTCAGGTTTTGCGAATAGTAAGGGCCGAGTGCCTGCACTTCTACATTGGGAAGCTTCGTTTTTAAAATTCTGCCGGCATCTACATATTCGGTGATGCCTTTGTCTTTGATGAGGCGGCCGATGTACAGGAAGACGAATTTTTTATGCGGTTTTCCCGAATCTTCCACAGGTGCATAATAATCATAATCCACACCCGATCCGGGGATCAGTTCCGTTACCTCCTGTTTTACAAATTTGTGCGCCAGGAAAACATCGCGGTCATCCTTATTTTGAAAAAAAACTTTGGCTGTTTTGAGCAAAACGAATTTATATAGAGTACGGGCAATGCGGTAAGTAAGGCTGCTGCTTTCTGCCAGCGGGCCAATGCCGGTAATATTCGTGATGGTTGGTATGCCCATGATGCGGGTGATAATATTGCCCCAGATGGCAGGCCGCATGGTAAATGTAAGACAGATATCTATTTTTCCGGATTTCAGCGCCGAGCGGATATTCCTGATGTAGCGGTAGATATCCCCAATATTGGTGTTACTCGTTTTAACGTCAATTACCGTGAACCCATTTTCAGCAGCAAGGGCGAGGTCTTTTTCGGAGCCGGTGGTTAAGATCGTAACATTATAGCCTTTCGTCATTAACTCATTGATCAGCTTTTTCCGTACCGTGTTCGCAGAAATAACGTGATTCTCAATAATTGCTATATTTCTTTTCATAAATGAGAATGTTTGCCTGCAGCCAGCAACCTATAAAATCTTTTTTTAATAAATTGTCTGGATGAAATACAACACACGATCTTTGAATATGGGCAAAATAAATCTTTATTATTGAATTGTGAAGGATATTTTACGATAAATTTGTCGTGAACAGCTATAGTTCATAACAAAACAACTTTGCAGCTCCACGAATGGGTTATTCTGATCTCATATTGTTTCCCATTTATACTTATCTCTTCCACCTGTTCTTTTCGTACCGCCGGAAAAAGATAAAAGATCCCATATTAAAAAAATATCACCTGATCGCTTTTTGGATAAAAGTGTTTGCAACAGTGGCTATGAGCGTGTTCAATGTATGGATATCGCCGGGCGATTCTACCACTTTGTATTATCCTGAAGGGCTCAACATTTACCATCTTTCGCTACAGGACCCTTCGCACCTGAAATGGTTGTTTGTGGCCGGAAAAGATTTTGATTTCAACCTGCTGGTGAGCAATTTCACCGAAGGGTATTTTGCCAGCGAAGCCAACTATTTTGTCATACGGCTGGTAGCCATCTTATCTTTTTTTACTTTTGGCACTTACAGCGTCATCAACCTGTTCTTTTCGATGATCGCCCTTAGCGGTATCTGGAAGCTTTTCGTTTTCTTTTACGAGCTGTATCCGAAGCTGCACAAACAAATATCGATCGCCATACTTTTTCTGCCAACGGTGGTATTCTGGAGTTGCGGCATCCTCAAAGACCCCATCTGCATGGGTGCGCTCGGATGGCTCACGTATGCGCTCAATGAAGTGATCTATAAAAAAACAAAAATAACCCAACACCTGCTCATAGCGATATTTTCGGCCTGGGTGCTTTCTGTAGTAAAACCTTATATCCTTTATTCGTTCCTGCCGTTTTTCTTGTTTTATATGATCCAGATGAACCTTCACCTGGTAAAAAGCGCCTTGTTCAAAGCCATCGCTTTTATTGTTATCATTGCTGTGGTGGGTATCGGTTTCCAATATCTTTCGGAAACGTTGCAGCGGGAAATGGGGAATTTTGCCTTGGAGAAATTATCTACTTCTGTAAAGTCGACACAAACAAATTTCATCGCTATGTCTGACCAGGCAGAATCTTCTTTCAGCCTTGGGGTAGAATATGACGGGAGTGTGGGCAGTTTGCTCAAAGTAGCGCCTGCGGCGATCAATGCTACTTTATTCAGGCCTTATTTGTGGGAATCAAAGAAAATATCCACGCTGCTTTCTTCGCTGGAAAGCCTGAGCCTGATGTTGTTTACGCTGTATGTATTGCTGAAATCGGGGCCGGTATTTTTCTTCAAGACCTTGTTCACCAGCCCGATGGTGCTGTTTTGTTTCTTTTATTCAATACTCTTCGCCCTTTTCATCGGCACCACCACGTTGAATTTTGGAACATTGGTGAGGTATAAGATCCCCTGCATGCCTTTCTATATCATCGCACTGATCCTGATCAATCAAAAACGGATCATCCTGGCGCAGCATAAGAAAATGCCCCCGGACAACAGACGATGGACAACAGACAACCGATGAACTACCTCCGATCACGGAAGTATTACCGCCGAAAACCGGCATCCAGCATCCGGCAACGGGCAACTAAACCCCGGCTGTCTTCCTTTCGCTATCCAGCGTAAAGATGCTGTGGATAGCCAAACGTGTATTGCGACCGTAGTTGTTCAATGATGAGAAGAAAGATCTTTTGCCATCCCTGTTGTTGAGCCTGGCTAAGATCGTATTGGGTGTAGCGGTAAAATCGTTCCTGAATGCATCTGCCAGCGGCCATGCCAGGAAGCTTAATTTTTTCAGTTTATCGGTTTTCTGAAAAACCATGATCATACCTGCAAATGCCAGCACGAATATCATGTAGTTGAAAGCAGCCACGAACTTGTTGGCAAATTTCACTTTATGTACATGGAAACGGTTCCTCACATAAAAGTACATCTTCCAGCCGGAAGTGAAATCCCAGTCCTGCTTGTAGCTGTACGCACTGGCCGGGTGATAATGTATGCTGGATGCAACGGTGTATACCGGGATGTTGTATTTTTTAGTGATACGGCAATAGTATTCCGATTCATCGCCCCACAAAAACAGTGAAGATTTTGGTATGCCTACTTTTGCCACGATCGAGCGGTGCAATAAAGTTCCGTTGAACGGATGGCCGATACCTTTGATCAATTCGCCTTCTACATCATCTATCGAAGCATAGTTGGCCGTATTCCACACAAATGATTTTTTGTCTTCTTTATTGATCACTGCACAATTGAGCAGGCAACGATCAGGGGTTTCTACATTCAATAATTTTTCAAGTGCATCCGATTTTGGATAACCATCATCATCCATGCACCATATCCACGAAAATTCATTTTTAAATGCCCAGGAGATCCCTGTATTGAATCCTCCACCCGAACCAACGTTCTCCTGCGTGATCACCGTAATGTCTGTCTGAGTTTTTAACCAGGCCTCCGTATTGTCCGTACTGCCGTTATTCACTACTAAAATAGCGTCCGGACGACGGGTTTGGGCCCTCAATGCGTTAATACATTCGGACAAGAGCACCTGGCGGTTGTAGGATACAACCACTGCAATCACTTTTTCCATGAGAAAGTGTTTTGGTTTTTTAAACAGAATAATTGGACAATATTATAAACGCAGCAATAACCTGCTTATTGCGTGGGGAAAGCAAAAAAATCAGGATTTTTAGATGACAAATGCCTGAGAACCAGTAAAAGGGGTGTCTTTACGCGATTGATAAGCCGTGTTTTTCCGTATAAAACGGAGGAAGGAAAAGCGAAGAATTACTACAACTCTTCTGTATTGGAAAATACAGGTATCGGTTGCCCGGTTTTTAATGCCTTCACAAAATTTTCTGCAAAACTTAGCGCTTCACCAATCACATGATGCATATCCATATAGCGGTAAGTGGCCAGTCTGCCCAAGAAAGACACCCCGGAAAGGCTTTCGGCTTTAGCCCGGTATTGTTTTAAAATCCCTTTGTCGTGCTGCAGCCTTTTTGGATAATAAGGCTCGTCTGCAGGGCCGGTCTCTTTACTGAACTCTTTGAAATAAACCGTTTTTTGATGTTTTTCCCAGGGGGTAAAATGTTTATGTTCCACCACCCTGGTGTAGGGAACTTCTTCGTCGCAATAATTCATTTGGGATAAACCCTGATGATCGCCTTCGGCATAAAATTTTTCAAAAGTGACCGTACGGTAACCCAGTCGGCCATACTCAAACTCAAAATAGGCATCGAGCGGGCCGGTATAAAAAACATGCGTGTATTGGCTGGTGTCCATGCCGGCCGTGAACTTTTTATTCAGCGTGAGGCTTATGGACGGGTGGTCGATCATTTTTTGCATGATGGCGGAATAACCATCCACCGGTATGCCGGTATATTCATTGGTGTGGTAATTATCGTCGTAGTTGAAACGTACCGGGATCCGTTTGATGATGGAAGCCGGAAGTTCCGTAGGCTCGCAACCCCATTGCTTTTTGGTATAGCCGTAAAAGAAAGCATCGTACAATTCGCGGCCGATGAAATGTAAGGCCTGCTCTTCAAAGTTCTGCGGATCTATGATCGTTTTATCCGCCAAGCCCTGCAGGAATTCTTTTGCTTCAGCAGGCGTAAATGTTTTACCAAAAAACTGGTTGATGGTAAACAGGCTCACCGGGAGGGAGTAAATCGCTCCTTTGCTGAGCGCCTTTACGCGATGAACATAATGTTTAAACTCACCAAAACTGTTCACGTAATCCCATATCTCCTTTTTATCCGTATTAAAGATATGGGGGCCATATTGATGCACCATGATGCCGGTTTGCTCGTCCCTTTCTGTGTGGCAGTTGCCGCCGGCATGCGGGCGCTCGTCCCAGATATCGACTTTACAATCTAATGCCTGCGTCAATTGATTGGCCAACACTGCACCGGAAAAACCTGAACCCACAATCAGAAAATGCAAAGACATCTGAAAAAATTAATAATGGTTTAAAAAATCAGTTAAGTATTTTTTGATATAGCTCCAGGTATTTAGCGGAAGCATTTTTCAATGAGTAAAATTCTTCGGCGCCCTGCCTGATGCGATCGCGATCAAATTTAGCCAATATCATCTTATCGATGATGTCATCAAAAGATGAAGTATCGAAATGATCGATCACAAATCCGCCCTCATATTTTTCTACAATTTCCTTCACATCGCCTACGCCGCTGTTGGTAATAACAGGGATGCCCATCGCCATCAATTCGCCATGCTTGGTAGGCGAAGATGATTGTTTTGAATAACAGGGTTTGATAAAAAACAAACTGTACCGGCTCAGCGAAAGCAGCGCCGGCACTTCTTTCCTGCTGGCATGAGTAGCGATGATCCTGTCTTCGGCCAGGCCATATTGCGCAGCGGTATCGATGATCGTTTTGTGATGATGCGGGGATATGAAAAGGAATTTTGCCGCGGGTATCTTTTCAGAAACACGTTTGCAAAACTGCATCATTTCCGCGGTCATGTACCAGCCGCCGATGGAGCCGAGGTAACTAATGATGAAATCGCCGGGCTGTATATTGAGCCTTTGTGCCTGCCAGTCTGCCTGTTGTGTATCTATACGTTTGCTATCGAACAGGTTAAGATCGGCACTGCAGGGTATTACTGCCAGCGGCGTCGATGCTTTGTATTCCGGCCATTGCCTGATTATTTTTTCAGCCACATAAGTAAGGCATACGATGCCATCGCTCTGCGCCACTTCTTCGGCTTCATTCTTTTTGAAGTAATTATAGATCATTCGGTACAGCGGATGGCCCTTCTTCCACATGCCGCCATCCACACGGCTATCGGCATAAAACTCCCGGATATCATTCAGGAATTTAACCCCCATTTTTTTCTTCATCCACAACCCCACCATCGATGGAATTCCCGGGCGGGTATGCACCATATCAATGGAATGTTTCTCGTGGATCTTCCGGGCTGTACGTTTCAGCTTACGGATATCCATCAGCGTAGACAATACCGGCGGGCGCCTGGTATAATCCACCGGCACCCATACAATATCATATCCGGAAAGCAATTGCTGCACCGAATGTTTATTTTTTTCAAACACCTGTTCTTTTTCGCAACTCAATAAGAAGATCGTGTAACCATGCTGACTGAGCCCCTGCAGATACGGTATTACCTGGCTCTGCCCGAGCGGATCGGTCATGCCATCGTAAGAGATAAAAAGAACCTTTTTAGGAGAAGACAAGGGACGTTAGTTTTGAAAATTATTATGTTTACTTGAAATTTTTACTGGTTGAAGATGCTGGTTACTGGATGCTGAATATTTTAGAGTTGAAATTCCGTTACAGACTTTAAACTTTTTAAGAATACCAGTATCAGGCATCCGGCATCGGAAATTAAGCAAAGCCTAATTTCCATTCATCCATTTATCATACCACATCTGGAACATCAGCAGGTACCACAATTTTTCCGCTCTTTCCACTTTTCCCTGGTAGAAAGACCTGCGGATCTTCTGCACTTCCCGGTTGTTGAAAATATTTTGCTTTTCGATAAATGTTTCGTCGAAATACTCATCCACAAAAGGTTTCAGGTCTTTCTGCAGCCATGATGCTATCGGTATACCGAAGCCCATCTTTGGCCTTTCCATGATTTCCTTTGGTAGATATTTATGAACGATCTCCTTGATGATGAATTTTTTGTTGCCGTTGTTGTACTTGTATTTCATCGGCAATTGTGCCGCCCATTCTATGATGCGCTGATCGAGAAATGGCTCCCTGCCTTCGAGGCTTACGCTCATGGTGGCCCTGTCTACTTTTTGCAGGATATCATCCAGCAGGTAAGTCTGGTAATCGATGGCCATATTGTATGCCAGCGGCGAATAACGTTCTTCATTCAACTCTTTGCTGTCGAAGGCCGTCGACAATACTGTTATTTTATTTTTGAAAAGAAAACCGATTTCGTCGGCGCTGATCTGCGTGGTGAGGCTCATCAGCATGTTTTCTTCCGAAGGATTTTTTAAAAGCATTTTCATCTTCTCATAACGGGTATGAAAAAGATATTTTTTATTCAGCACCGGGATAGAATTTGCCGGTATAAGTTCCATAGTGGCCGCGGCACTTTTGCGGATGAACTTAGGAATGCTTTGCAGGCGCTTACCATACTTCATCATGTAATCGTACCGGTTGTACCCCGCAAATATTTCATCGCCCGCATCTGCCGAGAGTGCCACGGTAACTTTTTCCCTCGCGATCCTGCTCACCAGTGTGGTGGGGATGGCGCTGCTGTCGGCAAAAGGTTCATCGTAATAATGCGGAAGCTGTGGCACAATTTCCAATGCTTCCTTTTGTGTGCAATAATACTCCGTATGATCGGTACCAAGGCGGGCGGCAATATCTTTGGCATAAGGCGCTTCATTCAATCCAACATCCGGAACACCAATGGTAAATGTTTTTATCTTTTCTGTATTGTTGGCCTGCAGCAATGCGGTCACACAACTGCTATCGTAACCGCCGCTCAGGAAAACCCCTACCGGTACATCACTTACCATGCGGTATTGAAATGCATTGGTCAATAATTTTTCCGTTTCGGTGATCGCTTCGGGAAGACCGATCTTCAGTTCAGGTTTATTGTACGCGTCGTAAAGGTTCCAGTATTGTTGGGTACGTACTTCTTTTTTTGTCAGATCGAATTCGAGAAAATGGCCCGGTTTCAATTTTGCCGTATCCTCGAAAATGCAATGGGGTGTTGGCACGTAGCCAAACTGCATATATGCCGCGGCAGCGTCGATGTTGATGGATTTTACAAAAGCCGGGTGTTTGATAATGGCTTTCAGCTCGGAAGCGAACATGAACAACCCATTTTTCTGATAATAAAAAAAAGGCTTCACACCTGCCCTGTCGCGGCAGGCGAATAATTTATTCGTCCGCCTGTCGAAAATGGCGAACGCGAACATGCCGATGAACTGATCCAGCGCTTTACTGCCCCATTCTTCATAGGCATGAAGGATCATTTCGGTATCGCTATGGGTGGTAAATGTGTGCCCCTTTGCGGCCAGCGTATCTTTTATTTCCTGGTAATTATATATCTCGCCATTAAAAATGATGCAATAATCCTTGTACCACATGGGCTGGCTGGCAGCATTGCTAAGGTCGATGATGGAAAGCCTGCGGTGGCCTAAACCAACCTGGTGGCCATCCTGCTGCATAAATTCGTAGCCGCCGCCGTCCGGACCCCGGTGCTCGAGCGTATCGGTACATTCCTGTAATATTTGTAAAGTTGAACTATTTGAAAAATCAATGAAACCTGCAATACCGCACATAAACCAGATTATTTTAGAAACGAAAATAACGAATTATTCCGCCTGAATTTATATCATATTAAAAAACCGGCGAATTCGATTTCCTGGAACGATTTACCCGGTCATTTATTGAGCAATTGCCCATATACTTTCAGCAATTGCTGAACATACTGCTTCTTTGTGTAATGTTCGTTCGCGATGGCTTTTCCCCTATCGGAATATTGCCGGAGTTTTTCTTTCTTATCGAGGATGGATCGAAAAGCGTTTGCCAACGATTTCGCATCGGTGGGATTGAAGAAGAAGGCATTATCTTTTGAAACTTCCCTCAACGTTCTGATATCAGACAACATCAGCGGAAGCCCAATCGCCATCGCTTCGGCGACAGATATACCAAAGCCTTCGTGCAGGGAACTCATGATGAATGCATCGTATTGCGGCATCACCTGATGGATGTCGCTGCGGCTGCCCATTTGTTTCACCGGAAGTTGATGCGTTTCTATCTGGCGTTTCTGCTCCCCGGTAAGATCGCCATTTCCATAAATATCTATGGTAAGCGGCAACGGCCCCGCAAGTTGCAAGGCATCGAGTATCACCTGGTAGTTCTTTACAGGTTTTATATTGCCTACGGCAACAATCTTCAGGTTAACGCCGGGAGTTTTGTAAGAACCCGCTTTTTCAAAAAAACTATCCATCACAAAATTAGGTATTACATATGCCGGGCCTTTGATACCGATAGCGGCATCAAAATCCATATACACTTCTTTTGTGGGAGAGATCAGTACCTGTTGTTTTTTATAAGTAAGCCGGTCGATCCACTTTGTATAAAAACTATACCACCTGTCTTTATAAACATGATCGCTCATGATGGTAGCCAGGCTGAAAACCAGCGGTGTTTTTTTGCCACAGGCAAGCCTTGCCACTACTACACTCCAGTACAGGAATGCGTGAACCAACGTTACATTCTCTTTCCGGATGATCTCTTTTAATTGGCGGGCAGCTTTAAAAACCCCGAACCTTGAGGACATATTCAGGCTGTAATGTTTTTCGCCTGTGAAATGATCTTTTGTAAAAACATTCCCGGGACGCAATGTGACCAGGATGATATTGTACTCCTGGCTGAGCTCTTTCAAAGGTGCGATCATCATGACTTCGGCGCCACCAATTGCCCCGAGCCAGTCGATCATGAATAAAGCTGTCTTTTTTTGCATGTTTCCTTAATTACCTTCCGGAAAATTAATATTTATTGCTTACGTGTTATCCAAAAAATTTCAGTTTCCAGCTGTAATACAAACTGGCTCCCAATACCAGCACATTGGTGATGACCTGTCCGAAACAAAGTGCCGTCATGCTGAAATAATGTACCATGCTGAAGTTCACCAGCAACGCCAGCAGGATGCTCATCACCGAAAACCATACGATGACCTTTTTTCGCTTATGAAAAATGATGTATTGCAGAAACAGGTTGGAAACCGACCAGATGAAACCACTTGCGCAAAGCACATAAAAATAATGTATATACTCCCAGTACGATGATTTCAATATGAACCTGTAGGCGAACCATGTAAAAGCGATCAGCAACATTGCTGTTCCAAGCATGGCCAGCATGTATTTTTTGTACAGCCCCTTTACATTTTGCCAGCCCTGTTTTTCTGCAAATTTTTTATAAAGTATTGGCTGAAGATATTGCATCAGCGAGGATGAAATGATAAAAAGTACACTCGCAAATACCGCCGCGATGGAATAAAAACCTGCCTGATCTTTTCCAAAATAAGCCATCACGAAAAATTTATCGGAAGTGCCGATAAAAAAAACCGCGGTTTGAAGCAGCAAGCCCGACAGTCCGAAAGACAATTCTTCTTTCAATAGTTTTTTATCAAACTTTCTTACGAGAAAACCATTTTTTATCGCGAAAAAGAAAAACAATATGGCGATCAGCGCAGCGGAAATCACATAACTCAAAGCACGGCTATACCAGTTTTGGTACACAAATACCACCAGGATGATGGCCAGCGTTATCTCTACTGTTATTTTCAGCAGCGACATGAAAGCGAATTGCCTCGCCTTATTGTTCATGCGTAGTAAGATGATGTATGCCTCGTAACAAAAATTCAGAAAAAGGCACAGTGGTATCAGCCAGACAAACTGGTACTGGAAGTGAAATGTGCGCAACAATGGTTCGCGAAAGATATAAAAAACGGGGACCAGCAATAAACTGAATACAATGGGAATAAGGAATCCCGTTGAAAAAACCCTGGCGTAGTCTTCTTTCGGCAGTTTGAAAAAATCGACAGAAATAGTGTACAGCACCCCCATGGAAATGATGGGGGTCAGAAAAACGATGCTGCTGTTGAATATGTTGAGGATGCCGATATCGCCTTCGCTCAGCACGTTGACAAAAAAAGGCAATGCTGCAAAAGAGATCACTTTGGCCAATGTACCCGCTGCTGTGTACAGGCCCACTTGTTTAAATGAATTTTTTTGTAGTAAAGTTTGCAGTTTTTGTAACAAGGCCTTGGTTGAATATATTCTGTGAACAGAAAAGATAAGATTTTATATTGATGGGGAGGATGCGACGGTTTTTAAAAATTTTGCGGGTATGCCGCCCCACACTTCCGATGCGGGAACATTTTTAGTAACTACTGCCGATGCGGCAATGATGGCATGGCTGCCGATGGTAACGCCTTTGAGCACAGTTGCTTTGGAAGCGATCCACACATTTTCATTGATCTCGATCGGCGCAACATGAAAATTATCCCTGGCGCCTGTTTCCTGCTGATGATCCTGATCGCGGACCACCACCATTTCTGCCAGCAGGCAACCCTGTTTAATGACCACTTTGCTTTTGGCGGTAATGACAGCATTGCGGCCGATAAAAACTCTTTCCATTTCGATGGTACCGGTTGCATCGGCCACTATTTGCGTGCCTGCCGAAATGGAGCAATCTTTTATGATGAGCCTGCCGCCTTTGATGCATTTTATCAGGCAGTTGGTTTCCACGGTTGAGCCAAAGTTGATGCTCAAGCCCGGGTAGAGCAGGTTCAGCTTGAGTATGCGTAAAAAATTAAGTATCCCCAGGTAAGAGCGATGAATGAATCGGAAAATGGAGGATAAAAAACTCATCCGCTTGTTGCGTTTTATTGAACGATTGTTTTTAAATATTCGCCATAGCCGCTTTTTTTCAGTTCTTCAGCGAGCCCTATCAGCTGTTCTTTACTGATGAAACCCATACGCCAGGCGATCTCTTCGGGGCAGCCGATCTTCAGGCCCTGCCTTTTTTCTATCACCCTTACATATTCACTGGCGTCGCTCAGAGAATCGAATGTGCCGGTATCGAGCCATGCGAATCCACGATCCAGAACGCCAACCTGCAGGGTTTTATTTTGCAGGTATATCTTATTTACATCGGTGATCTCGTATTCGCCACGGGCACTGGGCTTCAGTTCCTTTGCTATTTTAACCACTGAATTATCGTAAAAATACAACCCGGGTACTGCATATTGGCTCTTCGGCTTCTCTGGCTTTTCCTCAAGGCTCAACGCTTTGAAGTTCTCATCGAATTCCACCACTCCATACCTTTCCGGGTCGCTTACTGGGTAAGCAAAAATAACAGCCCCCCGGGGATCGGCTGCACTCTGCAGCAGTTTACTGAAACCGCTTCCATAGAAGATATTATCGCCCAATACCAGCGCCACGCTATCATTACCGATAAATTCTTCGCCAATCACAAATGCCTGCGCCAGCCCGTTTGGTATTTCCTGCTTTGCATATTGTATGTTACAGCCCCATTTGCTTCCATCGCCCAGCAACCGCATAAACTGCGCCTGGTCGTCGGGAGTGGTGATGATGAGTACGTCTTTTATTCCGGCCAGCATCAAGGTACTTAACGGATAGTAGATCATCGGTTTGTCGTATATAGGCATAAGCTGCTTACTGATTCCCATGGTAATGGGATAGAGCCTTGTTCCGGAGCCGCCTGCGAGGATGATACCTTTCATTGTGTGTTTAGAAAGTTTAGAAGTTTAGGGGCTAGATAGTTTAATGGGTTATGCTTTTTTGTTGCGCCCTTCTCAAAAATGCAATTAATAATGTTTGTTTTTCAATCAATTTTCTACCTTCTTCAAAATGTTCACCTGAAACAAAATGAAGATCGTTCGATATGATCAGTTGATTCAATAATTCTACTGCACTGCTGTATGCAATGGTACTAAAACGTGCCGGGCCCTTAGAAGTTTTTCGTGAAGTTCCCTCGGCAATATTAGAAGCGATTGAAATAGCAGCACGTTGCATCTGTGACATCAATCCGAATCTTTCAGCCGATGGAAATTTTTCAGTTATTTTATATACCCATCCAGCTAGTAAACGTGCATGTTGCCAGCATTCCAGCTTTTCGAATGAATATATTTTCATTGGAAAGTTTAAACATTTTAGATTTGATGACGATGATCAAATTTAAACCATTTATTTCCGTTCAATTCTTTAAATCGGTAAACTTTCTTTAGTATAACCGGAGAAAAGTTTAGATGCTCAATCGCCAACCTAAACTCATAAACCTCCTAAACTTCTAATCCCTAATCTCTAATCTCTAACCTACTTTTCGTATTGCTCCGCATAATACTCCTTATAGTGCCCGTTCACCACATCTTCCAGCCAACCCCTGTTATCCAGGTACCAATCGATCGTTTTTCCTAACCCTTCTTCAAACTGCAGCGAAGGGAGCCAGCCTAATTCATCTTTTAGTTTTGTGGCGTCGATGGCATAGCGCAGATCGTGGCCTGCACGGTCTTTTACGTAAGTGATCAATTGTTCGGATGTGCCTTCAGGCTTGCCAAGTTTGATATCCATCTGCCTGCACAATTCCCGGATAAGGTCAATATTGGTCCATTCGTTGTGCCCGCCGATATTATAGGTTTCACCGATCCTGCCTTTGTGGTAGATCAGGTCGATGGCACGGGCATGATCCTCTACAAACAGCCAGTCGCGAACATTTTCGCCTTTGCCGTAGATGGGAAGGGGTTTGTTGTTAATGATATTATTGATGCTGAGCGGTATCAGCTTTTCCGGGAAATGAAAAGGCCCGTAGTTGTTGCTGCAATTGGAAATTTTCACCGGCAGGTGATAGGTATGGTAAAACGCTCTCACAAAATGATCGGATGATGCTTTCGATGCTGAATACGGGCTTCGTGGATCGTAGGCGGTGTTTTCGTAAAAGAAACCTGTTTCGCCTAGTGAACCATATACCTCATCGGTAGAAATATGATAAAAGACCTTATTGCTGTAATCGCCTTTCCAGCTTTCCTTAGCTACCTGGAGCAGGGTGGCCGTTCCCAAAACATTGGTGCGCACGAATGCCAGCGGATCGGTGATGGAACGGTCGACATGGCTTTCGGCTGCGCAATGAAGCACTCCGGTAAACTGATGCTGCTCAAAAAGCTGCTGCAAAAGCGCCATATCGGTAATATCCCCTTTTACGAAAGTATAATTAGCCGCGTCTTTTATATCCTGCAGGTTATTGAGATTGCCGGCATAAGTAAGCGCATCAAGATTTACAATTTTATAACCCGGGTATTTATTTACAAAAAGCCTTGTAAGATGTGAACCGATGAAACCTGCCCCCCCGGTTATGAGTATTCTTTGCATAACTGAAATTATCTGTAAATTTACAAAAATAAAAACTCTACCTACCTTATTCAAGATTAATTTCATCAATATTTATCCTGGTTTATGCAGATAATGTCTTTTTGGGACTATGTGTTACTTCCTGTCTATTATTTCATCCTGAGCAGGCTGGTGCATATGTACAAAAGAAAATATCTCAGCCATTCCAAAGAACTTCAGTTTTATTTCACCTGGTGCTTCCGGCTAAAGATGTTGTGTGCCGTAACATTCGTATTACTTACCCAGTATTATTTCAAGATGGGCGATACGATGATGTATTTCGACGAAGGGGTCAACCTCCATAAATATTTCTTCAAGGACCCCGCCAACCTCCGGTTCTTATTTGCCCCCTGTACCGATTACTGGGATTATAAAGTATCGGTCGGCAATACGGATTACGAGGGTTATCTTTTAAACGAAGGCAATTTCATGCCGATGCGCCTCGTGGCATTCCTGAGTTTTTTCGCCTTCAGGAATTTTACTGCAATCACCCTTATTTTCAGTACGTTCTCCTTTTTCGGGTTATGGAAATTGTTTGAGGCTTTTGTGAAGTTATACCCGAAGCTGAAACGCAAGATGGCCCTTTCCTTTCTTTTTTTACCGAGTGTTATATTCTGGTGCAGCACCATCCTGAAAGATACCATTTGCATCACCTGTATCGGCATGATCCTATTCTCTTTTTTTGAGGTCATATACTGGGATAAAAAGGTCCGCGAACATTTATTCCGGCTCGTATTTTTCAGCTTCATCCTTTTTCTTACCAAGCCCTACATTGCCGTGGTGCTGATACCTTGCTGCTTTATTTTATTCATGTTGAATTATAAAGAGCACATCACCAACCCGCTGGCAAAAAAATTGTTCATCCCTTTTTTGCTGGTGCTGTTGTGGGGAGGCCTGTATTTAAGCAGTTCGGCACTGGAGACGGTGCTGGGAGATTTTACCTTTACGTCCATGACGGAGAGTATCGAGCGGAAACAAAAGAGTTTTGAACTGATCGCCAAAAACGATGGCGGCTCATTTTTCGAGATCGGGGAAATTGTACCTACGCCTATGGGATTGCTGAGCCTTGCTCCCAAGATCATTAATGCTGTTTTTTTCCGCCCATACCTTTGGGAAAGTTCCAACGCCATCATGTTGTTTTCGGCACTGGAGAGCCTGGCGTTACTGATGTTATTCATCTATACACTCCTTCGGGCGAAGTTCATTTATTTTTTCACCATCTTATTCACCAATAACGTGGTGATCTTCTGCTTTATATTCAGTGTGATCTTTGCATTTTTTGTAGGGATATCCACACCCAATTTCGGTTCGCTGGTAAGGTATAAAATCCCCTGCACCCCTTTCTTTTGCGCCATGCTGATGATCATCAGCAGCAAGATCAGGAAGTCAAAGAATTGATCATTTCAAGAACACGGCTGTTATCGATCACTTTTTCCCATTCATGTTTTTTCATGTCGGGGTTTACATAATTGAAGTTACGGATACCGGCGAGCGTGAAATTTTTAAACTCCTTGTCAAGGAAATAAAAAGATGCAGCCGATGCCTTTTCAAAATTGCGTACCCACTCGTACTCATTGGAAATCACTTTAAGTCCGCAGGCGCAATATTCGAGCAGTTTTGTAGAAGTCTGGATATTGAAGGGGTATATATCCGGGATATAGTTCAGCCCGTAGCTGCATTTTGCCAGCAACCCGGGTATCTTGAGGTAATCCACTTTACCGGTAAAGATGATGTCCGGATCATTTTTAAACATCCTGGATAAATAAGCCGGCGGTTCACCGATCATCAATATTCGGGATTCTTTCAGGTGTTCGCGGAAATGAAGCAGGAATTCGTCTACCCTCCGTATCTTATCCATGTTTCCCAGGTAGCAGAAATCGTATTCCTTAGGTGTATCCGCAGGCACTTCGAAGAATATCTCATTAACGCCCATATCCCTCAATCCGTAAGGGACATCGTCGCGGAAGTTCATTCTTTCCCGCACCTGGTCGTTCAAAAAAACGCGGATATCGGGCTTCCGGGTGATGATCTTTTTAAAGGAATCTTTGATTTTCGCGAAGGGCGGAATGGACAAGGAAGTGTAATCATGGATCTTGATCACATTTTTCTTTCGCGGCCTGGTATCGATGCCCATGAAGTGCCATTCGATGTGATATTCTGTTGTATCCAGTTCTTTGAGATCGGAAATATTGACGGTATTAAATCCCCTGGCCCGAAAGTAATCGGTATAAGCCTTTAGTTCCGGCAAATATGGGTTGTGGGGTAAAATGAAAGCTATTGTCCGCATGCGATTTATATGATTGTACCTGGGTAAGCATCCTGGTAGTACTATCTGTTTTTTTAAGTGTTAAAGAAGCGCAGGATATGGGTTAAAATCCGATCCATTTTTCATACCAGAGCTGAAACGTCAACATGTACCAAATCTTCCGCTCATTGATATTATTTTTTTTGTAAAAATTATCCAGCAGCATTTTTACCCGCTCCCAGTTAAATACCCCCTGCTTTTTTATCCGGTCCTCATTCAGGTATTCGAATACGAAGTCCTTCAGTTCATCGTTCAGCCATTTGGTTACCGGGATGGCAAACCCCATCTTAGGACGATCGGTAAGTTCTTTCGGGATATAGTTGGCAAGAATCTTTTTCAGCAGGTATTTCTTTTCGCCATTTTTTATCTTCAGTTCGCTGGGCAGCTGCGCTACAAATTCTATCAGCCGATGATCCAGGAATGGCTCACGCCCCTCGATACTCGCACTCATCGTTGCCCTGTCAACCTTCACCAGTATATCATCGATCAGGTAACTGTTAAAATCTTTCGCCAGCAGATTCGACAACATATCATTGAACAAAAACGGTTTGGGTTTAAACCCGAAGTCCAGTTCCCCCGGTTTCATGAGCCGCCTGATCTCCTTTTCGGTAAATACCTGCGAAAAGATCAGCCCGCTGTCATAAATATCTTTAGCTTTTAATAATTTAAAAAATTTATTTTTAATCGTTTCCGCATTCTTCACGGGAAGCGCCTTCGTTACCAGGTCGTGGCCGCTAAGTCTTTCAAAGGCATTAGCGACCCTTTTTACAGGTGCCGGTATGCGTTCAAAACGCCGGTGGCGGTTTACCATTGTTACATAATCTTCATACCCGCCAAAGAGTTCATCGCCACCATCCGCGCTCAATACTACCTTCACGCTTTTTGCCGCGATCCTGCTCACCAGTATGGTCGGTATAGCCGAGCTGTCGCCGAAGGGCTCATCGTACACACTTGATAATACCGGAACGATCTCAAGTGCATCCTGGGGCGTACAATAATACTCCGTATGGTTGGTCCCCAGGTATTTCGCTATTTTTTTGGCATGTACCGCTTCGTCGTATTTTTTTTCATTGAACCCGATCGTAATCGTATTCAATTTAGTAGCGCTTTCTTTTTGCAGCACGGCAGTAACAAGGCTGCTGTCCAGGCCGCCACTGAGAAAAACACCTACCGGCACATCGGCCAGCATCCGGTATTTAAAGGAAGAAACCAGCAGCCCGGTCGTTTGCTTAATGGCTTCCTCTTCAGAAATATCCAGTTTTTCTTTTGCAAAAAAATCATCGGCCGACCAGTACCGGTGTTCCGATACCAGCTTTGCCGGCAATGTTAATTTCAGGAATGAACCTGCATTGAGTTTATAAGTATCCGCAAAAATGCAATTGGGCGTTTGGATATACCCGATACCTAAAAATTCAGCGATAGCGGAAGGATTTAATTCCTTTGTAAAATCCGGGTGTTGATGAAAGGCCTTCAATTCGGAAGCGAATAACAACAGGCCGTTTTTCCAATGATAATAAAGGGGCTTCACGCCTACGCGGTCGCGTACAAGATATAATAGTTCTTCCGCCGTGTTGTAAGCCGCGAAGGAAAACATGCCGATCAGTTTGGTAAACGCGTGTTCGCCCCAGTGGTCGATGGCCGTTGCAAGCACTTCGGTGTCGGAGCTGGTAAGAAAGCTCCGTCCGGCTGTTTCCAGCTCAGCCTTCAATTCCAGGTAATTGTATATTTCTCCGTTGAAAACGATCTGCCAGTCTTTCAGGCGAAAAGGCTGGTTCCCGTTTGCGGAAAGATCGATGATGGATAACCTGCGGTGGCCCAGGCCTATATTACATTCTGAGGTCATCTGAAATTCATATCCCCCCGAATCGGGCCCCCGATGACTAAGGGTATCCGTCATCCGCACCAGATGCTCACGCTCCGTTCTTTTATTAAAATCTATGAACCCCGAAATTCCACACATGTACTACTGTATTATTTTATCAAACAAAATTTCATACGTCTGCATTATTTTTTTAATCCCGAACTTGTTGATAATGATAGATTTTATCAGCTCACTATCAAACTGAACAGTTTGCAGCCCGTTAAGCGCCTCTGTAAAATGGGCCGGCGTATTCCCTGTTATCAATATTCCTGTTTCGTAAGGTACGATCACTTCTTCATCCACACCGGGCACTTTGAATGCGATGACCGGTTTGCCTAAAATACCCGCTTCCAGCACGATATTAGGAAAACCTTCATTGTATGTACCCAGCAACACAAAATTACAATCCGCAATATACTCATTTGTATTGGCGACAGTGCCTTTAAATACCACTGAATCCGAAATTCCGAGGATGGCGGCTTTATGTTCCAGTTGCGCCTTTTCGGGGCCATCGCCCAGGATGATGAATTCGAAGGGATGGCTGTAAGAAGCCAGCGCTTCCAATACCCGCATATTTCCTTTCCCGGGATCGAGCCGGCCGATAGAAAGGAAGCGGATCTTACCCGTTTTAAAAAGTGCTGGTAAAGGCACCGGCAACTGTGGAACCGTTACTGGGTTAGAAACGATCTGCAGCTTTTCAGGCCGCACATGGTACATCTTTTCCAGGTCGGCAGCCATTTCCCGCGACTGGCAAATGATCCGGTTTACGTTGTTATATAATTTTTTTACAAGGAAATTATATAACCGCCGGAACGGGATATTCTTATTATTACCCGACAAAACCGACGTTTCCCTGCAAACAAAAGCAATTTTCGGGTGAAATATTTTCAGAAAGGCCATCAGGATATTGAGATCCTGCCCGTTTGAAAAAACGATATCGGGTTTTTCTTTTTTGAATACGGATTGGATGGGGAAAAAGATGCTTTTTACATGATCTTTTTGAAGGTCGATCACTTTTACCGCAGGGTTGGTGATAGGATAAAAAGCCTTTTTTGTATTCACGCATACAAGTACTACCTCAAATCCTGCAGGATCGAGGTTCTGGCAAATGAGTGATAAAACTTTTGATGCACCGCCACAATGCAGGTTGGGAACAATAAAAAGGACCTTCTTTTTCATCAGTTAAATATGCCGGATCTACCCCGCGAGTTTTTTTATGGCCTCATATTTTTTCGGGAAAACCCATTTCAGGGCAGGAAAAAGCAGTTTGTAATTCCTGTATACAAACGAATTAAGCGTAAGCTTTGGTGCATTGAATAAGGTGAAGTGCAATTTTTTTTCTTTTCGCACGTATTGCAAAAGTTGCCCGAATTCTTCCCGGCTTTTTAATAATACCGTCGAGTTCCTGTTCAGGTATTCGCTGTAGATTCGTTTCCGCCACTTTTCGAGATCTTTAACCTTATTGAGCTCCCGGGCATACCGGCAGGTATTTTCTATAAACTCGAGGTTATTCACGTGGGCCTCGTAGGTCATGAAGCCGGAGGCATTGGAATCGTGCTTTCTAAAAATGTATGAAGGTTGATTGATGAATGCGGCATTACCGTTCAGGATCAGTTTGAGGTTGGCCTCATAATCCAGCGACTGCGCTTTTGATCCGAATATATCCGCTTCTATCAATTGCCGGCGATCCATCAGTACAGCACCCCATCCGGGCAACAGCCATTCGGGGAATTTTTCGAAAAGCTCCATCCCAGGCATAAATTCTTTTTGAAATACATGCCCGGAATCATCCTCTTCTATTATGCCGCTATCGTTGAAAAGGGTAGCATTTTTTGCCGCTACCAATACTACATCGGGGTATTTATTGATGAGTTCAACCGCTTTGGAAATGAAGGAGGGGCAGCAGAGGTAATCATCGCTGCTGATATAACTCACATACTTTCCGGTAGCCCGATCCTCTGTAGCCAGCTTGAAGTTGGGGATCATCCCGATGTTCACTTCATTTACAAAATATTTTATGCGTGGATCAGGGAGATACTTCTGCAGGACCTCCCGGGTATTGTCCGTACTGTGATTATCGCTGATCACAATTTCGAGCCGGGGGTAATCTTGCGCAAGCGCCGATTGTATGGCCTGTTCAATATAATGCGCACGGTTATATGAAGTAATGATGATACTGATCAGCGGCTGTGTCATTAGCTAAAAATATTTTAGATTCCGTTTTGCGGCCGCCTTTTTTTCTGCAACATGAGCAGCAGGTTTTGCCTCAGGCTTTTGGTAAATAAAAGCGTGGCCCCTACGGTGATCATACCCACAACAGTCAATATGCCTAACTGTAACACATAGGGGCGGATGGCTCCAAACGGAATGAAATATCTTGCAAGGTAAACCATTGTGAAGGATACACCAAGCGGGATGATACAATCATATAAATACCAGTGCAGTTTTTCCCCTTTCAGCAGGCGGTTAAATATAAGGGAAGGGGTAATGGAAAAATACAGCACGTTTACTACCGCCCAGGATATGGCACCACCCAGCGCCCCGTAATTCAACGAAAAACAGATCGTAAGGGGTATCATGAGGCACAGAAAAAAGATATTCTGGTAAAATCCAAGCTTCGTCCAGCCATGGGCCAGGGTAAGCTGGTAAGGGATATTCAACAGTCCGTTGAACCCTGTACCTACGGCGTACACCGAGGCGACGAGCCAGGTGTTTTCTACCGTTTCCGCATTATGCGTCCAGATAAATATCAGTTCCTTGCTAAAAAAACAAAGTACAAAGGTTGCCGGCAATACCAGCACACTCACCAGCTGGCAGCCCTGGTGGAATATATTTTTCAGTTCTTCGCCCCTGTTGAGGCCTGTGAGCGCCGAAAACCGGGGAAAATAAGATTGAGAGAGCGGCCCGATGATCTGGTAAATCATTAAGCCAAGCGTACAGGCCACAGTATAATACCCGAATTGCTCCAGTGACAACACCTTGCTTAATATGATCTTATCCACCTGTGTAAGCAATACGGCGGTAAGGCTGATGCCTAACATCCCTGCGGCAAAACGCCAGATGTTCTTCAGTTCGCTTTTATCATAAACGGGGGCAGATGGCGAAGCCGGCAAAGAACGCCACAAGGATATTTTCATGGAGAAAGCCTGAAGTACAGACACAAAAAGTGTCCAGCAAAAAAAAGCAAGTATGCTCCGTGATATGAAAATAAGTACCAGCAGGGCGCCTGCGCTCTTCAACGTGGCAAAGAATACCCGGTTGAGGTTGAGCATTACCTGGCGTTGGAGCCCCAGTAACCCCCCGCTGTAAAAACTGGTCGGAAACTGGAACACCATCGACACGCTCAGCAGGATAAAAGCATAAGTAACCGTCTGCGTGCTTAATTCTTTGGGTTGTACCCAGTAATTTGCGAGCAGGGGCGACAGGCACAATGCGATGAAACCTGCGGCGAGTGCCATTATCCAATAAATATTCCCCAGCGTTTTTACAAGATTGCGCATCCGCTGCTCATTGCCTGGTGTAGCATTCATGCGTGCCATTTCCTTATTGAGGGTGGTACTTAACCCGCTGTCGAGCAGAGAAAGTACCACCTGCAGGCTGGCGAAAATGCCGATAAGACCATATCCTTCCGCACCTATATATTTCAGGTAAAGCGGCACAAATATGATCCCTATCAATGCGGACCATCCATTGCCCGCAAAATTGGCGATAATATTTGCTTTTAAAGAAGTAGTGTATAAGATCTTTTTGAGCAAAAGACTATTTTATTTTTTTGATATAACACGAAGGCCAGTAAGTGATACGTTCATCCACGATGCTTTCATTGAAAGGGAACGGAGGTTCTTCAATGATGAAGTCGGGGTTTTGCGCCACAAATTCAATAGCCGCGGCTTTAGGGTTGTTCCAATCCCAATCGTCGCCGGTACGGTCGAGCCCTTTCACCAGTTCCATGATACCATCGGTAGCCACAATGTATGAACCTACAGACACCATCGGCGCGTAAGCATTCAGTTCATCCAATACGTGTTGTTTGGTGTGGTTGGAATCGAGGATCACCAGTACGGTTTCACCTTCCTTTATCCTGCTTTTCACATCGCTTACTATTTCCGGCGCCGTGGAGCTGCCTTCCACCATCTGGATATAATCTTTGTATAAAAAATGTTCTTCTATCGCTTTCCTGTTGTGCGGCCTGATCTCGATGTCGATGCCGATGATCCTTCCTTTTTCCATTGCTTTGCAAAGTGATGCATAAAATATGAGCGATCCGCCATGGGCAATACCCGTTTCAACGATCACATCCGGCTTGAGGTTAAAAATGATCTCCTGGATACGGATCATGTCTTCAGGAAGCTGTATCACCGGGCGCCCCATCCAGGCAAAACTGTATACATACTTGGTTTCCCAGCCTGATTTTAACCAGATATCACTGATGATCTTAAACCCTTCTTTGGAACCCAACGGGTGGGTCACGTTGTTTTTTTCATCAATCACTAACTTGTTATCGGTATCGATCTTATACATTATTATTCTTTTTTAAAAGTGTGGGAATATATTCTTCAATATTTTTTGGACAAAAATCAAACTCTGTTCTTATACGCTTTACGCTGATCTCCGGAAAGATCACGTCCGGTGCGTTTTCCTTTACCGTAACGGAGAATGCAGTGTGTTTACTGAACAACGTTACCAGGTCGGCATTGGAAGTATTGATGCCGGAAGCTACGTTATATACCTGTTGTTTTCCGTTGACAGCGATTTTCAGCAACATATCCACGGCATCCTGGATATGCAGGTAATCCTTCGCAGACCGCAGCGAAGATTGAAAATGAAAACTTCCGCTCTGCCGGATCTCCCGCACCAACACCGTTAGAAAATTTTCGGATGCCAGGTCGTTGCCTACAATATTAGACAGGCGTGCGATCTTCACATTACGGCCGCTCGATAAACATAAACGCTCACCCGTAAGTTTTGTAAGCGTATATAACTCATCTGCCTCCCAGGGTTTTATCAGGATCGGTGAAGTTTCCTCCACTTTTTTTTCGGCAGAGTTGATATATACCCTTGTAGAGGACAAATAGGTAAGCGAGCGGAATTTTGCCTGCTGCAGCACTTCACTCAATACAGTGATGTGCGCATCTACGGTTTCAAAAGGCTTAGCCCTGAAATCCGCCGTCATTCCTATGCAATAGATAACATCGCCCAATTCTTTATCTGCCGGCAATTCATTTCTCCGGGGCGCGTACACTTCTTCGCCAGCCGCTTGCAGCTGCTGCAAAAGATGTGAACCGATATAACCTGTTGCGCCTAAAATTGTGATCATTGTTTAACTTCTGAATTTTACGAGTGTCAACGGGTTACCAACATATACCCCGTATTCTTCGGTAGTGCCGCTCACCACCGCAGCCGCCCCGATGACCGTTCCTTTCCTGATATGTGCGCCATCCAGGATGATCACCCCTGCGCCGATCCAGACATCGTCTTCTATGATAATTCCGCCCTTGCTTTCTTTAAACCGTTGCTCAAGGATGGTTTTATCCTTCGCCATGTATTGATGGTTGACGGGTGCAAATGTACAATTTGCAGCAATCAATACATGATCGCCGATCGTGATACCATTTCCTGAATAGAGTACGCATCCGGAATTGACGTAGGAATTATTGCCGATACGTATATCGCCTGCGCCGCCGGTGAATTTTATTTTAACGAATGAATCGATCATGACATTTTCTCCCACATACAACCGGCTGCCCCGGGAGGAAGTTTCTATGTCTGCCATAGAAGATATCTTTGCTGATGCCGATATTTCGTTCATGTTATATTATTTCGAGGGCCGGAACCGCTACTACGAATTTCCCTCCCCATTCTTGGATATATGCCAGCTGCGAAGTAATTTCTTCGCGGAGGTTCCAGGGTAGAATCACCACGTAATCCGGCCGTTCGTCTTTTATCTTTTGCTCGCTGAAGACCGGAATGTGTACACCGGGCAAATATTTGTTCTGTTTGTGTGGCGAAGCGTCTGTTACAAATTCCAGCAGGTCTTTTTTGATACCGGCAAAGTTGAGCAAAGTGTTCCCTTTTGCCGCGGCTCCATACCCCGCCACTTTTTTACCATCGTTCCTGGCGTCGATCAAAAACCTGGTAAAATCATTCTTCACTTTTTCCGCTTTTTCCTGGTAAGACAGGTATATATCCAGGTCGGCCAGCCCGAAATCCTTTTCCTTCTGCAGCATATTGGCTACATTATCCGAAACGATCTTTTGGGCATCTTCTGCATGTTTGGCAAATATGCGCAGGGAGCCGCCGTGAGTAGGCAGTTCTTCCACATCAAACAACTCAAGCCCGGCAGTTTCGAATATTTGTTTTACCGCGATAAGCGACAGGTAAGAAAAATGTTCGTGGTAAATGGTATCGAACTGGTTCTTGTCGATCAGCTGAAGCAAATGCGGAAATTCGAACGTGATGACCCCTTTGTCTTTCAGCAATATCTTCAGTCCGCCGGCAAAATCATTGATATCCGGAACATGCGCCAGTACGTTATTTCCCAGCAACAGGTCGGCTTTGATACCCTTCGCGGCCAGCGAGGTGGCGAGTCTTACGCCAAAAAAATCCACTACGGAATCTATCCCCTTTTCTTTGGCGGCATCGGCCGTATTTTTAGTAGGTTCTATCCCTAAAACAGGGATCCCCTGTTCTTTAAAATATTGAAGCAGGTAACCATCATTGCTGGCGATCTCGATCACCTGCGAGTCTTTATCGAAACCAAACCTGGCCGTCATCATTTCCGTGTATGCTTTGGCGTGAGCAAGCCAGCTGGTGGAAAAAGAGGAAAAGTAGGCGTAATCTGAATTGAAGATATCGTCGTGCTTGGCAAACTCATCGATCTGTACGAGAAAACATTTTTCGCATACCAACGTCTTGAGCGGGTAATATACTTCCGGCTCATTCAATTGTTGTTTTGAGAGAAACGAGTTAGAGGGCGGACTAAAGCCCAGGTCAGCAAATTCGTGTGTCAGTTCATTAGTACAGTACCTGCAATTCATACTTTTATGCCTTTAAAATTTTGATCTATCAGTTTATATTCCCGGTCCTTTTGGCTTACCAGCAGCGGATCGAGCGGCCATTGGATCGCCAGGGCCGGGTCATCGAATCTTATTCCTCCATCTGCGCCCGGCGTATACACTTCAGTGTGATGGTAGATAAGCGCCGAATTATCTTTCAGCACCTGGAAACCATGTGCAAAACCTTCCGGTATTAACACCGCCAACATATTCTCTTCGTTCAGTTCTATCCCTGCATACTGCAAAAAAGTAGGCGAACCTTCACGGAGGTCAACTGCCACATCGTACACCGCTCCCTGCACACAACGGATGAGCTTTGTTTCTGCAAAGGGTGGAACCTGGAAATGCATTCCACGGATCGTGCCTTTGCTTTTATTGAACGAATGATTGAATTGTACAAATTCTTTGTTGAACCCAATCTTAGCAAATTCATTCTTGCAGTACGTTCGGGCAAAAAAACCACGTTCGTCTTCCAGTTTCTTCAGGGAAACCGTGTAAAGCCCCGCTATATTGCCGGCGATCAATTCCATTACTGCGCATTTATTTTATCCATATACTGCTTCACCTGTTCCGCAGTGGAAACCTTTCCGGAGGTGTAATAATCTTTGTACCAGCTGATAGTTTTATCCACTGCTTCGGCGGTGTTCCAGGCCGGTTTCCAGCCGAGTCGGGCGATGGATTTGCTGTTGTTCAATATCAGCAATCCCGCTTCATGAAAATTATCCTGCGCCCGGCCGAATTCGATCCTCACTTCCTGCCAGCTTTGCCGGGCGATGGCGGCAATTTCTTCCACCGTCTTAGCTTCATGACTGTAGGGAGAAAAATTCCATGCTTCTGCAAACGCGGTTTCTTCGTTCAATAATTTTGCCCCCAGCAAAACATACCCATATAAACAATCCAGCACGTGCTGCCATGGACGTACCGACCGGGGGTTTCGTATCTGCACTTTTTGGTTTTTCGAAGTTGCTACCGCTATATCCGGCAACAGCCTGTCTTTGCTCCAGTCGCCGCCTCCGATCACGTTGCCCGCTCTCGCGGAGGCAAGTAAGAGGTGATGTTTTGTTTTATAATCGCTGATATTTAAAAAGGAATTACGGTAAGACCTTATCAATATTTCGCAACAGGCTTTCGACGAACTGTACATATCGTAGCCACCCAGTTCATCGGTTTCGATATAGGCTGTTTCCTGCTCTTTGTTGTCGTATACTTTATCGGTGGTGATGAGTACCACGGCCTTCACACTGCTGCATTTCCTGGCTGCTTCCAGCACGTTGAGCGTTCCGATCACGTTGGTTTGATACGTGTTCAACGGATCGGTGTAAGAGGTGCGTACCAGGGCCTGTGCGGCCAGATGGAAAATGATATCGGGCTGCGCCTTGTTTACCGCGGCTTCCAGTGTGCCTGTATCAAGGATATTTGCTTCGGTAAATGATTGTGCCTGCTGCAGCAAACCAAAATGGTTCGGCGTAGTATCGGGCGCGAGGGCATACCCTTCGTGCATTACGCCAAGATGGTCGAAAAAAGCCGCGAGCCAGGAGCCTTTGAAACCCGTATTTCCGGTAATGAAAACTTTTTTATGGTTGTATATTTCCAGCATTTTTAATCCCATATTTTCCATTGTGCTTTACCGCTGTTCCACATTTCTTCCAATTCTATCCTGTCGCGAAGCGCATCCATACACTTCCAGAAACCATGGTGCCGGTAGGCAGCCAGCTGGCCATCGCGGGCTATATTTGCCAGTGGTTCTTTTTCCCACTGCACATTTTCCATTTCGCCTTCGAGGTATTTAAAGACATCATTTTCCAGCACAAAAAATCCACCGTTGATCCACATTCCATCGCCATCCGGTTTTTCTTCAAAATGATTGACGATGCCTTCCTGATCGGTTTCCAGGTTCCCAAAACGGCCCGGTATCTTCACAGATGTAAGGGTAACGAGCTTGCCGGCATTGGAATGGAATTTTATAAGATCGTTGATATCCACGTTGCACACGCCATCTCCATAAGTGAGCATAAAGCGTTCGCCATTGAGGTATTTCCGGATCTTTTTGAGCCTGCCGGCGGTATTGGTGAGCAGGCCGGTATCTACTAAGGTTACTTTAAATGACTCGGTGTTGGAAAAATGTACGTCTATTTTGTTCTTCTCCAGTTCGATGGTCACATCGGAATTATAAAGGAAATAGTTGAGAAAATACTGCTTGATGAACTGCGCTTTATAGCCCAGGCATACCACAAAGTCGTTAAACCCGTGTTTCTCATATATTTTCATGATATGCCAGAGTATGGGCTTGCCGCCGATCTCTACCATAGGTTTTGGCCGGGCCTCTGTTTCTTCCATCAGCCTGGTTCCCAGGCCGCCAGCGAATATTACTACTTTCATTGATCTTTTTTTAAAAGGCAGGTTGCGGGAATATCGCTTCCCGGGTCATGAATGCCTGCCGCCCGTTGCCGGACCGTTTTTAATGTGGCAAAAGTAGGGGTAATTACACAAAAGAAGCGCTTTTGTATCCTTCATAAACGCTACGGATACCATCTTCGAGATCTATGCTGTATTTCCATCCCAGCGTAGAAAGTTTGCTTACATCCATCAGTTTGCGCATGGTGCCATCGGGCTTGCTTTTGTCAAACACGATATTCCCGGAAAAACCGGTGATCTTTTTGATCATCAATGCAAGGTCTCCGATCGACAGATCATGCCCGGTACCCACGTTCACATATCCTTCTTCTTCGAAATTATTCATCAGGAAAATACAGGCTTCGGCCATATCGTCCACATGAAGGAACTCCCGCAAAGGTGCGCCGCTTCCCCATACCGTCACCCCGGGATCTCCGTTGACGGTGGCAGTATGAAATTTACGCAGCAAAGCCGGTAATACATGAGAATTGCTGAGGTCGTAATTATCATTGGGCCCATACAGATTGGTAGGCATAGCGCTGATAAAATTGCAGCCATATTGCGCACGATACGCATCGCACAATTTAATGCCCGCTATTTTGGCAATAGCGTACGGTTCATTGGTAGGTTCCAGCAGGCCAGTCAGCAGGTATTCCTCTTTAAGCGGTTGCGGGGCATTTTTAGGATAAATGCAACTGCTGCCGAGAAAAAGTAATTTGGTCGCCTGGTTCACATAGGCAGCATGGATGACATTTGCTTCCATGATCAGGTTATCATAAATAAAATCGGCGCGATAAGTATTATTAGCCTGTATCCCCCCCACTTTTGCGGCAGCAAGAAAAATGTAAGCCGGTTTCTCTTTTTGAAACAATTCGTTTACCGCCTGCTGGTTGCGGAGGTCTACCTCATCTGACCTTTTCAGTAAAAAATTATTATATCCTTTTGCCTTTAGTGTCCGAAGGATTGCCGACCCGACCATCCCGTTGTGGCCCGCTATATATATCTTATCTGTTAAGTTCATGTTGTATTAACTGATCGTTTTATAATAACCGTTTTCTTTTAACATCAATTGCATGCGCATCAATTCCACATCGGCCGCTACCATCTCTTTCACTAATGCGGGTAAGGTGTATTTCGGCTCCCAACCAAGCCTGGTTTTGGCTTTTGTAGGATCCCCAATCAGCAGGTCTACTTCTGTAGGGCGGTAATAGTGCTTATCCACTGCCACTACCTCCTTGCCTATCGGCAACTGATATTTTTCTTCCGAACAGGAAACCACCACAGCGGTTTCGTTTTCACCTTCACCTTTGAATTCGAGGGTGATGCCTACTTCTTCAAATGCCATGCGCACAAAATCCCTCACCGGTGGAGTGATGCCGGTAGCGATCACATAATCTTCGGCTACATCCTGCTGCAGGATCCGCCACATCGCTTCCACGTAATCTTTTGCATGGCCCCAGTCGCGTTGTGCATTGAGGTTGCCCAGCCAGAGCTTTTCCTGCATGCCGAGCGCTATTTCCGCTACCGCACGGGTGATCTTACGGGTTACGAAAGTTTCGCCGCGTAGCGGGCTTTCGTGATTGAAAAGGATACCGTTGCAGGCATATATATTATACGCTTCGCGATAATTGACGGTAATCCAGAATGCATATTGCTTGGCCACGGCATACGGTGAGCGTGGGTAAAAGGGTGTTTTTTCCGACTGTGGCACTTCCTGCACCAATCCGTACAATTCGGACGTTGATGCCTGGTAGATCCTCGTTTTTCCTTCGAGCCTGAGGATACGGATGGCTTCCAGCAAACGCAAAGTTCCCAGCGCATCAGTATTGCCTACATATTCGGGTGTGTCGAAACTCACATGCACATGGCTCATGGCGCCGAGATTGTAGATCTCATCGGGCTGCACTTCCTGTATGATGCGGAT
The DNA here is from genome assembly GCF_024343615.1 of Ferruginibacter sp. HRS2-29. GTDB lineage: Bacteria > Bacteroidota > Bacteroidia > Chitinophagales > Chitinophagaceae > Ferruginibacter. Next base: position 23,283 of record NZ_RJUB01000005.1, on the reverse strand, counting down.
GATGTTCGTAGAATCGGTGAGATCCCCGTAATGAAGTTTGAAACGGACATTTGTTTCGTGAGGATCCTGGTAAATATGATCAATACGCTGCGTATTGATCTGCGAAGAACGCCTTTTGATACCATGTACTTCATACCCCTTCGACAACAGCAGATCCGATAAATATGCCCCGTCTTGTCCTGTAACGCCAGTAATTAATGCAACTTTCATCAGTTATTTGTTTGCTTCAACAGCAGTTTTTAATTTATAAAAGTATTTCGTTTCTGATATATTTTCAGCCACTCTTCGTTCAGCACTCCTTTAAAATCGGCATAACCCGAACTTTTAAAAGTGCAATCCTCAAATACGGTATATCCTGCCAGTAAAGCCAGTTTACCCCAGGTTGCCGGCTTTTTAAAATAAGCGTTGAACCTGCATTTTTTGAACCGGGCATTTCCCGTACTATCCTGCGTTTTTTCCTGCCGGCTCCACATAAATAAGAGACGCTATGCAGGCATTAAAGGTACAATCCAACAACTGCACATTTTGGCCATAAATGCCCGTACCATAGTTCAGGATGTATATTTTCTGTCCCGGTATAGAATCTGTAAAAATACAGTTATTCAACTTAGTTCCGTCAGCTTCGGTAGCGGCATCATAATATAATAATGATGTTCCGGCAATAAAACTGTTCGACACCCTGAATTTCGGCGAAGCAGTATGGAAGGAGTAGTTGGTATTTCCGATGATCCTGCAACTGTCCAAAAGCACTTCCGATGCTGTGAGATAACCACTTGTGACGGCATATCCGCTGTTATTGGCGAATTCGCACGCTACAAAACTCCCTTTTTTGCACAACGCATCACGCTCCGGCTCAATATCTAATCCCGATGCGGGATTCGTTTCTATACGGCCTTTACCATTGTTTTAAAAAAAACATTTGTAAAAACGTACCTCTTCGCCTCCGCACCAGCTGAACCCGTTGCGCCCATTGTAATTGAAAGTGCAGTTGGAAAACGAAATACCCCTTACCGGGATCTTATCGCGGTCTTCAAGGATCATCGGGCCATCTCTTCCCAAATAATTAAAGCTGCAGTTTTGAACCTTTACCGCCTGACTGTTCAATATCAAAAGCCCGTCATGTACACGTTCGTAAGGTTTATTGCCTACTCCCCGGTGTCCGAGCAGGTTGATTTTCTGATTGTTACATTTTTACAACCTGTGCTCCCGCCAGGGAACTCATTATAACCAACACAACTGTCATTAATAATCCAATGCTCCTCATGGGCGAAAACGCGAATTTGCGCAAATCTAGTAAAAAAGTTTAGGGTTTAGAGATTAGGGTTTAGGAGAGGTTTAGGAGTTTACAGGGTTTAGAGGGTTCAAAGAACAGCGATACCTGGCAAACCATCTAAACTCTAAACCCTAATCTCTAATCTCGTAACTTTGCGTCCTATGCATTACGCTTCAGTAGAAAACCTGACCAAATCATTCGGGATCAGGACACTTTTCAGGAATATCACCATTAATATAGAAGAAGGCGATAAGATCGCGTTGGTTGCCCGCAACGGGAGCGGGAAAAGTACGCTCATGAAGATCATCGCCGGGCTGGATACCGCCGATAGCGGAACGGTGTGGATACATAAAGACATCAAAACCGTGATGTTGCAGCAGGACAATGACTTCGACCCTGCCAAAACCATCTGGGACAATGTACTTCGCCTCGATCACCCCGTGGTGAAAGTGGTAAAGGAATATGAGCTTTTTTTGGAGGAAGGTTCTGATGACCACGACAAACTGGGCGAGCTGATGGCAAAGATCGACGATCTCAATGCCTGGAGTTTTGAAAGCGACCTGAAACAGATATTGGGCAAACTCAACATCCATCACCTCAACGAAAAAGTGGGCAACCTCAGTGGCGGACAGAAAAAAAGGGTGGCCCTGGCACAGTCGCTCATTGAGGCACAACTGCACGAAGGAAGATGTTTACTCATACTCGATGAACCTACGAACCACCTGGATGTAGCCATGATAGAATGGCTGGAAGAATACCTGGATGCGGCCAAGATCACGTTGTTGCTGGTGACGCATGACCGTTACTTCCTGGATGCCGTGTGTAACGAAATTGTGGAGATCGACGAGGAAAAGGTATTCGTGTACAAAGGCAATTACGATTATTTCCTGGAGCAAAAAAGCCTGCGGCTGGAAGTGCAGCAGAGCGAATTGCAAAAAGATAAAAACATTTTCCGCAAGGAACTGGAATGGATGCGTAAGCAACCCAAAGCCCGCACCACCAAAAGCAAAAGCCGACAGGATGCGTTTGCCGAAGTGGAAGAGCGGGTGAAGCAACAAAAAGATGTGGCCGAAGTAAGCCTGCAGGTAAAAATGACCAGGCTTGGCGGAAAGATACTTGAGCTTAAAAAAGTGAATAAAAGCTTTGGCGACCTCGTCATCATGAAAGGGTTTGATTACACTTTCAAAAGAGGCGAACGCATTGGGGTGGTGGGAAAAAATGGTGTGGGCAAATCCACATTTTTAAAGATCGCCCTGCAGCAGGAATTGCCCGACAGTGGCAAGATCAACCACGGCGACACAGTGGTTTTCGGCAATTTCAGCCAGGAAGGCCTGGTCTACAAAACCGATAAACGTGCCATTGAATATGTAAAAGATATGGCCGAATATTTTCCGCTGGCAGATGGCACCAAGCTCTCGGCAAGCATGTTCATGGAAAAATTCGGGTTTACTGCCGAGCAGCAATTCACCATGCTCAGTAAATTGAGCGGTGGCGAAAAGCGCAGGCTTCACCTCATGAGTGTGTTGTTCGTCAACCCCAACTTCCTCGTACTCGATGAGCCTACCAATGACCTCGACCTGCAGACATTGCGGACGCTGGAAGAATTTTTACTCGAATACCCGGGTTGCATCCTCATCGTGAGCCACGATCGTTATTTCATGGATCGCATGGTGGATCATTTGTTCGCGTTTGAAGGAAATGGTGTCATCAGGGATTATCCCGGAAACTATACACAATACAGGGAAGCGATGAGCAAAGGTTTGCTGAAAGATATGGACCAGCAGATCATGAAATCAGCACCGGAAGAGAAAGCCACCGACGACAGACCACAGACCTCAGTAAGTACAACGAAGGGTGAGGCTCCGAAGAAACTTTCTTTTAAGGAAAAATTCGAATTTGAAACGCTGGAAAAAGAAATGCCCGCTTTACAGGAAGAAAAGAAAACACTGGAAGAAAAAATGAGTGGTAATCTGCCTTACGATGAATTGCAGAAAGCCGCAGACCGCATCAGTGAGATCATTCAACAACTGGATGAAAAAGAAATGAGGTGGCTGGAGCTGAGTGAGCGGATGTAGGAAGACGACGGACGACCGGCAATTGATTAAGCGATTGAAGACCATGAAAGCAGGTGTTAAGCTTTAAAAATATTTAAATACATTTATTTTCGATCTCCGCTAATCTGTGTAATTCGCTTTAATCCGTGTAATCAAAAATCCTTAAATTGTGTGGCACCCATTAACCCAGCCAGCATGAATAACCGATTTTACTCGCTCGATGTTTTTCGAGGCGCCACTGTAGCCCTGATGATATTGGTAAACAACCCCGGCAGCTGGGGGCATATCTACCCGCCGCTCGAACATGCAAACTGGCATGGCTGCACCCCCACCGATCTTGTTTTCCCGTTTTTTTTATTCGCCGTAGGCAACGCCATGGCTTTTGTGATCCCTAAGCTGGAAGCGGCAGGCGAAACTGTGTTCTGGAAAAAAGTCATCAAACGGACATTGCTGATCTTTCTCATCGGATTATTCCTCAACTGGTTCCCTTTCATCGTGGAAGTGATGCGCCCGGGTATCGACGGGCACCTGGTGCCACAAACGATCGCCAAAGGATTTACCTGGACAGACTATATTGATAAAAACGGGCAAATTGTTGAGATAACAAAAGGCGTGAGGATATTTGGCGTACTGCAGCGCATTGCACTCGCCTATTTCTTTGGTGCGGTGCTGATACATTTCTTCAAGGTGCGTGGTTCATTTGTGGCCAGTGCATTCATATTGCTGGCGTACTGGTTTCTTTGCCTGGCGGCAAATCCGGCAGATCCATTCAGCATCCATGGCTGGTTTGGCACTTCTGTAGACATTAAGCTGGTAGGGGAAAAACATATGTACCATGGCGAAGGAATCGCATTCGATCCTGAAGGTTCGATGAGTGTATTCGGCTCTGTCGTGCAGGTGATCTTCGGCTATCTCGTAGGGCAATATATTCTTGCCAAAGGCAAAACGCCTGAAATGCTCAACGGATTATTCATGACCGGATGCGTACTCATCTTTGCAGGCTTTTTCTGGGACATGACTTTCCCGATCAATAAAAAGATCTGGACCAGCAGTTTCACCGTATACACTACCGGCCTTGCGCTGATGGTGTTGAGCGTATTCATTTATGTGATAGAATTCAAAAACAAACGCGGTGCATGGAGCAGATTTTTTGATGTGTTCGGTAAAAATGCGTTGTTCATTTTTGTATTGAGCGGAATTTTACCAAGACTTATGGGACTGATAAAAGTGCCCATAAATGCAAATTATAAAGCATCGCCGTTTGAATGGTTTTATGCAAAATTGTGCAAGCCCGTTTTCAAAAACGAATTGAATGCCTCACTCATGTATGCCATCTGCTTCATCATCATGATGTGGTTCTTTGCATGGCTGCTCGACCGTAAGAAGATCTACATTAAGGTTTAAAGTTGAAGGTTGAAGGTTGAAGGTTGAAGGTTTACTCACGGCTTGATAGTTTGTTCTTTTTTTTAACAAATTTGCAAACCGAAAAGATTTTCAACCTTCAACCTTCAACCTTCAACCTTCAACCTTGTAACCTTGTATCGCTGTGCAATGTACAGGCCTGCGATCACCATCAGCACACCTCCTGCGGTGTAAAGGCTCAGCGGCTCTTTCAAAAAGATCCGTGCGAGCAAAAACCCGAATACCGGGCAGAGAAAAAGCCAGTAAGCTGCTTTCACCGCATCCTTTTTCAGCAGTATCATCCAGCATTGAACGGCGCCTATGGATACCGGGATGGCCAGCCAGAGGGTACCGGTCCAGAAATGCATATCGTACCGGTTCTTTGCCGGATCGTAGAAAAAAAACAGGAATGGTAACAGGAATAATCCGCCGATGATCGTTTGCCAGCCATTGATGGTAAGGATATCCATCCCCTTCCAATCTGTTTTGGAATAATAGATGGCCCCACCCGAATACGCCATCATGCTGATAAAAATAATGATGATACCATCGATGCTGGCATAACTGGTGCGCAACAATGGATACGCCGCGATGAATATCCCCAGCAGGCACAACAGCAAACTTAGTATACCCATACCCGTTATCTTTTGCCGGAAGAAGAAGGCCCCCATAAAACTGATCAGCACAGGATTCATACCTACTGCCAGCGTACCCAGCCCGGCAGATATCTTCTGCATGCCGATGACGTATAATCCGAGATAGATGCTCACGTTGAGCAGGCCATAGATCATGATCTTTGCCCATGTATCTTTTGGCGGCAAACTTTTGCGTAGAAAAAAATGGGCCGCTATCAGCATGATCATGCCGGCGATGAAGAACCGGCTCACCGCTATTACAAAAGGTTGTGCCGATTCCAATCCGATCTTGGTAGCCGTTGATGCGGATGCCCATAGAAAAGCGAATATGATACCGGTTAAAATAAAGTTCTTATTCATTACTAATACCTCCTTTGTCAGCATGATCCCGTTGAAGCTTACGTAAATGTAATGCCTCCGACAAGCTCAGGCTGACATACTTTTACAATTTCATCAGGCGATCAATGTTTCGTATTGTGAAAACTCATCGTTGAATACAACGAACCTTGCCTGGTAACCCGGCTTGATATAACCGATGTTATTTTCCATCCCGATCGCTTTTGCCGGATGAACGGTTGCCATTGCAATCGCTTTTACAAGACTGACTTCTAAATATTGCATCGCATTCTGCACGGCTTCTGCCATAGAGATAGCCGCTCCTGCAAGTTTTCCTTCTTTGTTGCGGTAAAAACCATCCATCAATGTAGCATCAAAATTTCCCCAGCTGAATGACTGTACTTTTCTTCCGAGAAATGCAGCATCACTGATAAGGAATAATTTATCTTCTTTTTGTTTTAAGGCAATTTTTGCGGCAGCATAATCACAATGTGCTCCATCGAGTATGATAGGCGCATACACATCCCCGTTAGTAAAGGTTGCCCCTACCAGTCCCGGTGCACGATGCTCCATCTGCGTCATGGCATTGTACAGGTGCGTCACCAGCCTGATACCTTTATCAAAATACCGCAACGCCTGTTCGCAGGTCATTTCGGAATGTCCGGCAGAAAGCACGATACCACTTTCTAGCAGCATATCCAGTTGTGCGTCGGTAAAACATTCGGGAGCTATGGTCATCACTTTGATCACATCACAACCGTATTTTATTATTTCTTCCAGCTCTGCATTGGTTGGTTTACGCACCAGTTCTTTTACATGCGCCCCTCGTTTTGCAGGATTGATGAAAGGCCCTTCGAGATGCATCCCCACCACTCCTTCGCCATGTGTATGCATAAAATGTTTTACAGTCTCAATGCCCTTCAGGATATTTTCCTGCGAAGAAGAAATGAGGCAGGGCAATACATGCGTAGTGCCATATTGCAGGCTCGCCTGGCAGATGTCGTGGATAGCGGCCTCGTTGAGATGCTCGCTGAAATACAGCTCGTGGCCCCCGTTTACCTGTATATCCAAAAAACCGGCAGCTATATTTTTCCCGCCGAGATCAATATGTTTTGAGTGTGGAGGTATTTCTTTTTGTATAGCAATGATGATATCCTGTTCGGTTACGATCACCGCATCCCTTATGATCTCTTCGCCGGTAAAGATGGTACAATTGCTGATTGCGGTTTGCATGCTGATAAAAATTTTTACAAAGAAACCGATTAATTAATAATGAATAATTAATAATGAATAATTCTACAGAATGGTAATTTTCATGTTGACAGAGAATCATTCCCCTTGAAACAATTATTAATTATTAATTATTAATTATTTTTAGTGTTCAAACTTTTACATGAAGAAAAAGACTTCCATCACCACCATCTTCACCGACCTCGGCGGCGTAATACTCACCAACGGCTGGGACCGGCATGCACGCCAGGAAGCGGTAACACTTTACGGGCTGGATGCTAAAGAAATGGAAGAGCGCCACCACCTTACGTTTGACACATATGAAGTGGGCAAGCTATCGCTCGATGAATACCTGGACAGGGTAGTGTTTTATAAGAGAAGGAAATTCAGCAGGGAGGAGTTCAGCAAATTCATGTACAGCAAATCGAGATCCTATCAGCCGATGATAGAACTGATGAAAAAGCTGAAAGCCAGATACGGACTTAAAATAGCCGTAGTAAACAATGAAGGCCGGGAACTGAACGATTACCGCATCAAAAAATTCAAGCTGGGCGAGTTCGTCGATTTTTTCATTTCGTCGAGTTTTGTGCATTTCCGTAAACCGGATGTAGATATTTTCAAGCTGGCGCTGGATGTGGCACAGGTGCCGGTGCGCAACATCGTATACCTCGACGACAGGGCGCTGTTTGTACAAGTGGCGGAAGGCCTGGGCATCCGCGGGATCGTTCATTCAGATTACGATAGCACGATTGAAAAATTAAAAGCACTCGGGCTGGAATTATAATTTACGGGTGCCGTCGTCCGTCTGTACCCTGTACGCTTCGGGCGCAATACCAAAAGCATCCTCGTACGCAATGGTGGAGTCATGAATGAATGTTTCCACCATTTCATTTTTTACAATATTGATGGTGCAGCCTCCAAAGCCTCCGCCCATCAGCCTTGCGCCAATCACTTCTTTTTTTGCCCGGGCAAGGCTCACCAGGAAATCAAGTTCCCTGCAACTCACTTCATATAATTCCGAAAGACCACGATGCGTTTCAAACATCAGTTCACCAAATGCCCTGATATCCTGCTGCTGCAATAATTGCGAAGCCCGTTCCGCCCTGTCTATTTCCTGCACCACATAAAGGCAACGCATAAACGCTTTTTCGCCCATCTGGTTTTTGTAATCGAAAACCTGCTGCCATGGTACAAGATCCCTGAAGCTATTGACATCGCCGGTTTGCGACATTACTGCCAAACCTTCGGCACACTGGCTTCGGCGCAAATTGTATTCCCCGGCCATCAGGCTATGATGTACTTTGCTGTTCAGCAATACAATGCTATATCCTTCTAACTGCAAAGGAAAATATACATGATGCATCCCCTGGCAATCGAGCAGGATCACCCGGTCTTTTTGGCCCATCATATTGGCAAACTGATCCATGATTCCGCATTGCACTCCGGGATAATGATGTTCGGCACGCTGACAAAGCAATGCGAGTTGCAACCTGTCCAAACCAACGCCCAGCAAGTCATTCAGCGCAAACGCCAATCCACCTTCTACCGCTGCAGAAGAACTCAATCCACTGCCACGAGGTATATCGCCGGCAAATACACAATCGAATCCTTTGAGCTCCACGCCAAGTAATTCAAATTCTTTCACCACCCCCAACACATAATCTTTCCAGGCACCCGCTTTGCCGACCGCCGAAATTTCTACAGAAAAAAACTCATCAAAATCGATCGAGTAAAAGCGGATAGTATCGCTGCCATTCAATGCTATCGCATAATAAATACCTTTATCAATGGCCGCAGGCATTACAAACCCATCGTTGTAATCTACGTGTTCGCCAATCAGGTTGATCCGCCCCGGCGAAAAATAAAGTGCCGGTTCCAGCCCCGATTGTTCCCTGAAAGTTTGTGCTACCTGTATCGCTAATGGGTTCATGGTTCAGATTAAAGAAGTGACCTTGTAAGCCGTTTTGAAAAAATAAGTTTCCCCGGGAATAAGTGTTACCAATCCTTCGTCGTTGTTGAATGCATCCGGAGCAGCACTAAGGTTTTCCACCGCTATCGACCGGCGATGATCAGGTGTAAAAAGCTGAAGGTAAGGATAACTCTGATGCGGATACACTTCTACCTGTATCCTTTTTACCGGCTCCCGCAAAACCAGCATTGGCTGGCATTCCGCAAAATTTACCGTAAAACAATCATCAAACTTCCGGCCGCCGATCTTTTCGAGTGAGCCAAATGTTTCGTAATGTTCTTTTTTGCCGGAAGGCAACATTTCTTCGTCAAATACAAGTTTGTCCTTACTTTGAAATTCGAGTTGAAGATCGTTGATGCTGCCGCCCAAAGTGAAATACGGGTGCCAGCCATCCATCACCGGAATGGAGCCCTGGTCTTTATTGATGATAGCAGTTGTGATGGTAAGGTAATTATCAAACCCTAATTCATAAGTCACCTGGCAATCGTAGCAAAACGGGTAACCGGGATCTTCACCACGGTAAGTGTATTCAATTTTCAACCCGGCTTTATCTTTTGCGGCGGTTTCTTTTATAACCATAAAACGTACATCGAACAACAATCCATGCATGGCATGTTTACCGAGATAAAATTTTTCTATCCTCAATTCCTGCCCTTCAAAATGGTAACCGCCGTCTTTCAACCTGCATGCAAATGGCGACAACTTAGCACTTTTGAATCCTTTGGAAGCCTGGTTGTTTTCATAATCCTCCAGGTCGTCATAATGATCGATCACATTGATCAACTCCCCTTCATGTTTTACCTCGAAGCCATGTAACATCCCGCCGCAAGCCGGAACGATGGTAACGGTAGTTCCCGAAGCATCTTCACGCAGGCATACCGCATCAAAGCCATTCAGTTGTTGGGTATAAATGGAAAACATAGTTGCTCATTTAAGGAAATAATGCGGATTAAATATACAAAAGATGTATGACGGATGATGTGTGATGTATGATTTGTTCGCATATTAAGCATTTCCAATTCTCCGGGATTTTTCCCACTCAAAGACATCATACGGCATGCATCATCCATCATACCTGCTGTTGTTACAAGAAATGATGTAGTGTTTCAGTCAATTGATGTAGTAATGATGTATCTGTTAACAAAAAAAAGGGACTGGTAAAATCTATATTTACGCTTTGATAACCATCGATTCTCTTGCTATGAAATTTTTGAATGCCTCTGTACTGGCTTTATGCCTGGCCGCAACCATTTTGTCATGCTCAAAATCGGGCGGCGACAATCCCACTCCTCCCTATGTACCACCGACAACCCCACCGGTGACCCCACCTGTAACCCCACCGGCAAATACACCTGTTGTTCCTCCGATCGTTTACTCAGGATATACCTTATTGTGGAATGATGAGTTCAATTCCACATCGATTGATGGTGCCAACTGGAATTTTGAAACAGGAACCGGTGTGAACGGGGATTTTGGAACGGGCCAGCTCGACAGGGCTACCAACCGGCCTGAAAATGCCACGATTGAAAACGGCGTGCTTAACTCCGGCGGCGGCTGCCTGGCTATTACGACAAGAAAAGAAACGTATCTCGATAGAAATTATACCAGCGCCAGGCTGACCACGCAAGACAAAGGATCATGGGGGCCGGGTACCAGGATAGAGGCCCGTGTATGGGCAAGGGATGTGCGTTACAAAGGCCAGGGGTTCGCTTTTTGGATGATGCCCGCAGAAAAACCAACCAACCAGCCCTATATCATGTGGCCGCAAGGTGGCGAGGTAGATATCATGGAATATGTGGGCGCTATACCCAAATACAATCTTGGTACGGTTCACTATGCATGGTCATGGGAAAATAATACTTATCAAAGCTGGAATCACGGGCATAAAGGCGGTTATTACTCCTATCAGGAAACACAGGTTCCGGCAGTGAACCCCGCGTATGGCGGATGGCCGGTAGCTGCTACGGAAACGAATGCCGGCAGCGGCGGTTTTCATATTTACCGGGTAGACTGGTATGCCAACAGGATGGAATTTGCTGTGGACGACCAGGTATACCACATCAATTATTTCAATGATGGAGAAGCCTTCAATAATGCGCCGGACGGACAGGATGCAGATGGGAATGTAACGATCGGCGGCAAGCGGGTGATGAAGTCTGAATACTCGCATCATTTTGCAGAATGGTCGCCATTCAGCCATAAGTTTTTTCTATTGCTAACTGCTGGTGTGGGTGGCAACGACAATATGACGTATGGTGGGGCTATTGTAAATGATGCACAATTTCCCTGCACCACTTATATAGATTGGGTAAGAGTGTACCAGAGGAATTGATAATTAAGAATTGACAATTACGAATTACGAATGATACAGTTCCTGGTACCGTAATTTATAATTGTCAATTGTAATTATTTAATAATGTTCCATGGTGTTTCAATCCCGGGATCATTGGGATCCCCAGGTTCAAGATTTTCTGCGGCTTTGCCGGTGTTGTCTGGTAATGGTGTAGATGATGCTGGCGGAGTTGCAGATTTTGTTCCTATATCTGTGCGCACATTGCGGATATCCTCTTCGGTCACTTCGTCATTGGGGTCGGTCAGCAACTGATGTATCCTTTCATCCGTTTGCTCATCTGAAAAAGGAGTATCGCTGTCTGTCTGAATTTTTTTAATGATTCCCATAACATTTGTTTTTATAGCATAACTATAAAGAAAACCGTACCAAAGGCTGTTTTTAACCAAAACATAACGGGTATAGGCAAAAAAATACGAATTACAAATGGATTCCCTCAAAATGGATCCACCTGTAATTCGTAATTTCTGATTTTCTTAGACTTGCCACAGGCAGAGTCCTTACTTTTTCCCGAACCTGATATTGTACGTAGCGGCAACGCCTACATTCTGTACGTCGTTAAAGGCTTTCTTAAGAAATACCTGGTTGTAAAAAGCATAGAAGTTCCAGCTGTAGTTATGGTAACCAACCTGTGGTTTCACATAAAATCCGCCATCTGTTCCGCTGTTTGTCAGGAAGCTATACCCTACATCAGTTCCGGCAAAAAAGCCTTCAGACTGTGGATAATAGCGTAGCAGCAAACCCGCAGGAATAATACCTCCATCTTCACCATTGTTTTTGGCAAAGAAGTGTGTATAACCCGAGGTAAGACCAATACCAAAGTTTTTTGTAGCCATCCATTGGCCACTCAATACTACGCCTGCTGCAAATGAACTTGCATCAGAGGTTTTGCCTACCGGTACAGAGGCTTCGAGGCCTGCTTTCAACCATGAGTTCTTGCTGGTCACTTCTTCTGTCGTTGTGCTTTGAGCAAAAGTCTGCGCTGAGGCAAACAATACTAAAGCAGCTGTCATTAACTTCTTCATATACGTTTGTTTTTCAGTACGTTTTCAAAAGGTATGCCAGTAACGTTAACAATGACTTAATTTCCTCCAATCTGTCATATAAAAAATAATCTAATGGATTGATTGTCAGGTTAAATAAAATAATTGGCCGGGCTGTTGAAAAAAAGGGCAATGTTTGAGTCAGGGAGGAGATTGTGGTATTTTATTGATATCGTGTTAATTAACCGCAGGAAATGAAGGTATGTCCTTATGGGTTGACTACCACGGGTTGACTACCACGGGTTGACTACCGCGGGTTGACTACCGCAGGTTGACTACCGCGGGTTGACTACCGGGAGTTGACTACCGCGGGTTGTGACGGGATCTGTACTAATTGGGCTGCACGTTTAAACCTGGTTAAACTGCACAAAAAAATTGTGCAGTAGTATCACTGCACAATTCTACTGCACAAATAAGTTTGTGCAGTTTTGTAATTTTTTAAAAAAAAATTTAAAACTGCACACTTTGTTTACATTTTACAGATGGTCAGTACGTAGCTGAAATAGACACTTTCACCATTTCTTCCAATACTTTCTCATCTGCATCAGCGAGTTTTTTCAGGTAGATGCAGCCCTTTCCGGTTTTATGTTTCCCTAGTTTTTCCAGCAAAACATCCCTTTTTTCCCCAAGATTCAGGTACAATACGATTGCCGTAGATCTTGATGCCAGCCCCGCAAGCGGTGCATCTCCTTCATGGCCGCTGTCATATTTATAATGGTAGCTTCCAAAACCAACAATTCCCGGCCCCCACATTTTCGGCGGGAAACCGGACGCTTTTTGCATCAATTTGATCAGTGCCGCAATATCGGTACGCCTTGCTTCATCGGCGATAGCCGCTACATAAGCAGGAACAGAAGCATTGGTTTCAGTCGTTTTGTTGCTAGCCATAATAGTGAATTTATATCAGTAATTTACAAATAAATCCATCATAGCTTTCCAAACCTGGTCAATGAAAATAGTTTTGTTCTTCCTGCTGTTATTAACTCCCTCCATTTCCTTTTGCCAGGAAAGTGTTTATTTAAAAATGGAGGCTCCTAAAGGGCATTGGAAAATCCCTTCAGGAGCCTCCCTGCAAAAAAAAAGCCAACACCTTGCCGCCCGACCTTCATTGCGGTGGCACTCCTTTATCCAGCTTAAAAGCAATGAAGCCTTTATGGTACATTCATTTTATGGCGGAGAAGTAATTGCATCATATCCGAAAGATGAGCAACCGTTTATTATCATTCAATCAGGAGAGTATTTTATCACTTATGTTGGCATTGAAAACCTGCTGCTTAAAAAAGGCGATGTGGTCATCAGGAACCAGTTGGTAAGAGTACAAAGTATTATGATGATTCTTATTTACTGGAAGTTTATTTGTGTTACAAAAGTAAATGCATCAATCCCGACGATTGGTTTGAACCCATTTGCAGTTCCGCCCCGGTTCAATAAAAATGCTTCCGGATCAAAGCATTTCCATCGCTGAAAACACTTCCTCCGAAAGCATTCTTAATTCTTAATTTTTAATTCTTAATTATTAATTGCCTACAGCATCATCCCCCCCGATACCTCGATCCTTTGCCCTGTGATCCATCTGGCATCATCGGTACAAAGAAAGGCGACCACACTGCCGATATCTGTTGGTAAACCAACACGGCCAAGTGCTGTTACGGAAGCTATCTGTTTGTTTAAGGCTTCGTTATCTCTCACCGCTCCCCCGTTGAAATCGGTTTCTATGGCGCCCGGCGCTACGATATTTGCACGGATACCACGTGCGGCGAGTTCTTTGGCCAGGTAACGGGTAAGCGTTTCTATGGCGCCCTTCATGGATGCATAAGCGGAGGAGCCAGGGAAAGAGAAACGGGCGAGGCCGCTCGAAATGTTGATGATGCCGCCCCCATCGGCAAGGATAGGCAATACTTTTTGTGTAAGAAAGAATGGCCCTTTGAAATGTATATCCACCAGGTCGTTAAATTGTTTTTCGGTGGTGTCTGCAAAAAGCGCATGCAAACCGGTACCTGCATTATTTACCAGGTAATTGATCCGGTCAGTCCCGAAATGATCTTTCAACGCGGCATTCAACGATGTGATGAACGCATCAAAATTTGAAGAATCGGACACGTTCAGCTGCAGTGCAGCAGCTTTGCGACCCAGCGCCGTAATTGACTGAACGACTGCATCTGCTTCGTCTTTCTTACTGTTGTAAGTGAGTATGACATCAAGGCCATTTTTTGCAAGGTTGATCGCCATATCTTTTCCAAGCCCGCGGCTGCCACCGGTTACCAGGGCGATGTTATTGGTTGTTGACATTTTTCGTATTTTATTTTTAAAACCTAAATTTTGATACTGCAAAGCTAGACCGGAGTCAGGCTTCAAAAAAGGTGAAGACTTCAGAATTTTTTGCCGGTAAGACGGGAAGACAAAAATTTATAAGAGGTTTATTTAAAACTTTCTTTCTTCCCGTCTTCCCGGCAAACCCTAAACGGCTGAAGGTTTTTGTCTAATTTTATGTCATGCCTAAAACGATATCGCGAAATGAAGAGATCAGAGATGAATTCCTGAAGCTCATGCAGCAACACCTGGATGAGTTATTTGCCGGCAGGACAGAAAAACGTTTTCATGCCGCTGATTTTGCTTCGCGGATGTACATATCACCCATACATCTCAGCAATACCATCCTGCTCACCACCGGCAGATCACCCTGCGATTTCATGGAAGAATCCATCCTTGCAGAAGCACAACGCCTGCTTCGCGACACGGATCTTTCCATCGCTGATGTTGGCTACAGGTTAGCCTACAACGACCCCAGTAATTTCACCAAATTTTTTAAAGGAATGTGCGGCCTGACGCCGATGCGATACAGGAAACAGGTAAAATAATTTATTCCGTATCCACCACCGGAAGGGTAAAACAAAAAGAAGAGCCCTGGTTCAGTTCACTTTCTACACGCATGGTTCCATCATGCTTGGCAACGATGGCCATCGAAATATAAAGCCCCAGCCCCATGCCCGGAAAAGTATTGTCGTGGGTATTTTCCGCCGCCCTGAAAAACCGGGTATATAACTTAGGCTGCTCCAGTTTTGAAATGCCGATACCAAAATCTTTTACGCAAAAGTCCACGCGGCCATTTTCTGCTTTCGTGTGCACCAATACCCTGTCTGCCGAAGGCGAATATTTTATCGCGTTGGAAATAAGGTTGATCATCACCTGCCCGATACGGTTTCGGTCGCCCCGGATGAACACATCTTTATCCAATTGTAATTGTATGAGATGCTTGTTGGTGGTGAGCTGCATTTCACTGCATATCTCTGTCGCCAGTTTATTGAAAGCAAATGTTTCTACATCAAACTGGAGCTGTCCCCCATTGAAACGCGTTGCATCCAGCAGATCGCTGATCAACCGTGTAAGCTTGTTGATCTGGTTGTTCATCGTGCCCAGGTATTCACTCACTACAGGTTCCGAATTACCTTTGAGGATAGCCATCAATAATTGTGTAAATCCTTTCAGGCTTGTAACAGGCGTCTTCAGCTCATGGCTGACCATGCTGATGAATTCATCCTTTTTTTCCATTTCTTTTTTCTGATAATCGATGTCGGTGGAAATGCCGAACCAGCTTACAATCTGCCCTTCTTCATTCCTGTATGGCACAGCGTTTCCGAAATGCCAGCGGTATGTATCGTCTTCCGCCCGTTTGAAACGATATTCCACCTGGTAAGTTTCGCCGGTGGTCAGTGCTTTGTTCCAGGCTTCCAGCGTATGCTGCACATCATCTTCATGCAATGCGTCAATCCAGTTTTTCTCACTTCCCGGGTGTTGCTCCATACCGGTATATTCGTACCAGCGTTTGTTGAAGTAACTCACCTGTCCATCAGGCTGCGCTGTCCAGGCAATTACGGGGATGTGGTCGGCGAGAAAACGGAAATGCTCTCTGCTGACAAGCAGTTCTTTGGTACGTTCTTTCACTTTCTCTTCCAGTTCATCATTCAACTGATCGGTGAAAGCCTTGGCTGCTTCCAGCTCTTCATTTTTCTGAAGCAGTTGTCGCTCATTTTCTTTTTGCAGCGAAAGATCTGTGAGTATGATGCTCAATGCTATGCCCTCATCCAGTTCAAGCGTAGTAAGCGAAAAAAGGAACGGAACCTGTGTGCCATCATTCCTGACAAGGATTATTTCTCCTTTATCATCGGCATCCCAGGCATCTGATAATATTTCTTCAAATAAAGACTTTTGTTCTGTCTTGATAAAATCTGTGAAGTGGGCACCTATAAGTTTAGACAAAGGCATCTGCATCACTTCTGAAAAACCAGTGTTGCAGTACACTATAAGCCCTTCGGAATTGAGCGTGATTGCGCTTTCATTCATCGTTTCTATAAAAACACGGTAGGTCTGATCTGCACTTTTCAACGTATACAACTGGGGCCCATTACCATCGTTCACTACAAATGCATCGATGGCACCGGTGCGGATAGCATCGATGGTATCTGTAGCTTCCTGCAGTTGCTGCCGCAACCCGGCTACCAGTGCTTCTAATTCGGTATTTGAATATTTATCAGTCATTTTCTTGCAGCCCCGGCAAAATACCGAGCCCTTTGAGTACTTTTTCTTTATCAGACATATCGCCCACAAGCCGCATCACCGGATGGGGGTGCATCTTGAGCAGCATGGGCAGTGCTACCAGTTGTTTATCATGCGCCAGTAAAGGTTGCCGGTATACATCTGTTATTTCAAGGTCATAATTATCTGGCAGGTGCGTTTCGCAGATTCGTTTTATATTGGCTATCGCCCTTACAGAGTTGGGTGAGGCTCCCGTTACGAATAACTGTAGCTTATACCTGCCCTGCGGATCGCTCTCCTGATCTTTCATGTGGTTAGTTTATAGGGACAATGTTTAATCCTACCAATACTTTTTCCTTGTCGGAAAGATCGCCGATGATCTTGCGGATGGGCTCAGGTACTTTTTTTACCAGTGTAGGCACAGCAAATATCTGGTCCCCTTCTGCAAGCTGCGGTTTAAGCAAAAGATCCACTACTTCTATTTTATATTGCCCTTTGAGGTATTCCTCGCAATATTTTTCCAGGTTACGCAATGCCGTAACCGATTTCGGGGTTTTACCCGCTATGTATAATTTAAGTTGCCATATCTCTTTCATGGATATCATTTTTTAGGGTTTCCAGAACCTCCTTTATTGCGGCGGGTCAGTGTCATTTGTTCACGGTTCTTTTTCATCACTTCTTTACGCAATTCGTCTTCAAGATATATCTTATTCAATTCATCTTTAACAGATTCAAATTCCGAGCGCAGGCTTTCTATCTGCGATTCCAGCTGCAGGCTTTTCCTGTCTATCTCCCTGTCTTTGCGCCCCTGCGAGAAACTCTTCAATGCCGTTTCCGCTTTTTCCATCAGCATACGCTCTTCCCTTGCAGAGCCCGTGAGTACCCCATCGGGGCCGAGGAAAACCTCTACCAGTTCAAGCCCTTTGCTACTGATCACAAATTCGCGTACCTGGTTGGAATGATTCATACCTCTCGATTTCATGATATACATTCCGCGGTTACGTTCGCCATTTAATTCGATATCTTTTACCATCAGCCAGGCATCTACCAGGGATGATACCCCTTCATCTGTCTGCTCGTTCACCGTATAATTAAGTGTTAACGCGGTAAACAGCACGTTAACCTGTTCTTTTTGTAAAAAATCGATCAGGCGCACCAGCATCGACTTGAGCTCACTCACGGTACCTACCGTTACCAGGTTGGTGATAGGATCGAGTATGACAGTGGAGGGCTTAAATTGACGAATCATTTTAAATATCACCAGCAGGTGCATTTCAAGGCCATGTGATGTTGGCCTCGACGCCTGAAAATTCAGCAACCCGCTTTTAATGTGTTTACTGAGATTCATTCCCAGCGATTTCATATTACGCATGATCTGGTCGGGCGATTCTTCAAACGCAAAGTAAATACAACGTTCGCCGCGGTTGCAGGCTTCATTGGCAAAACTTGTGGCAATGCTTGTTTTACCTGTACCTGCCGTACCCGAAACGAGCACGCTGCTTCCTTTGAAAAAACCTTTCCCTCCGAGCATTTCATCCAGCGACGGAATACCCGAAGACACCCGCTGGCTCGAGACTCTGCTTTCCAGCGTAAGCGAAGTGACTGGCAGTACCGAAATGCCATCCGCATCTATCAGGAATGGATATTCGTTGGTACCATGAACCGACCCACGATATTTTACCACCCGTAAACGCCGGGTTGAGATCTGGTTGGTTACACGATGATCGAGCACGATCACACAATCCGATACATACTCTTCCATACCCTGACGCGTGAGAAGGCCGTTCACGCCTTTTTCACCGGTGATAATGGCGGTAACGCCTTTTTCCTTGAGCCATTGGAAAAGCC
Source organism: Ferruginibacter sp. HRS2-29 (assembly GCF_024343615.1). Lineage (GTDB taxonomy): Bacteria > Bacteroidota > Bacteroidia > Chitinophagales > Chitinophagaceae > Ferruginibacter. The sequence goes on along the minus strand of NZ_RJUB01000005.1, from coordinate 4,611 downwards.
TGCGCAATTCGGAACGTATGATACTTTCATTGGAGAGTCCGGAAAATAAATTTTCGATCGTATCCAGCACTACCCTTTTGGCTTTGATGCTGTCGATAGCATACCCCAGGCGAATGAAAAGCCCATCAAGATCGTATTCGCCGGTTTCCTGTATTTCGCTCCGGTCGATATGAACATGGTCGATGCGTAGTTTTTTGGTCGCTACCAGCCTTTTCAGGTCAAAACCAAGCGAAGTAACATTTGCTGCAAGCTCATCTGCTTTTTCTTCAAATGCCACAAACACACCGGGTTCATTGAATTGAGTAGCGCCCCGCACAATGAATTCGAGGGAGAATAAGGTCTTTCCGCAACCGGCATCCCCGCAAATCAATGTGGGCCTCCCTTTGGGGATGCCGCCATTGGTGATCTCATCTAGACCATCGATGCCTGTGGGCGTTTTTTGTAATAAGGGTAATTCTTTTTTTGATGATGGACTTATTGCCATAAACTAACTTTTACTGTTAAGGATCATATTTGCGGTAAGGGCTAAGCCTGTTATAAGCATAAATAAGCACCTGGACATTAATGCAACGCCTACCCTGCTTTACCTTTGTTGAATGAAACACTTTCTACCCAGGCCTTTATTTGAACAGGCGTCCTTCCCATTTTCTTTGCAAGCCTTTGAAGCAATGCTTCCGGATCAGCGGGATCATATTCCAGGTCCTCGTCGCTGAGTTCCACATTCACTTCCTTCAGCATTTCTTTTACTTCGGGCCATGGGGCTTCCAGTTTTAATACTTCACTCATATTTTTTGTTATTAGTAATAATTATCAATACATCATTGATAAAAAAATCATGCCATACAATACATTCAATCGTTAAATGCAAAAAGGTACGATACACTGTTTCCAATGCACGTACCTTCCATCATCAAAAAAACAACATCGCTGCTTACTCTATGATCTTTGCCCTTCAATGAGGGGGATCTTCTTTAGCCCCAGTGCGATCATCTTTAACTAATCCGTTTGTTGTAAGGCTTCTGTGGCGTTTAGCCCCCCATTGATGGGCATTTTTAACCTGATTATCTGCTACTATTTTATATTGTCCTTCGTTGGTAGAATACTGAAAGGGATTTTCCTTGTGACATTTTACAGGAACACCTGTATGATGGGATTTAGGCATAATTACCAGTTTTCAGATTGAACATTCATTGCCCTGCTGGCAAAAGATCCGGTGTTGCGTAAATTCTACAGAGAGTGTATTGATAGGCAACAAGCCACTAATAGCAAATTCTACCAATTATATGCGACGAATGCTGTGCCATTCACCCATTGCCCACTATTTCAACCTGCTTTTAATCGCTTTCGCTTTTGCAAGATGTGATTCGAGCGTAGGCAATGTTTTTGCCGCAAACGCTTTTACTTTTTCGTCGCTGTTATTCTTTGCCGCGTCTTTAAATGCAGCAATATCTTTTACATGATCGTCTACCATCATGGCCATGTATGCTTTGTCGAAATCATTGCCTGTCTTGGCTTTCAGCCCATTCACATGCCCTACATATTCTTCCGGCATAGTAGCCGGTATGTTGATGTTATCGGCCGCTGCAATAGAACTCAATTCCGCATTCGCTTTGGAATGATCTGTTTCCAGCATTTTGCCATAATCTTTCACTTCCTGGCTGGCAGCATTGGTTTGCGCAATCTTTCCCAGTTCCACTTCCATCATTCCGCCGCCGGCGGCTTTTGTCACAAATTCGTTTTCGGTTTTTGCTACACCGCCGTTGTTGGTATTGGCAGATTGCATGGAAGCCGTATCGGTGGTCATTTTTACATCGGTTGAAACGGCTGCATCTTTAGTTGTATCGGAACTACCATTTACACCTGTACTGTTAGGATTATTGTTGTTACAGCTTTGCATCAGCGTGATGGATATCAGCGATATTGCAAGCGTGAGAAGAAACTTTTTCATGATTGGTTGTTTGTCTGAATAATTTTGTGATCCGAACTGGTAGACCAAATGCTGCGCCAGTGTGCCAATATCTGCATAACTCTTATTATATTTTTTATTCACTGTAAATTAGCTGCTGTAGCGGTTTATATTGAAAAAACCTGTTGAAAATTTTCCTCAGGAAATGCGGTCAATTGTCAGCAATAGAGAAGCTTTTTGCGGGTAACGCGTAAAGAAGTAATTTGGTGAAAGCGAAATCTAAACAGAAACTCTAAACATATTTATCATGGCTATCAAAACAGAATCTTTTTCCATAGACGGCGAGCAGCTGTTGAAAAAAGTAAAGGAACTCATCGCCGAAGGCAATATCCGCAAGATCACCATCACCGATAGATCAGGAAAAGAACTGATGTCGTTTCCGCTGACTGTGGGTGTGGTAGGAGCCTTATTATTGCCGGTACTTGCCGCTGTGGGTGCCGTAGCGGCATTGCTGGCAGAATGTACCATAACGGTAGAGCGGGAAGTAGCGGAGTAAATTAATAGTAGACAATGGATAATTGATAATAAGACATTCGACCCGAAAGCAAAATATCTATTATCAATTGTCCACTGCCTGTTACTGTGAGAAAAATTCAAAACCGTTTAACTGAATTGCTGTACAAAGATGGGGTGGAAACTTGCCCCAGGCAATACTCAATTTATAGTAGATCAACCGCTGATTTAAAATGATTACGCGGATTTCGCAGATTATTTGTTAGATGTGAACTCTTAAAGCAAGCCGCCGGTTTACTTTAAGAGTTCTTCAACAATGTACTAATCTGCGAAATCCTTTTAATCTGTGATTAGAAGAGCCCGCGAAATATCCGCAGGCTCTCCCGATTTATAAACTCGTACATTACCTATTCGGTGGGGTTACAGGGTTGGTTGCCTGTGGCTTTACAGCCGGTGTTGGATTCGGCGGTGTATTGTCTACCGGTGGCTTTGCTCCGGGAATTGGCGCCGTAGTACCATTTGCATCAATGGATTCGCCATTGTTCAGCCGGTATGTTTTTCCTTCTTTTGTTTTTACGGTACCATCCATGGTTACCACTGTACCATTTCCAAAGATCACATCTTCCTTCATGTCACTTTCTTTGCCGTTTTTAAAAACGACGAGCCTTCCGTCTTTCATCACGATCTGATCTGGTTGTTGCGCCTGCATTTTCGGACTTGTAGTTACGGGCGGCTGATTATTCATTTTCTTTACGGGTGTATCCTGTGCGTAACCTATTGCGCATAGCATCATAGCCATCGCACTGGTCAGAATTATTCTTTTCATGTTTTCAGATTTAATATATGAACGATATATTTCCAAAAACAAAGGCCAAGCCAAAGGGGGAAAGCGTGAAAAACTTTTGGGCAGTACCTGCTGCTGTTTACGCGAAATTTTAACAGGGCGAAAAGTGAAACATAAGGCGCAACCAACTCTCTCCGTGATGGTTAAAATACCTTGTAAAAAAAGTCACCTTGTTGAAAAGTTAAAGACTGTTTTGCTGTAAAATTTTTCTCCTGCTTTTAGTACTGTACTGGGAAAATGATCGTGGCGGGGAGCGTTGGGGAAATGTTGGGTCTCGAGGCAAAATCCCGCCCGTGGCTGATATACCACCTTATTTTTACCCTGTACATCTTTCAGGAAATTACCCGTATAAAGATGCACGGAAGGCTCTGTGGTAAACACTTCCATAACGCGGCCTGTGGTTGGTTCGTATACTGCAGCGGCTTTTTTAAGTTGGTCGCTGTGTGTTGTTTCCAACACAAAACTGTGGTCATAGCCGTTGCTCAATTTCAGTTGTGCATCATCCGCATGAATATCTTTTCCGATTGGTTTGCTACTGGTAAAATCGAAGGGAGTACCTTTCACATCAGCAAGAATACCGGTTGGTACTTGTGTATCATTTACGGGTAAAAATTGTTCGGCGTTGATCTGTAGTTCATGTGCATCAATGGCATTCGCAGGATCGCCGGCAAGATTGAAATACGCATGCTGCGTGAGATTGATGATAGTGGTTTTGTCTGAAATGGCTTTGTATTCTACCGTCCAGCTATTATCATCACCCAATGTATAGATCACTTCCAGTTTTAATTCTCCGGGAAACCCTTCTTCCAGGTGCGGGCTCGTATAAGTAAATACGATCCCGCTTTTGCCCACCTGGTGAAATTCGCAGGCCCCGAATTGTTTTTTATTAAACCCTACTTTACCACCATGATGATGATAAGTGCCGTCTTTTGTAAAAAGTTTATAAGGATTGTTTTCTATCACAACTGTATCGCCGGAAATCCTGTTGGCATAACGGCCCACTACCGTGCCCATGTAAAATTCATCCTGCAGGTACTCTTCAGGCGTTTGATATCCCAGCAACACATCCTCCTTTTTACCAGTACGATCTGCTACGAACAGGGAAATGGCAGCTGCTCCAAAGTCCGACACTACCAGTTTTGTTCCCTGAATATTTTCTATTGTATACACCCGCATGCCACCCGCCCCGGGAATTTCCCTGGAGCCCGCAGGCTGATTGATTGAGTTTACGTCCACTTGATTTTTTTTGAGTATAAGCCGTCCTGTCCCTTACAAGTTCAAGATGACGGATATGAATCATTACATTTCAGCCATATTATCATCATCCTGAGCTAGTTGAAGGATTGCC